>NZ_JAFBBR010000001.1:2544960-2863080 GCF_016907295.1 Microbacterium dextranolyticum
GGCGGCGATCCGACCCTCGTCACGCCGGGCTCGCACCGCCCGCCTCGCGATCCAGCAGCGACCGCTTCACGTCAATCCCCCAGGCGAATCCGCCGAGGCCTCCGCCGGTGCGCAGCACCCGGTGGCACGGCACGAACAGGGCAGGGGCGTTGCGCGCGCAGATCGATGCGGCGGCGCGCACCGCGCTCGGGCTCCCGAGCGCCGCGGCGAACTGCGCATAGGTCAGGGGGCGCCCGGGCTCGATCCGGCGCAGCGCCGCCCAGCCGGCGAGCTGCCAGGCCGTACCGTCCTGCGCGACGGCGACGTCGTCGATCGCCGCGAGGTCACCGGCGTAGTAGGCGACGACGGATGCAATGGCATCCGTCTCGACCTCGCGCACCCGCGACGGGGCCGTCCGCAGACGCGCGACGATCGCCGCATGGTCGGCCGTCCAGCCGCTCGCGAGCACCCGGCCCTGCTCATCGGCGAGGAGGGTGAAGGGACCGTCGGGGGTGTCGATCGTCTGGATGCGGGCGGTCATCGGTTCTCCTCGGGGGTGCGGGGCGCCGCGTCGGCGCGGCCGTCGGGGTGTGCGGTGTCGGGTGTCGCGCGAGCGGGCGGGGGTCGACCGGGCCGGTGTCGACCGGGCGGGCCGGGGCGGCGCCGCACGCCACAGGTGCGCGGTCAGATAGCTGCGCCACGGCGCGGTGCGCGCGGCCCAGGCTTCGAACCCGCGCGGATCTGCGGGCAGGCCGGCGGCCGCGGCGCCCGAGCGCACGGCGACGTCGCCGGGGAGCGTGATGTCGGGATCGCCCAGAACGCGCATGCGCACGTAGTCGGCGGTCCAGGGGCCCACGCCGGGCAGGGCGAGCAGCGCGGTCCGCTGGGCCCGTCCGTCGTCGCCGCTGGTGAGCACGAGAGAGCCGTCGGCGAGCGCCGCGGCCGCCCCGGTGATCGCGCGGATGCGGGCGGCGGGGCCGCGGAGGACCTCGGCGCCGTGCTCGGCGATCGCCGCCATGGTCGGGAAGAGTCGCTCATGGCCGTCGAATCCCGAGACCGGCTCACCCAGGGCATCCGTCAGCGCACTCAACGCCGTCGTCGCCGCGGCCACCGTGATCTGCTGGCCCACCATGGCACGGATGAGCATCTCGTGCGGATCGATCGCCCCCGGCACGCGGATGCCGGGCGTGCGGACGACCAGCGGGGCGAGCTCGGGGTGCGCCGAGAGCGCGGTATCGATCGCGACCGGGTCGGCGTCGAGGTCGAACAGTCGCCGCGCACGGGCGACCAGCACGGGAAGGTCGGGCAGGTGCGTGAGCCTCGCGCGCAGCCGCACGCGCCCGGCCGCGTCGAGCCGCATCTCGAACCACGCCGGGCCGCCGGGCAGTCGCAGCGTCCGGGCGAAGGACTCATCGGTCGCCGTCTCGACGCCCGCGACCGCGCGGGCGCGCATCCAGGCGAACAGTCCGGCGGCATCCATCGGCCCGCGATGCGGCAGCAGCAGGTCGATCATGCCCGGCGAGCCCGCGTCCCCGACGGCTGCGCCGGCATCCGCGCCCGCCCCCGCCCTCGCCGTCGCGCCCGCATCTGGGCTCCGGGGTCCCCGCGAAACCTCGCTTGTGTACGCTTTTGCGGCGTTTTGCGTGACATACGGGAGGTTTCGCGGGATGGGGCGGCGGGCGCGCAGGGCGAGCGGGGGCATCCCGAACACCTCGCGGACGGTGTCGTTGAACTGGCGCACACTCGAGAAGCCCGCCGAGAAGGCGACATCGGATGCCGGCAGGTCGGTCGACACGAGCAGCATGCGCGCCGTATGCGCCCGCTGCGCGCGGGCGAGGGCCAACGGGCCGGCACCGAGCTCCGCGGCGAGCAGACGCGTCAGGTGGCGCGACGAGTATCCGAGCCGGGATGCCAGGCCCGCGACGCCTTCGCGCTCGACGACGCCATCGGCGATGAGCCGCATCGCGCGCCCGGCGATGTCGCCGCGCAGATTCCACTCGGGGGATCCGGGTGCGGCCTCGGGCAGGCACCTCTTGCACGCGCGGTAACCCGCTTCGTGCGCCGCCGCCGAGGTCGGGTAGAAGGTGACGTTCTCGGGCTTGGGCGTGCGCGCCGGGCAGCTGGGGCGGCAGTAGATGCCCGTCGAGCGCACGGCCGTCACGAACTGCCCGTCGAAGCGCGCGTCACGGGCGTCGATCGCCCGGTAGCGCTCCTCGAAGGTCATGGTCGGTCCCGGCATACCGTCCAGCCTGCCATTCGCGCGGCCGGCCCGCTCGCGGTTTTCGGACACGACGGTTCG
Source organism: Microbacterium dextranolyticum (assembly GCF_016907295.1). Classification (NCBI taxonomy): domain Bacteria; kingdom Bacillati; phylum Actinomycetota; class Actinomycetes; order Micrococcales; family Microbacteriaceae; genus Microbacterium; species Microbacterium dextranolyticum. Next base: position 2,547,239 of record NZ_JAFBBR010000001.1, read on the forward strand.
CCCCGCCCGTACCTGCCCGCTCCTGCCGGCGGCCGCGGCGGCGAGCGCGGTCTCGGAGGCGCCGAACTGTGGACACCCGGCGCGCCCACCCGCGATTCAGCGCCTCCGAACGAGCGAGGAGTCGCATCCCAGGCATCCCGCCGGGCGAGCCGCGAGCCGCGAGCCGCGAGCCGCGAGTCGCGCGCACTGAAAGGCGCCATGATGCGGGTCCACGACGCGCATACCCACACATCGACGCCGCCGAGCGGCGAGGGGCCGAGCGACCAGCGACCAGCCGCCGAGCGACCCGAAGCCGCGCCGCCAGGGGTCGGCCGCTCGGGCCCCGAGCGCTCAGACAGCCCCCGGGCATCCCGCCGCGCGAGCGCCCCCCACGGTTCAGAGGCGTCCAACTGCGGATGCCTCGACTGCACACCCACAATTCGGCGCCCCTGAACGACGCTGCCAGGCCGCGACGACACGGTGACGCCCCAGCGACCCGACGCTGCGAGGCCGCGACGACTCGGGACAACCCAGCAACCCAGCAACCCAGCAACCCAGCGACCCGACGCCCGGACGCCGAGACCGCCGGGCCGCGCAGGCATCCGCCCGCGAATGCGGGTCAGTGGAAGAAGTGGCGCTCGCCGGTGAAGAACATGGTCACGCCGGCGGCCTGCGCCGCGTCGATGACCTCCTGGTCGCGCACCGAACCGCCGGGCTGCACGATCGTGCGGATGCCGGCATCGATGAGCACCTGCGGCCCGTCGGCGAACGGGAAGAACGCGTCGGATGCCGCGACCGAACCCGCGGCACGGTCGCCCGCCCGCTCGACCGCCAGGCGGCACGAGTCGACGCGGTTGACCTGGCCCATGCCGATGCCGACCGTCGCCGACCCCTGCGCAAGGACGATCGCGTTCGACTTCACGGCGCGGCACGCCTTCCAGGCGAAGGCGAGGTTGCTCTTCTCGCTGTCGTCGGGCATCTCGCCCGTGACGAGCTGCCAGCCGTCGACGAGCGACTCGATCTCGGCCGGGAAGCGGTCGGCGTCCTGCAGCAGCAGCCCACCCGACACCAGGCGCACGTCCATCGGCTCCTGCCGCCAGTCGGCGGGCAGCCGCAGCACGCGCAGGTTCTTCTTGAGGCGGAAGACCTCGAGGGCCTCGGGCTCGAAGTCGGGGGCGACGATGACCTCGGTGAAGATGTCGCGCAGGTTCTCGGCCATCTTGAGCGTCACCGTGCGGTTGGCCGCGATCACGCCGCCGAACGCCGAGACGGGGTCGCACTCGTGCGCACGCAGATGCGCCGAGGCGATCGGATCGAGCGCCTGGGGTGCGGCGATCGCGATGCCGCAGGGGTTCGCGTGCTTGATGATGGCGACGGCGGGCTTGACCATGTCGAACGCGGCGCGGAGGGCGGCGTCGGCGTCGACGTAGTTGTTGTAGCTCATCTCCTTGCCCTGCAGCTGGGTCGCCTGCGCGATGCCGTGACCGCCGACGCGCGAGTAGATCGCCGCGCGCTGGTGCGAGTTCTCGCCGTAGCGCAGCGTCTCGAGCCGCTCGGCCTTGATCGTGAGGTGCTGCGGCAGGTCACCCTCGCCCTCGAGCGTCTCTTCGGCGAACCAGGTCGCGACGGCACGGTCGTAGGCGGCCGTGTGGGCGAAGGCGCGCGCCGCGAGCTCGCGGCGCTGGGCGAGCGAGGTGCCGCCGTCGCCGAGCGAGTCGATGATCGCGGGGTAGGACTCGGGCGAAACGACGATCGCGACGTTCGCGAAGTTCTTCGCGGATGCCCGCACCATCGCCGGGCCGCCGATGTCGATCTGCTCGACGACGGCGTTACCGGTGGCGCCGGAAGCGACCGTCTCGACGAACGGGTAGAGGTTCACGACGACGAGCTCGAAGGGCAGGATGCCGAGCTCCCCCAGCTGGTTCTCGTGGTCTTCGAGGCGCAGGTCGGCGAGCAGACCGGCGTGGACCCCGGGGTGCAGGGTCTTCACACGACCGCCCAGCGACTCGGGGAACCCGGTGATCTCGGCGACGTCCTTGACCTCGAGACCGGCCTCGCGCAGCAGCGCCGCCGACCCCCCGGTGGAGACGATCTCGACGCCGGCCGCGGCGAGCGCCTGCCCGAGCGGCAGAAGGTCGGTCTTGTCGCTCACCGAGACGAGCGCGCGGCGGATCGGGACGACATCGCGGTCGCGGTAGAGGGCGGGGTCGATGGTCGGGCCGGCCATGGGTGCTCCAGTTCGGTGCGGAGAGTACGGGTGCGAAGAGGGATCAGGACGAAGAGGGGTCGGATGCCACGGCATCCGATGACGCGCGGGCGAGATCGATCTCGCCCGTCGCGACGGCGCGCACGACCTCGATGAGCAGGCGCCGCTCGACGGGCTTGATGCGCTCGTGCAGGGAGTGCTCGGTGTCGCCGGGCAGCACGGGCACGCGCTCCTGGGCGAGGATCGGGCCCGAGTCGACCCCGCTGTCGACGATGATCACGCTGGCCCCGGTCTCGGTCACCCCGGCGGCGAGCGCGTCACGCACGCCGTGCGCTCCGGGGAACTCGGGCAGGTAGGCGGGGTGCGTGTTGATGAGGGCGGGCGCCCACGCGTCGACGAGGTCGGCGGGCAGAAGTCGCATCAGCCCGCTCAGCACGACGAGGTCGGGAGTCCAGACGTCGATCTGTGCACGCAGCTCGGCCCCCCACTGCTCGCGGGTCTCGAACTCGCGGAACGGCACCAGCACCGTCGGCACGCCGAAGTGCTCGGCATGCGCGAAGCCGTCGGCTTCACGATCGGCGCCGACGACGACGACGCGCGCCGGGAATCCGGGGTCGGCGGCGGCGTCGAGCAGGGCACGCAGATTGGAGCCCGTGCCCGAGATGAGGACGGCGACCGTGAGCACGGCCTCAGTCTATCGGCGGGGTCGCGGGAGCGCTCACGAGCGGGCGCTCCCCCGCAGCCGACGGAACCTGTCGACCGGATGCCACGTGCTGCGCCGGATTCGGCGATGCAGCGGCATCCATCCCTCGCACCGGCGAGAACAGGGCGATGGCGGCGCCGATGAGCAGCTCCACCCCGACGGCGAGGGCGACCGGGCCGGCGGCGGGACCCACGTCGGAAAGGCGACCCGGGCCCGCGGACCCGGAGGCGAGCGCGGCGAGGATCGCCGCACCCGCGGCTCCGCCGACGACGATCAGGCCCAGCACGGCGGCACGTGCCCCGCCGCTCGCCGCAGCCGTCGTCCCGCCGAGCGACGTGCGGGCGCCCGCTCCCGCGACGAACCCGATCGCGATGACGAGGAGCGTGAGGAGAAGCAGCCACGGCGTCGTGGACGGCGGGATCACCGCCAGCGCGGGGATGCCGGGGACGACTCCGAGCTGCGTGCCGGCGGGCGAGACCGCGGTGCCGGCGCCGAACGCGAAACCCGGCCCCGCCACGAACGCGCCGCCCCAGATGACGAGGGTCGGAAGATAGGCGAGCTGTCCGACGGCGACGATGCTCGCACCGGTGGCATCCACGTGCGCCGCTTCGAACAGCGCGATCACGTCTCCGCCGCGCAGCACCGCGGCGACCGCGACCAGGAGCGCGCCGACGCCGACGAAGCCCGCGACCGCGATGCCGATGCCCCTCGCGGCGGCGGCGATCACGCCCTCCCGGAGCGGATCGATCCGATCGCGCAGGGCGTCGACGAGGCCGTCGTCGCCGTGTCGCCATGCCGCGACCAGCGCGCCCAGCAGCGCAGGAACGGTGAAGACGAGCGTCGGAAAAGCGAGTGCCTGCCACCCGAAGACCGCGGCGACGGGGTTCGCCGAAGTGCGCCACAGCACCCACGCGACCACGAAGGTGACCAGCGCGCCGGCGGCGACCCCGATGGGCCACGCCCCCGCACGCGCGGCGCGAGAACCGCAGCGCCAGGCCGAGACGGCGGTGAACCCGGCGAAGGCGAGCGGCGCGAGCGAGAGCCAGAACGTGCCGGCGTCCACCGGGATCCCCACCGTGTTCAGGTAATCGACCGGGAGGGCGATCTGCACGGGAACGAGCTGGCCGAGCTGCCAGACTCGCACGGATGCCGGCCACAGCGCACCCCAGTCGGCGGTGCCGCCGAGGGCGAGCACCCAGAGCACGGCGAGGGGAGCGAGTGCCGCGGCGACGCCGACCACCGCCGCGACGAGGGCGTCGACAGCGGCCAGGAGGGCGACGAGTAGGCGATTCATGCGGGTTCGACCCTACCGACCCCTTCGGCCGCGTCGAGACGGGCGCGCGGGATCCACTACCGTTCTGTAGGGAGGATTCATGTCATCGTCACGCCCGTCCACACAGGCCACCCCCGCAACCGGTCCCGCCGGATCGATCGATCGCTTCTTCGACATCTCGAAGCGCGGGTCCACGATCGGGACGGAGGTGCGCGGCGGCCTCGTGACCTTCGTCACGATGGCGTACATCGTCATCCTGAACCCGATCATCCTGTCGGGCAAGGCGGACATCGCCGGCAACGAGCTGGCCTTCTCCGCCGTCGGCGCAGCGACCGCGCTCACCGCCGGCGTCATGACGATCCTCTTCGGCCTCGTCACCCGCCTGCCCTTCGCGTTCGCCGCGGGCCTCGGCATCAACGCGTTCCTCGCGTTCAGCGTCATCCACGAGGTCACCTGGCCCGAGGCCATGGCGCTCGTCATGATCAACGGCGTCATCATCGTGCTGCTGGCCGCGACCGGTCTGCGCAAGATGATCTTCGATGCGGTCCCGGTGCAGCTGAAGCTCGCGATCACCGTCGCGATCGGCCTGTTCATCGCCTTCATCGGTTTCGTCAACTCGGGCTTCGTCACCGCGACGGGATCCAACTCCCCGCCCGTGGGACTCGGCATCGGCGGATCGGTCGCCTCGATCCCGACGCTCATGTTCGTGCTGACCCTCCTCGCGACGGGTGTCCTGGTGGCGCGCAAGGTCAAGGGCGGCATGCTCATCGGCCTCGTCGGCGGAACGGTCGTCTCGGTCATCGTCGAGGCCATCTGGCACCTCGGTTCGGCCACCGATCACCCGGGCGGCTGGGGCCTCACCATCCCGGCACTCTCGGGATCGCCCGTCAGCATCCCGGACCTCAGCCTGCTGGGCGCAGTGGACTTCGGGTTCGACGTCGGCAAGGTCGGCATCGTCGCCCTGATCATGCTCGTCTTCACCCTCGTCTTCTCGAACTTCTTCGATGCCATGGGCACGATGACCGGTCTCGCCAAAGAGGCCGAGCTCGCCGATGCGAAGGGCGACTTCCCGCGGATCAAGTCCGCGCTCGTGGTCGAGGGTGTCGGCGCGATCGTGGGAGGCTCGACCTCGTCCTCGTCGGCCACCGTGTTCATCGAGTCCGGCGCCGGCATCGGCGAGGGTGCGCGCACGGGGCTCGCGAACGTCGTGACGGGCCTCGTGTTCCTGCTCGCGATGTTCTTCACCCCGCTCACCTCGATCGTGCCCACCGAGGTCGCCGCCGCGGCGCTCGTGATCGTCGGCGCCATGATGATGGCCCAGGTCAAGCACATCGACCTCACGGACTTCAGCGTGCTGCTGCCGGTCTTCCTCACGGTGTCGGTCATGCCGATGACCTACTCGATCGCCAACGGCATCGGCGCGGGCTTCATCAGCTGGGTCGTCGTGCAGGCGTTCTCGGGCACGGCGAAGAAGATCAGCCCGCTTCTGTGGGTCGTCGCCATCGGCTTCGTGATCTACTTCGCCCGCGGCCCGATCGAGCAGCTCCTCGGCGGCTGATCGTCACCGATGGGCAGTTCTGCCCATCCCGTCGTCGCCGCCACTGTTCGTACGATGGTGGACGGAAGGAGCAGCCATGACGATCTCCCTGCCTGACAAGGTGGCCCCCATCCCGGGCGACCCCGGCACCATCCGCTCGAAGGCGGCTCGATTCGCAGCCACCGCCGCGGCGATCACCGAGGCCGTCGGCGGATTGCGCACGGCCATCGCGAACACGAAGCAGCACGAGAGCAAGGCGCTGGACGCGCTCGCGGAGAACGCCACGAAGGTCGCCGATCGCCTCGCATCACTGCAGAATCGCTACGACGAAGCGTCGCGTGCACTGGACTCCTTCGCGGGCGACCTCGAACACGCACAGCGTGAGGCCCAGACCCTCGTCGACGAGCACGGCGACGCCGAGCAGGCAGCCGCCCGGTACGACCGGCAGATCGACCACTACCGCGACGAGCGGGCGCGGGCGACCGATCCCGTCGAGGCAGCCGACCTCAACCGGCACCTGCTCGCACTCGCGAACCGTCGAGACGGCCAGACCGGCCAGGCGGCCGCCGCGCAGGCGCGATTCGCGCGCATCGTCGAGCAGCTGCGTCAGTCCGGGTCGGCGGCGGCCCACAAGATGCGCGACGCGGCCGGGGGCGATGGCTTCAACGACAGCCTGTGGGACGACTTCTCGGGGTGGGTGGCCGAGCACGCCGACATCCTGAAGGCGATCCACGACGTTCTGAAGAACATCACTCTGGCGCTGTCGGTGCTGAGCTTCTTCTTCCCCGTGCTCGCACCGTTCGCCCTGGTCGCCGGGGCGCTGACCGCGGGGCTCGGGCTCGTGCTGGCCGCGACCGGCCAGATGTCCTGGATCGAGTTCGGCCTGGACGTGCTCTCGGTCGCGACGCTCGGAGTGGGGGCGGCCGCGTCCCGCACCATCGGCGGCGTGATGACGGCTCTCAAGGGCACGCGTGTCGCGCGGATGGCCGCCCAGGGTTCGGCGAACCCCCTCCGTGCCGTGACCGGCAGCTTCAACGGCGTTCTGAAGGGGCGCGTGACGGTGAAGTTCGGCCCGATCCCGATCAAGAACGCACCCCGGTGGCTCGAGGCATACAAGGCGAAGGGCTTCACGAATGCGCACTTCCTGCGCGTCGCCGAATCCGCCAAGGCCGGCGCAGGCGGCCCGTTGGATGACATCCTGCTCAACATCGGCAAGCAGGAGATGGCGAAGCTGCGACTGGCAGGCATGGTGAACCTCGTCGCCGGGCAGACCGACAAGTTCTTCTCGACGTACGCGCCCGCGGCGATGAACGCACTGCCCGACACGGTCACCGATCTCGTGCCCGAAGGGATCCGCGACGTCGTGTCGAACGGTGAGGCGCTCCACGACGCGGCGACCTGGAGGATCGGATCGTGACGGAACGGGCATCTGCACACCCGACGAAACGCAGCCCCGCGAAGCGCCGTGCCACAAAACGCAGCCCCGCGAAACGCCGCCGGCTCGTCTTCCTGGACCAGTGGCCGGCGTATCTGGGATGGACGTTCCTGGTCTGGGCCGCGTCGACCGTGCTGTTCGGCATCGTTCCGTTCATCGTCGTGGCGCTGATCGGTCTCATCCAGGGCACCGTCCCCGCGTCGGACGCGGGCGGCATCTACGGCACGGGTGCGGGCTACCCGCTGTTCGTCCCGCCGTTCTGGCTGCTCTGGGTTCCGGCCGTGCTCGGGCTGGTGCTCTCGATCGCGACGATCCCGCTGCGGCCCAAGCTCGACTCGTTCCTGCTGAGCGCCCGCGGCGACCTCGCGGCCTTCGCCTTCGTCGGCTTCGTGCAGACCGTCGCCGCCGCCGGAGCTTTCGGGGGGCCTCAGGCGCTCACGCTCTTCTGGTGCAGCCTGGTGTGGCTCGTCGCCGTCGCGCTGTTCACCCTCCGGGGGGCCGTCGACTATGTCGCCGAGGCCTGGCGGTTGTGGGGTCCGAAGCGATGAGCACGACAGTCGTCCCCGAGCTGCCGCGGCTGATCCTGCCTCCGGGCTGGACCCTCGTTCCGGTCGGGCCGGACAACAGCGCTGCCGCCGCCGAGGTGCTCGCTCCACTGCGCGCTGCAGGGCCCCGGGACAGCGTCGTGCCGTTCGTGCGCGAGCTGGAACGCACGCTGACCCCGCTGCTGGATGAGGCCCATGGCGCCGGATCGTTCGCGGTGGCCCTTCCTCTCGGCATCCCGTGGGAGGTCCCGGTGTCGACCTCCATCGCGCTCAGCGCCCTCACTCCTGACGTCGGAGTCGCGACGCTGCCCACGGGACCCGAGCAGATCGACACGGACGCCGGGGCAGCCCGCCGTCGGGTGGTCTCGGTTCCCGTGCCAGAGGGTGCATCGGCCGAAGAACTCGTCCTGCTGCGAACGATCGAGTACACCTGGGTGCGCGGCGACGCCTACATCGTCGCGTTCTCGTCGATCAGCGGGCTGGCCGACCCCGACTACGCACCGATCACGGATGCGCTGACGCTCCTCATCACGACGATGCTGGATGCCCTCACCTGGCCGGATCCCGAAGGACCGGCCGTTCCTCCGGGAGTGGACCGATGAGCCTGCACGTCGATTTCGACCGCGATCTGTGGGTGTACGTGCCCGCCGAGTGGCCGTGGGAGCAGTTCCGGGGGGTCGAGGAATGGAGCACCGCGCTGGTGAACGCCCTCGGCGAGGCAAACGGATACGACGCCTCGATGCGGGAATGGCTCGACGCGACCCTGCAGGGCATGTCGCGCGGTGCGGATACCGACGAGCACCGCTTCGCGTACCTGGCACGTCCGCACGAGGTGCTCGGCCTGGCGAGCATCTACGAGCAGCCCGTGCACGCCGACCTCTCCCCCGAGCAGCTGGCCGGGGCCGACGACCCCCGGGCGACACGACCGGTCGCGGCGGCGCCGTTCGAGGGCGGACGACTCGGTCGGGGCCTCAGTGCCGTTCGGCATCTCGCCGACGAGAACGGCATCATCACCGCGGTCGCGCAGTGGGTGTGGCGTCTCGACGACCGGGATGTGCTGATGGTCGTCGGAGACGACGATCTCGCGCGCTTCGAACTGCTCCGAGACGATTACGACGCCTTGGCCCGCTCGATCGGCACGGCGGACTGACGAACTGAGAGAGGGCCCGCGCCGTCGGCACGGCCCCGGAGGATGGAGACGACATGGCCGGACGGCTGAAGGCAGACCTCGACGAGGTCGCGATGGTGTCGACGAATCTGCAGTCGATCGTGCAGCGGCTCGAGTCGGCGGCATCCGACTCGAGCGCGCTGGCCGGCGCGATTCCGGTCGAGGCGCTCGCATCGGCGAGCACGGACTTCGCGAACAAATGGGACGATCGGCGCAAAGAGCTCATCGAGCAGGTGAGTTCACTGCAGAAGGAGGCGGCCGCGTTCGTGCAGGCCTTCGCCGACGTGGACTCGCAACTCGCCGACGCCCTCACCCGGCCGCCGCAGACCACCCCGGCATCTCCCGCCTCCGGGGGCGGCCACGGTCATCCCACCGCGTACTGACGCCCTCCGCGGGCGCCGCAGAATGTCGCGAGCTCCGCATCCGTTCCGGTGATCGGGTGCGGAGTTCGTCGCATCCTGCGGATTCTGTGCGGGCGTGAGCACAGCGTGAGCGCGCAGGAAGGGGGTGGATGCCGCGGCATCCACCCCCTTCGTCGTGCAGACGCGTCAGAGCGCCGTGATGATCTCCCGCATGAGGGCGGCGGTCTCGGAGGGGGTCTTCCCGACCTTGACGCCGGCGGCCTCGAGGGCCTCCTTCTTGGCCTGCGCGGTGCCGGCCGAGCCCGAGACGATCGCGCCGGCGTGGCCCATCGTCTTGCCCTCGGGGGCGGTGAAGCCGGCGACGTAGCCGACGACCGGCTTCGTCACGTGGGCCTTGATGTAGTCGGCCGCGCGCTCTTCGGCGTCGCCGCCGATCTCGCCGATCATGACGATCGCCTTGGTCTCGGGGTCGGCCTCGAACGCCTCGAGCGCGTCGATGTGGGTCGTTCCGATGATCGGGTCGCCACCGATGCCGATGGCGGTCGAGAAGCCGAGGTCGCGCAGCTCGAACATCATCTGATAGGTCAGGGTGCCCGACTTGGACACGAGACCGATCGGTCCCTTGCCGGTGATGTTCGCGGGCGTGATGCCCACGAGCGCCTCGCCGGGCGTGATGATGCCGGGGCAGTTCGGCCCGATGATGCGGGTCTTGTTGCCCTTGCTCTTCGCGTACGCCCACGCCTCGGCGGTGTCACCGACGGGCACGCCCTCGGTGATGACGACCAGCAGCGGGATCTCGGTGTCGATGGCCTCGACCATGGCGTCCTTCGTGAACGCCGGCGGCACGAAGGCGATCGACACGTCCGCGCCCGTGGCCGCGATCGCTTCGGCGACCGAGGCGAAGACGGGGAGCTCGACCGCGTTGCCCGCGGCATCCGTGTGCGAGACCGTGGTGCCGGCCTTGCGGGCGTTGACGCCGCCGACGACGTTCGTGCCGGCCTTGAGCATCAGGGCGGTGTGCTTCGTGCCCTCGCCGCCCGTGATGCCCTGGACGATGACCTTGGAGTCCTTGTTGAGGTAGATAGACATGTCTCTAGTCCTTGATCTCGGAGGCGGTCAGGCGTTCGCCAGCTCGGCGGCCTTGTCGGCGCCCTCGTCCATGCCGGCAGCGAGGGTCACGAGGGGGTTGTTCGCCGCGGCGAGAATCGCACGCCCATCTTCGACCTGGTTGCCGTCGAGGCGGACGACGAGGGGCTTGGTCGCGGTGTCGCCGAGGATCTCGAGGGCCTTCACGATGCCCTCCGCGACGGCGACGCACGAGGTGATGCCGCCGAAGACGTTGACGAACACCGACTTCACCTGCTCGTCGCCGAGGATGACGTCGAGCCCCGCGGCCATGACGGTCGCCGAGGCGCCGCCGCCGATGTCGAGGAAGTTGGCCGGCTTCACGCCGCCGTGGTTCTCACCCGCGTAAGCGACGACGTCGAGGGTCGACATGACCAGGCCCGCGCCGTTGCCGATGATGCCGACCTGGCCGTCGAGCTTGACGTAGTTCAGGCCGGATGCCTTCGCCTTCGCCTCGAGCGGGTCGGCGGCGTCCTTGTCCTCGAGCTCCTCGTGCTCGGGGTGACGCACCTCGGAGGCGTTGTCGTCGAGGGACACCTTGCCGTCCAGGGCGATGATGTTGCCCGCGGCATCCTGGATCAGCGGGTTCACCTCGACGAGGGTGGCGCCCTCGCCGGTGTAGACGTTGTAGAGCTTCACGAAGACGTCGGCGACCTTGGGCGCCAGCTCGTCGTCGAAGCCGCCGGCCTTGGCGATCTCGAGGGCCTTCTCGGCGTCGATGCCCTGCAGCGGGTCGACCTCGATCTTGGCGAGCGCCTCGGGCTTCTCGACCGCGAGCTGCTCGATCTCCATGCCGCCCTCGACGCTCGCGAGCGACAGGTACGAACGGTTGGCGCGGTCGAGCAGCACCGAGAAGTAGAACTCCTTCTCGATCTGTGCGCCCGCAGCGATCATGACGCGCTTGACGACGTGGCCCTTGATGTCGAGGCCGAGGATGGCCTTCGCCGCCTCGTATGCGTCGTCGGGGGTCTTGGCGACCTTGACGCCGCCGGCCTTGCCGCGGCCTCCGGTCTTGACCTGAGCCTTGACGACCACGACGCCGCCGAGCTTCTCGGCGGCCGCCTTCGCCTCCTCAGGGGTGTCGGCGATGATGCCGGGGAGCACCGGCACCTCGTACTTTTCGAACAGGTCTCGAGCCTGGTACTCGTAAAGATCCACGTGCAATCCTTCGCTGGGCGACTGTGGGTGTTCGGGGTGTCCCGGGGCCGTGCAGGCCGAAGAAATCTCGATGTCGAGATATCGACCGGTCACCCAGCCTAATACGTGCTCCTGAATGCCTCGGACCGCCGAGACACCCCTCCGGCGGCGCCTGCCGGAGGGTGCTCGAGGGCGTCGGAAGCGGCGGCGCGTTAGGCTCGCGAGCATGACCGATGTGGCACCCACCTCCGCGCGCAACGCCGTCGTCGCCGCGGCACTCGACCTCTTCGCCGCCCAGGGGTTCGAAGCGACCTCCGTCGAGCAGATCGCTCAGGCGGCGGGGGTGTCGCGGTCCACTTTCTTCCGGCAGTTCGGCGGCAAGGACGACGTCGTCTTCAGCGATCACGATGTGCTGCTCGCGGAGCTGCGGGGCTTTCTCGACCGTGCGGGGCGCGACCCGCACGAGAACCCGTGGGCGGCCGCGTGCGCGGCATCCGTCGAGGTGTTCCGGCACTTCGCCGCGGAGCCCGAGCTCGCGCGACGGCGCTATGCGGTCGTGCGGCAGGTGCCGGCGCTGCGCGAGCGCGAGATCGTCACGGTGTTCCAGTACGAGCGCCTGTTCGACGAGTATCTGCGCGGGGCCCTTCCCGGACTCGACCCGATCGACGCGGTGGCCTTCGCCGCCGCGGTCACGGCGGTGCACAACCACGTGCTGAGGCGGCTGATCCGCGGCACCGAGGACGTCCCGGAACAGGTGCTGTGGGATGCCTACGACCGGCTGCTGCACCGCTTCGGAGTGCATCCCGACGGCGAGCAGGACCGCGCCGACGATGTCGTCATCGCCTCTTTCCCCCGGCGGATGCCGGCGGCCGAGGTCGCCCGCCGCCTGCGCGACGCGCTCTGACCCGACGCGACCCGCGCCGAGCGCACCGCCCTCTGAGCGGCCCGTGCGGATGCCGCGGCCTCAGGCGATCTCGCCTGCGGCCACCGTCTCGGCGAGCGCATGCACCCGCGGCAGGTGGTGCGCGCCGTAGAAATCCGCGGCCCGCAGCCGGGCGGCGTCGTCGGCGTGCGGCTGTTCGTGCCCGCTCACGGCGACGACGGCGAGCGCATGCATCCACGCGCCCGACAGCACGCCGAGAAGCAACAGATACGGCACGCTGACGGCGTGCGCGTCGCGGGGCGACGACGCGAACCCGAGGATGTCGGAGGTGGCGCGCCGCGCGGCGGCGACACCCCGCTCGAGACGGTCCGCGGCGCGGGCCGCGACCGCGGAGGCATCCGGCGTCGCGGCATCCGCCGACCGCAGGCGCGCGACGGTCTCGTCGATCTGCGCGAACAGGGCCTCGGCGGTCGCCCCGTCGCCGCGGATGACTTTGCGCCCGATGAGGTCGTTGGACTGGATCGCGGTCGTGCCCTCGTAGATCGGCATGATCCGCGCGTCGCGGTAGTGCTGTGCGGCTCCCGTCTCTTCGATGAAGCCCGAGCCGCCGTGCACCTGGATGCCCTCGCTCGTGAGGGCGACGGCCTCTTCCGTCGCCCATCCCTTGAGGATCGGCACGAAGAGCTCCGCGAGGGCGAGGACCTGCGCGTCGCCGGTCGCCTCGGCACGGTCGAACAGGTCGGCGACGTACACACCCAGTGCACGCATGGCGTAGACGTCGGTCGACATCGACAGCAGCAGGCGCCGCACATCGGGGTGCTCGGCGATGGGCGCGGCGCCCTCTCGCCCGAGTACTCGGCCCTGCATGCGGCCTGCGGCATATGCGCTCGCCTGCTGCAGAGCGCGGTCGGCGATTCCGGTCGCCTGGAAGCCCATCGCGATGCGGGCCGAGTTCATCATCACGAACATGCCGGCCAGTCCTCCGCCGATCTCGCCGGCCAGATATCCGACCGCGTCCTCGTACGACAGGACGCAGGTGGGCGAGCCGTGGATGCCGAGCTTGTGCTCGAGGGCGACGGTCTCGACCGCGTTGCGGGCGCCGGGCGCACCGTCGGCGTTCACGAGGAATTTCGGCACGACGAACAGCGACAGCCCGGCGGCCCCCGCCGGGGCGTCGGGCGTGCGGGCGAGCACGAGGTGCACGATGTTCTCGGCCGCCTCGTGGTCACCCCAGGTGATGAAGATCTTCTGTCCGCGCAGCGCCCACGAGCCGTCGTCGCGCGGCGTGGCGATCGTCCGGATCGCGCCGAGGTCGGTGCCGGCGGCGGGCTCTGTGAGGTTCATCGTCCCGGTCCACTCCCCCGAGACGAGCTTGGAGAGATAGGTCTCACGCACGTCGTCGGATGCCACGGCATCCAGTGCGTGGATCTGCCCCGCCGTCAGCAGCCCGCACAGGGCGAAGGCCGCGTTGGAGGCGTTCCAGATCTCGCCGAGCCCGGCGCGGATCGCACCGGGCAGTCCGTCACCGCCCGCGCTGACCGGTGCTTCGGCGGTGATCCATCCGGCCTCGGCGAAAGCGCGGTAGGCGTCGACGAATCCTTCGGGCAGCTGCACGCGTCCGTCGACGAGTCTCGCGCCCTCGCGATCGCCGACAGCCTCGAGCGGCGCGAGGACGGATGCCGCGAAGTCTCCCGCACCCTCGATGACGTCGACGGCATCGTCGGCGGTGAGCTCGCCACCGGTCGCCCGGGCGATGATGTCGAGACCGAACGCCTCACCGTAGAGGAAGGCGTAATCGGACGTGGGCGCCTGGTACTCGGCGGACATGGGGGCTCCTCTCGCCCGGAATTCGCGATCGCGTCATGATGAGACTGCGACTCAGCATATCTGAGACTGCGTGTCATTCGGTGTCCGTCGCACGCCGAGGGGGCGCGCCGACGCGGCCGCGAGAGCAGGATGGGGGCGTGTACGAGATCCCGACGCCCATGCTCGCCAAGGCCGTCCCGGCCATCCCCGACCCGGCGAAGACGCCGGGCGGTCTCTCGTTCGAGCCGAAATGGGACGGATTCCGCGCCCTGATCGCGTGGGACGGCGCCGAGGTCGTCATCGGGTCGCGCGGCGCGAAGCCGCTGACGCGGTACTTCCCGGAGCTGGTGGACGCCGTCGCCGCACTCCTGCCCGAACCTTGTCTGCTCGACGGTGAGATCGTGGTCGCCCAGGGCGACCCTGCGCGCCTGTCCTGGGAGGCCCTCTCGCAGCGCATCCACCCGGCGGAATCCCGCGTGCGTCTGCTCAGCCGCGCCACCCCGGCCGAGTTCGTCGCCTTCGACCTGCTCGCACGCAGTGGGCGCGATCTGCAGGCCGAGCCGTTCTCGGTGCGCCGGTCGGAGCTCGAGCAGCTGTTCGACAGCCTGCGCCCCCGGCCGGCGGCCTCCGCGTCACGGGCCGCACGTCCACCCCTGCACCTCACCCGCACGACGACGGACCCCGACCTGGCTGCCCGCTGGTTCGCCGCGTTCGAGGGCGCCGGCCTCGACGGGATCGTCGCCAAACCGCTCGCCCAGCCGTACGCACCCGGTGCACGCGTGATGCTGAAGATCAAGCACGCGCGCACCGCCGACGTCATCGCGCTCGGCTACCGCGTGCACAAGAGCGGGTCCGGCGTGGGTTCGCTCCTGGTGGGTCTCTACGACGGCGACGGGGTGATCCATCAGGTGGGCGGCGTCTCGGCCTTCAGCGACGCCCGCCGACGCGACCTCGTCGACGAGCTCGCGCCGCTCGTCGAGACGGATGCCTCCGGCGCCGCCGTGCGCGGCGACGGGGAGCGCTCGCGCTTCACCCCCTCCGGGAAGGACACCACGTTCGTGCGTCTGCGCCCCGAACGCGTGCTCGAGGTGCGCTACGACCAGCTGGAAGGAGCACGGTTCCGCCACACCGTGCAGTTCGAACGCTGGCGCCCTGACCGCGACCCGCTCTCGTGCACGTTCGCCCAGCTCGAGCAGGTGGGTGCCTACGACCTCGCCGACGTCCTCGACTGAGGCCGCCGGGCACTCGCCGCCGACGCAGAACGGGCCCGTGTCGGCGCCGGACTCCGGCGGCCGGACGTCCGGGCCCGTCTGCGTAAGGGGGCCGCTGGCCGCTCCTTCTTGCTCCCTCAACCTACTGATGCCCGCTGACGCGACACGCGCGGGCGGGCCGTGAATAACGGGAGCGTGCGCGGCTGCGTCACCAGTGCCAGGATCGAGGCATGTCCGACTCCTCCGGGCCGCAGCGACCTGCTGCGGATCGTACAGGCGGCACGGCCGACGACGACGAGCCCACGTACTCTGCATCCCCCACCGATACCGACGAGCTCCGCCTCGAGCCGGTGCAGTTCATCGCGCGGACCGACGCCGTGATGCGCCTCGGGTCGATGATGCTGGGCGCCGGGGCATCCGCGGCGCGCGTGCGCGACAGCATGGCCCGCGGCGCGCACGCCCTGGGCATCGACGATCTGCACACCCGGGTCGGCATGACCGACATCGTGGCGACGACGAGCCGTGGCGCGATGTTCCGCACGCGGGTCGCCGAGGTGCGGCGACCCGGGGTCGACGCCGAACGGCTCACCTCGCTCAAGCGGCTGACGAACGAGATCACATCGGGCACCTCGACGGCGGAGCTGCAGCGACGACTCGATGCGATCGACGCGCGCCCGCGCCGCTACCCCGAGATCGTCCGGGTGGCCGGCGCCGGTTTCGCCTGCGCGGCATTCGCACTGCTGAACAACGGCGGGTGGCAGGAGTTCGTCGCCGTCGGGATCGCCGCCGCCCTGGGACAGTTCGTGCGCATGCGTCTCGCCCGCCTGCATACGAACGAGTTCCTCGTCGTCTTCGTGTCGGCCATGACCGCTCTTCTCGTCTATCTCGGCGTCGCCGCCGTGCTCGGCGCGCTCGGGATGCCGGGCGGCCAGCACGACGCCGCCGTCACGAGTGCGGTGCTCTATCTGGTGCCCGGGTTCCCCCTCGTCACCGGTGCGCTCGACCTCGCCCGGCTCGATCTGAACGCCGGCATCTCGCGCGTCGTCTACGCCACCCTCGTGTTGTTCGCGACCGGCAGCGCCGTGTGGGGTGTCGCGACCATCGCCCACGCCGCGGTCACGCAGACCGCCACACCCCTGTTCGACGAGCCGGTGCTCTCGGTCGTGCGTCTGCTGGCGGGGTTCGTCGGCGTTCTCGGCTTCGCGATCCTCTTCGACACGCCCCCGGCGATCGCGCTGACGGCCTCGGCGCTCGGCGCCGTCGCCAACACGGGCCGCCTCGCCCTGTTCGACGCGGGCGCGACTCCGCCGATCGCCGCAGCGGCGGCGGCCCTCGCCGTCGGGCTCGGCGCGTTCCTGGTCAGCTCGCGCCTGCGCGCCGCGCGCGTGACCCTCACCGTGCCGGCGGTGCTCATCATGGTGCCGGGGGCGGCGGCGTACCGCGCGATCACCGGCGTGATCGCCGGCGACACACTCTCGGCGATCCAGAACGGCTTCACCGCGGTATTCGTCGTGGTCGCCCTCGCGATCGGACTGACCGTTGCGCGCGTGCTGACCGAGCGGGAATGGTCGATGCCGGGGCGGTGAGTCCCGGGCCGCTGTGCCGCAGGCATCCCGTCGCCGTCAACCCCCCGGCGCCGGGCGCGTCCAGTCGGCTAGCGTCGGAGGATGGGACTCTTCCGCGCGAACAGCCGCCACCACCCGTCGCCCCCGCAGCCCGTGTCGGGGCGGCTGACCGTCGATCCCGACGCCCGCCACGCGCCGCGGCGCCTCTGGGCAGACGGGCTCGGCGTGCTGTCGATCCGCGCCCTTCAGATCATGATCGTCGTCGCGATCGCCGCAGCGGTGATCCTCGGCATCCAGCAGATCACGGTCGTCACGATCCCGCTCGTGCTGGCGCTGATCTTCGCCTCGGCGTTCGCCCCGGTGATGTCGTGGCTCCGCGGGCGCGGGGTGCCATCCCTGGTCGCGACGCTGCTCGCCCTCGCGGCGATCCTGGTGATCCTCGGTGCCGTGTCGTGGCTGATCGTCTGGGCCGTGCGCGATCAGTGGGACGAGCTGTACACGCAGGCCCAGCAGGGATTCCAGGACCTCCTCGCGTGGGCCCGCACCCTGCCGTTCGACATCGACCACGATCAGATCGACTCGTGGCTGGCCCAGCTCGGATCGTTCGTCACCAGCGCGCAGTTCGGGTCCGGCGCGATCGCCGGCGTCAGCGCGGTCGCAAGCTTCGTCACCGGCCTCGTCCTCATGGTCGTCATGCTGTTCTTCTTCCTGAAGGACGGTCCGCAGATGTGGGCGTTCCTGTTGCGCCCCTTCCGCGGCGAGACCTACGAGCGCGCGGTGCGGATCGGCGACAAGACCGTCTCGACGCTCGGATCGTACGTGCGCGGCACCGCGACCGTCGCCGCCGTGGATGCCATCGGCATCCTCATCGGTCTGCTCATCCTGCAGGTGCCGCTGGCCCTGCCGCTCGCCGTGCTGGTGTTCCTCCTCGCCTTCATCCCCATCGTCGGCGCGACCCTCGCCGGCACCCTGGCGGCCCTGGTCGCCCTGGTCGCGAACGGGTGGGTCGTCGCGCTGCTCGTCGTGGGTGTCGTCGTGCTGGTCAACCAGCTCGAGGGCAACCTGCTGCAGCCCGTGCTCATGGGGCGCTCGATGAAGCTGCACGCCTTCGTGGTGCTCGTCGCCCTGACGGTCGGCACGGTGCTCAGCGGCATCGTGGGCGCGGTGCTGGCCGTGCCGATCACCGCCGTCGCGTGGGGGATCGTGCAGGTCTGGGACGGTCCGCACACGCCGGCGCGCTGGGCACGACCGACGCATCGGAAGGATGCCGCGGCGGCCGTCACCGAGGGATGACGGCCTCTAGTCGATCCAGACGACGACGCCGTTCTGCCCCGTGAGCAGCGCCGCCACGCCGGCACGCACGGCCCGCGCGCACCGTTCCGACGTGAACGTGGCGGGGTCGTGATGGGCGGCCTGGCCGAGATCCTCGCCGCGGAATCCGGCGCCCGACCAATCGACCGAGAGCACGTTCTCGGTGGGTTCGGCCAGCTCTCCCCCCAGCACGAGGAACGTCTGGTCGAGATGACTGGCCGTCACGATCGCCAGAGGATCGACCAGCCCGTCGCCGACGCTGATGATGACGTCGGGGGCGAGGTCGATGGCCTGGCTGATGGCCGGGATCGGGTCGGTGTCGGCGCGCACGTCGCGCAGATCCGCCCCCACCTGGCGCGCCCACTCGTGCACGGCGTCGATCATCGTCGCGGTCGCCGCGGCATCCCCCATCGTCAGCAGCACGACCCGATACCCCCGGGAGGGCTGCGCACCGTCCCATGAGCCGGGACTCGGCGCCATCGTGGCCGCCGGGGCGAGCGGCGTCGCCGGCATGAAGCCGGCACCGACCGCGCCGACGAGCGTCGGGGCGGGGTGGGGGCCGTCCCAGTCGGGGGCGCAGCCGGCGAGCAGAGAGACGGCGACGGCCGCCGCGGCGAGCGCCGCCACAGGGCGGAAAGACTCGGAGCGCACGACACCAGCTTCTCCCGGACGCGACCCCGATGAAGGAGATATCCCGGTTCGTTCCCCGAAGATTGGCGCACGCGACAGTCGTCGTTCATCCCGGAGGCGCACGCTCGCGCAGTGAGAGCCCCCCGTCTACGCATCATCCTTCTGGCCGCCCTCGCCACCCTCGTCGGCCTGGCACCCCCTCTCCTGACCGCCGCGTCGGCACAGGCGCACGGCTTCAGCTCCGTCGTCTTCGCCGACCTGTCGCGAGACGAGGGCGGCCAGACGGTGGCGACCCTGCAGCTCGAGTACGACCTGCTCGTGGTTTCGGCGGCGGACGCCCAGAAGGACGATCCCCTCTTCCGCGCCGGCACGGCCGCCTTCGCAGACCGCGATGACGACGCCATGGCCGCCGCGCTCGAGGAACATCGCGACGCGGTCGCCGCCTACCTCGACGACCATTTCACGATTCGCACCGGCGGCGGCGCCTGCACGATCTCGCCGATCGGCGAGGTCACGATGACCGTGCAGGAGGGCGTGCCCTACGCCGTCATCGCGCGCGCGGTCGACTGCCCTCCCACCGACGGACACGTCGTGCGCAGCACCCTGTTCCCCGATGACGAGGGCTTCGTCAGCGACACGAAGACGATCCTGACCTACAACATCGACCTGCACGAGGGGTCGGCGGCCCTGGATGCCTCGACTCCGGAGTTCTCGACGGAGCAGTCGACGGCCGAACGGTTCTGGGAGTTCTTCCGCCTCGGCGCCGAGCATCTGCTCACCGGCATCGACCACATCCTCTTCCTCCTCGCCCTCATCGCCGGATCGCGCAAGCTCCGCGAGATCGTGCTGGCCGCGACGGTGTTCACCCTCGCCCATTCGGTGACGTTCATCCTCGCCGCGACCAAGGTCGTGAGCCTGCCGGCGATCATCATCGAGCCGACCATCGCTCTGTCGATCTCGATCGTCGCCGCCTGGTACCTGTTCCGGCTGTGGCGGGACGGCGACGCGGCGAATGAGCTCACCCGCGATTCGGGCCCGCTCGGCCTCGATCGGGCCGGCTGGCTGCGGTTGCTCGTGGTGTTCTGCTTCGGGCTGATCCACGGGCTCGGCTTCGCGTCGGCGCTCGGCATCGACGAGCCCTGGTCGTGGACCCTGCTGTGGTCTCTGCTCGTCTTCAACCTCGGCATCGAAGCGGTGCAGATCGGGCTGATCGCGCTGACCTTCCCGCTGCTCGTGCTTCTCCGGCGCCGCGCCCCGCGCCTCGCCATGTGGGCCACCGGAGCGCTCGCCGTCGCCGTCACGTTGGCGGGCCTGATCTGGTTCGTTCAGCGGATCTTCGGATGGGAATAAGAGCCGCCCCAGAGAATCCCCAGAGTTTCCCCCATCGGCAATCGCCGCTGGGAGAGATGTTCACCGCAACGTCACGAAACCGGCGGATCGTCCACTGGTGACGCCGATCACGGCGCCTGCGATCCCCTTTTGTCGCATCGCGACTCACCACACGCAGAAACGGACAGACACATGTCGCATTTCACTGAACGGCGAACGACGCGCCTGACGCGTCGTTCGCTTTCCTGGATCACCGCCGCGAGCCTCTGCGCGACGGCGTTCGTCGGCGTCGTCGCCACGCCGGCCTCGGCGGACACCACGACGAGCCTCACGGGAATCGTCCTGGGTGTCGGCGCCGACGAGACCCAGCGCATCGTCAGCTGGTACTCGTCCGACGACACCGCGCAGGTCGTCCAGGTCGCCCCCACCGCCTCGCTCGTGGCGGGCGACTTCCCGGCATCCGCCGTCACCTTCGCCGCCACCGGAACGGCCAACATCAGCACGAGCGGCGGCTACAACCGCCACGCCACCGTCACCGGTCTGCAGGAGAACACGCAGTACTCGTACCGCGTGGGTGCCACCGGCGCGTGGTCTGACACCACCACCTTCCAGACGCGGTCGTTCGAGGGCGACTTCGACTTCCTCTTCTACGGCGACCCCCAGATCGGCTCCTCGGGCGACGTCGCGAAGGACAGCGCCGGGTGGGTCGACACGGTCAACGTGTCGCTGCAGTCCAACCCCCACGCGGAACTGCTCGTCTCGGGCGGCGACCAGGTCGACAAGGCCAACAACGAGTCGCAGTGGGCGGGCTTCCTCGCTCCGACGCAGCTGCGCAACTACCCCTGGGTCGCCACGATCGGCAACCACGACGTGGGCGGCAAGGCGTACGAGCAGCACTTCTACACGCCGAACACGGACCGCTCGGGTCAGTACTACGTGAACGGTGACCCGACCTCGAACACGTCGGGCGGCGACTACTGGTTCATCCACAAGGACGTGCTGTTCATCGACCTGAACTCGAACAGCTACAAGACCTCGACCGGCGGCGGCGGCGACGCGGCGCACATCCAGTACGTCACCGATGTGATCAACGCCCACGGCGCTCAGGCCAAGTACACCGTGCTGGTCTACCACCACGCGATCTACTCCCCCGCCGACCACGCGCAGGACACCGATAACAAGGTGCGCCGCGTCGACTTCCCGACGACGTTCTCGAAGCTCGGTGTCGACCTGGTGCTGCAGGGCCACGACCACAGCTACTCGCGCTCGTACGAGATCAAGAACGGCCAGAAGGCCAAGGCTGATGAGCAGCCCGGGCAGAACGAGGTCTTCGAGGGTCCCGGCGGCGTCGTCTACGTGACGGCCAACTCCGCCTCCGGCTCGAAGTACTACGACCTCACGACCCCCGTCGCAGGTGACAAGACCTCCGACGAGGGCAACGGCGCCGACCCGCTGAACCCGTCGAGCTACTGGTACAACTCGGTGCAGAACCAGGAGCACGTCCGCAGCTTCGTCAAGGTGCAGGTGCAGAAGGACTCGCTGGTCGTGCAGAACGTCCGCTCCGGCACGTGTGACGCGCCCAACGCGGCGGTCGAGCTCAAGCGCGTCGTGTGGTGCGGCCCCGCCAACGGCACGCAGGCCGCGCAGCCCGTCGGCTCGGTGCAGGACGAGGTCACGATCCACCCGAACCACGGCGACGGCCAGGACATCCAGGTCGACGTTCCCGACGCCGCCCCCGGCGAGTTCGGCTGGACGATCGACGGCCACAACGGTCTGGTCGACCTCGGCACCGCCACCGAGAAGAGCAACAGCTACTTCGAGGCGACGGGCCAGATCAACCCGATCACCGTGACCGACACGCGTCGCGCGGTGGCTCCCTGGTCGATCGCGGCCAAGGTGGGCGACTTCACCGACGGCAGCAAGTCCTTCTCGGGCAAGTACCTCGGTTGGACCCCGAAGGTCGTCACCGCCGGTGGCGGCGCCGTCGCGGGCGCGGCGGTCGGCTCGGGCTACGACGGCGGCACGGGCCTCGCGGACTCGCGCGTGCTCGGCTCGGCGGCACAGGGCCACGAGCGCGGCAAGGCGACCCTCGGCTCCGACCTGGATCTGAAGATCCCGGTCGAGGTCGACAAGGGAAGCTACCGCGGCACGCTCACCCTCACGGCGCTCAGCAACTGATCGCACCGCCTCGCCACAACTGAACACACAGCTCCCGGGGTGGGCCGCTCCAGCCCACCCCGGGAGCTGACCCGTCTTCTCCACCCCGAAGGAAACCGCATGATCCCCGCACGCCTGTCCCGACTCGTCCCCGCCGTCCTCGCCGCGGGGATCCTCGTGGTGACGGCGCTGGCGACGCCCCCCGCCGCTCTCGCCGACGACGCGGGCGGCGCAGGTGCGAACGGTGCGGGCAGCACCACCGATGTGACGTGGACCGTGCGCACCGATGCGAACGGATACGGCAAGGAGCGCACGTCGTACAGCTACGCGATCGACCCTGGGCAGAGCATCTCCGACGCGCTCGTCGTGGCCAACCACGGCGCCGACGCACTGCAGCTCAGCCTCTACGCCGCGGACGGCTACACGGGCGCGGGCGGTCAGCTCGACCTGCTGACTCCGGCCGACAGGTCCGTCGGCATCGGCGCCTGGACCCACTCCGACGCCGCGACCGTGACCGTTCCGGCGGGCGAGTCGGTGACGGTGCCCTTCACGGTGGTCGTGCCCGCGAGCGCGACGCCCGGCGACTACGTCGGCGGCATCGTGACCTCCCTCTCCTCATCCTCCGATCAGGGCATCTCCGTCGATCGACGCCTCGGCATCCGCATGGCGCTGCGCGTCTCGGGAGCGCTCGCCCCGGCGCTGACGATCGAGAACCCCCACGTCGCGTGGGGCGGAACCTGGTCGCTCGGCACGGGCGCCGCGACCTTCGGCTACACGCTGCACAACACGGGCAACACGACGCTCGGCGCTCAGCAGACCGCCTCGGTCGCCGGCCCCTTCGGCTGGTTCCCGACCGACGCCGCCGAGGTCGCACCCGAGGTGCAGATCCTTCCCGGTGAGACCCGGGACGTGTCGGTCGAGGTGCCGGGGATCGTCGGCATGCTGGCCCTGATCGCCTCGGCGACCGTGACGCCGGTCGTGGTGGATGCCGCGGGTTCGACCACGACGATGGCGCCGACGACCGTTCAGGCCGTCGGCCTCGCCGTGCCGTGGCTTCTGCTGATCATCGTGCTGGTCGTCGCCGCCCTCGCCTTCGGCGCCGTGCGCCTGCGTCGCCGTCGTGCGGCCTCGCGGCGCCGCACCGAGGACGAGCGCGTCGCGCGCGCGGTGGCGGAGGCCCTCGCCGAGGCGCGCACCGCCGACGACGTCGTCGACGAGCCCGCCACGCAGGCCCCGACGCAGTGAGGCTGCGGTGAGCGGGTGCCGTACGGTGCCCGCTCACCGAGCGTGTGCGAGCGCGCGGGCCACTGCCCGGATCTCGGTCGGACTCGACCTCGAGCGCCCGGACCCCGGTCAGTCGAGGGTGCGGGCCCGGCCGAGGCGTCGCACCGCGAAGCCGACGCCGACGAGCGCCGCCGCAACCGCCGCGAACAGCGCAGCGCCGGCGAACTGGTCGCCCGTCTGCGCGAGGGCATCCGGATCGGCGTGAGCCGGCGACGGCGCGGTGGAGGGCGACGGCGGCGACGTCGGCGATGGGGAGGACGTGGGACCGACGGCGTGCTCGGGCACGACCACCGCGATGATCATCGTGTCGGGCGACGCCGAGTCATCGTCGGCGCGTGCGGCATCGGCGATCCCGGTCGCAATGGCCGCAGCGAGCACGAGCCCCGCGGCTGCCCCTCGGGCAACGCGTGCTGCTCGCATAGGCGCCTCCTCGGCTCGAGCGACGTTCGGCATTCCATCTGGACGGCGCGCGTCGTCACGACCGCGCGCCTCGCCGCCCACGCTAGATCCCCCAGGTGTCCTGCGGAGGACCGAGAGGTGAACCTCAGCCCGTCTCGTCGGATGCGCGGGCACGACTCGGCTGCACGCGGGGCGGCTCGCCGGGCATCTTCGGGAACTCGGGCGGGAACGGCAGTTCCCCGAGCCCGGCGTCGAGGTCGCGCCGCCACCACTCCAGCAGCGTGTCGATCCGCCCCGGGCGCTCCGGCAGGTCGTGCCACGGGTCACCGATCTCGGCGAGACGCGCGGGTACCGTGCGCACCGTGAAGGCCGCCGGATCGACGCCGGCATCCAGCTCGTCCCACGTGATCGGGGTGGCGACGGTCGCCGCGGACAGCGCGCGCGGACTGTACGCCCCCGCCATGGTCCGGTCGCGGTTGGCCTGGTTGAAGTCCACGAAGATGCGCGCGCCGCGCTCCTCCTTCCACCAGTTCATGGTCACCTTGTCGGGCATTCGCCGTTCCAGCTCGCGCCCGGCGGCGATCACGGCGTGGCGCACGTCGAGGAACTCGTGCGTCGGCTCGATCGGGCAGAAGACATGGATGCCACGGCTGCCGCTCGTCTTCAGCCAGGCGTCGAGCCCGGCCTCTCGAAGCACCTCGCGCAGCGCCGGGGCGACGGCCGCGGCATCCGCGAAGTCCGTGCCCGGCTGCGGGTCGAGGTCGATGCGCAGTTCGACGGGCATGTCGGTGTCGGTCGCCAGCGACGCCCACGGATGGAAAACCACCGTGTTCATCTGCACCGCCCAGACGATCGCGGCGGCCTCATCGAGGACGACCTGAGGGTGTCGGCGACCGCTGTTGTACGTGCACATCACCTGGTGCACGTAGTCGGGTGCGCCCTTCGGCGGGTTCTTCGAGAAGAAGGAACCACCGCCGACCGCATCAGGAAAGCGCTCGAGCGACACGGGCCGGTGGCCGTTCGCGCGCAGGAACGGCTCGGCGACGGCGAGGGCGTACTCGGCGAGTTCGTGCTTGGTGATCCCGACCTCCGGCCAGATCACCCGGTTCGGGCTCGACAGGGACAGCTCGCGGTCGCCGTCCGGGCCCGGGACGGTGAGCGTGATGCGCTCGGATGCCATGGCACGACCCTACGGTCCTCGCGCGTGCGGCGACAGGGCCGTGCGTGCTCAGGCCAGGGCGAGGAGAGGGAGGAGGGCGTCGCGGTCGATCTCGATCCACGGCCCGGCGGCGTCGATCACGAGCCCGGTGATCGCCGGGTCCGATGCCAGGACCGTGGCCAGCTGCTCGGGGGTGAGCGGCAGCGGGCGGTCGCCGCGGCCCATGGCGAGCACCTCGAGAGGATGCGAGTAGACCTCGACACGGCGTACGCCCTCGGGCGTACGCGCCTCGGCGAGGCCGATCTGGCCGGCTGCGTCCGTACCGCCGGCGACCCAGACGGGAACACGGGTGAGCGCGTCGACGACCTGCGATGGTGTGGCATCGGTCCGCTCGCCCGAGACCAGCGACTTCAGCTCGAACGGCGCGGGAGCGCCCTCGTCGATCGCCTTCTGGATGAGCTCCGTGGGCAGCACGAGCCGGGCTCCGACGACCGTGTGGTCGAGGTAGATGCCGTCGTACTTCGCATCGACCGCCATCCGCAGGATGTTCGCCGCCGACTGACCGACGACAGACGTCGTACCGCCCGCCTCTTCCGCGGCGCTCTGCTGCATCGAGAGGCCGCCGGTGAACACCAAGAGGAACCGCTGATCCTCGTGGCTGGTGACGGCCAGATTCAGGGGCTCGCCCGCGGCCAGCAGCGCCTGCGCGTCGCCCTGGGCGCGCACGTACAGCGGGCCCTGCAGAGCCTGGCGCATCACGTTCAGGACGTCGGCGCTCTCCGGACGCTCGGGCAGAGCGCGCAGCGCCGCCTGGAGCAGGGCGTTGTCGATCATGCCGGGGACGGTCTGGGTCGCTTCGGGGGCGGTCGCGGCGGGGCGGGCGGGTGCCGCGGCATCCGCGGCGGCAGCGTCGCTGTCGAGCGGGCGGGCCGATGCCGCGCCCTGGCCGAACGTGCTCAGTGAGATGCCGACGTGCGGCACCGACTCGTCGGCTGCCGGAGACCCCTGATCGGCTGGCGCGGCGGACGCTTCATCCTCGGGTGCGGCGTCGGGGGCATCGCTCCCCGGAGACGCGGACTTGTCACGACGGGAGAACAGAGCCATGCCCCCACCCTATCGACCAGGCTCGAGGCCGCCGCGCCGCCACGGACCGGGCGAAGGCATCCGCCGGTCACAGCTTCGCGATCGGCGCGATCTTGATGAGCAGCTTCTTCGGGCCCGCCGTGTCGAACCGCACGTGCGCCACGCGCTTGGCGCCCTCGC
This sequence comes from Microbacterium dextranolyticum, assembly GCF_016907295.1. Classification (NCBI taxonomy): domain Bacteria; kingdom Bacillati; phylum Actinomycetota; class Actinomycetes; order Micrococcales; family Microbacteriaceae; genus Microbacterium; species Microbacterium dextranolyticum. Next base: position 2,573,706 of record NZ_JAFBBR010000001.1, read on the forward strand.
CGGTCACCATGTCGATCCGGCCCTCGCCGAAGTCGTCGTGCCGGATCCGGTCGCCCGGGGCGAGCTCGAGCTCGCCATTGTCGCGGACCTTGGCGGGAATGCGGTTGGCGAACTTCGCAATGTCGCCGGCCGGCTTCTCGCGTCGCGGCAGCGGCACGAGATCGTCGCCGTAGCGCGACCCCCCGGACCCGCCATAGCCGCCGCCGGGGCGCCGCGCATTCAGCGCCCGCGACTGCGTGCCGCCACGGGAGTTCACATCGCCCGGCGACTGACGCCAGTCGATCAGGTCATGCGGGATCTCCTGCAGGAAACGGCTCGGCATCGCCGCCGTGACCTCACCGAACTGCGCCCTGGTCATCGCGAGCGACAGGTGCAGCTTCTTGCGCGCCCGGGTCAGGGCCACGTAGAAGAGGCGTCGCTCCTCCTGCGGTCCGCCGGGCTCGCCCGCCGAGATCCGGTGCGGGATGAGGTCTTCTTCGACCCCCGTCACGAACACGGCGTCGAACTCGAGCCCCTTGGCTGTGTGCATCGTCATGAGCGACACCACCCCCGACGCATCGTCGAGATCGTCCGCGTCGGAGACGAGCGCCACCTCGGTGAGGAAGTCGAGCACCGTGCCCTCGGGATTGTTCCGGGCGAACTCGCGCGTCACCGCGACGAGTTCGTCGAGGTTTTCGACGCGCGCCTCGTCCTGCGGGTCCTTCGAGCGGCGCAGGGCGTCGAGGTACCCGCTCTTGTTCAGCAGGACGTTGAGCCCCTCGGTCACCGCCGTCGGCGGAGCGACCTCGCCCGAGGGCGGCAGCATGATGGCGGATGCCTCCGCGAGCACCGCGTCGAGCTGCGCGATGGCCTGCTGGATCTTCGGACCGACGCCGAGCGCCGACGGGTTCGCGAGGGCGTCGCGGAACGAGATGCCCTCGTCGGCGGCATACCGCGCGATCGAGGTCTCGGTGACGTCGCCGATCCCGCGGCGCGGACGGTTCAGGATGCGACGCACGCTCAACTCGTCGGCGGGGTTGGCGACCGCGATCACGTACGCGAGGGCATCCTTGATCTCGGCGCGGTCGTAGAACTTCGTGCCACCCATGATCTTGTAGGGCACGGCGGCACGGATGAGGATCTCCTCCAGCGCGCGCGACTGCGAGTTGGTCCGGTAGAAGACGGCCATCTCGCCGTACGGGATGTCGCGGCGACGGAGGGCCTCGACCTCGTCGGCGACGAACTGCGCTTCGTCGTGCTGCGAGTAACCCGTGTAGCCGATGATCGGGTCGCCCGCCCCCCGATCGGTCCACAGCTTCTTGTCCTTGCGGTCGAAGTTGTTGCCGATCACCGCATTGGCCGCGGAGAGGATCGTCTGCGTCGAGCGGTAGTTCTGCTCGAGGAGCACGACCTTCGCACCGGGGTAGTCGCGCTCGAACTCGGTGATGTTGCGGATGTCTGCGCCGCGGAAGGCGTAGATCGACTGGTCCGAGTCACCGACGACCGTGAGCGAGGCGGCATCCCCGGTCGGAGCGTCGAAGATCATCATGCCGCCGCCGTGCTCCGCACCCTCAGCCCCCGGCGGGCGGGTCAGCTCGTGGATCAGCGCGTACTGGGCGTGGTTGGTGTCCTGATACTCGTCGACGAGGATGTGGCGGAACCGTCGGCGATAGACGTCGGCGACGTGCGGGAACGCCCGGAAGAGGTACACCGTCTGCCCGATGAGATCGTCGAAATCGAACGCATTCGCGCGCTGCAGAGCACGCTGGTAGTCGGCGAACAGCTCGACGAAGATGCGCTCGGCCGGATCGCTCAGGTTCGCCGTGCGAGCGTAGGACTCGGCATCCGCGAGCTCGTTCTTGAGCTTGGAGATGCGACCCTGCACCGAGGCGGGGGTGAGCCCGAAGGCATCCGCCTCGTGCTCTTTGACGAGACGCTTGATCAGAGCACGGGAGTCGCCCGAGTCGTAGATCGTGAAGTTCTTGGTGAACCCGAACTGCTCCGCCTCGCGGCGCAGGATCCGTACGCACGCCGAGTGGAACGTCGAGATCCACATGCCCTGCGCGGTGTCGCCGATGAGGCCCCGCACGCGCTCGCGCATCTCGCCGGCGGCCTTGTTGGTGAACGTGATCGCCAGGATCTGACTCGGCCATGCCTCACGCGAGCGCAGCAACGATGCGATGCGACGGGTGAGCACGCTCGTCTTGCCCGATCCCGCGCCGGCAACGATCAGCAGCGCCGGACCCCGGTACGTGACGGCCTCGCGCTGCGGCTCGTTGAGGCCGTCGACAAGATCGTCTGTGGGCCCACCGCCCGCGGCCTGGGATCCGACGACGACGGGCTTGATCGGATCGCTCATAACCCGTCAATTCTAGGTCGCCCCGCCGACATCACCGCCCGAGTCCGCTGCTGCGCACGGCGCGCGCCCGGGCAACCCCGCAGCGCAGGAGCAGCTGTGACAGCTGTGACCCGTGATCACTCGCCGGCCTCACCCGCCCCAGTTCCTCCTGCCGTTCGGACCCCGCGCCGCGCACCGTCCGCGCCGGACCGATCACGACGTGCCCCCGGCACCGGCACCGACCTTGCCCCGCCCGGCCCCAAAACGCAGGACCGGATGTGACAGATGTGGCCCCACACCGGCCACCAGCCCCACGCGCCACAACTGGTCCTGCAGTGTGGGTCCCACGCCGCGGGCCTGGCCCGACTTGCCCGACGTCAGAGCAGGCGCCGCTCGCTCGCCCAGGCGGTGAGTTCGTGCCGCGACGACAGTTGCAGCTTGCGCAGCACGGCCGACACGTGGGTCTCGACGGTCTTGATGGAGATGAACAGCGCGGTGGCGACCTCTTTGTAGGCGTAGCCACGGGCGATGAGGCGCATGACCTCCTGCTCGCGCGCCGACAGGCGGTCGAGCTCGTCGTCGACCGCCGCCGTCTCGCCCGCGACGGCGCCGAACGCATCGAGGACGAACCCGGCCAGGCGCGGCGAGAACACGGCATCGCCGCCTGCCACAGCGAAGGCGGCACGGCTCACCTCCGCGCCCGACGAGCCCTTCGTGATGTAGCCCCTCGCCCCCGCGCGGATCACGCGGACGACGTCTTCGGCGGCGTCCGAGACGCTCAGCGCGAGAAAGCGCGTCGGCACTCCGGCCGATGCACGGATCACCTCCTCGCCTCCGGTGGCCTCGCCGCCCGTACCGCCCGGCAGGTGCACGTCGAGCAGGACCACGTCGGGCCGCGTCTCGGCGACGACCGCGATCGCCCCGGGAACGTCGGATGCCTCGCCGACGACGCTCACCGCGTCGTCGAGGTCACTGCGCAGCCCGGATCGGAAGATGGAGTGGTCGTCGACGATGACGACGCGGATGCCCTCAGCCACGACCGTCCGCCCCGTCGCCGTCGTACCGCAGATGCACCTCGGTGCCGCCTTCGTCCGACGACACCATCGCCGTGCCGCCGATGCGTCGCATCCGCCCGATGATCGACTGCCGCACGCCCAGCCGGTCGTCCGGCACCTCATCGAGGTCGAATCCCGCGCCGCGGTCGCGGACGTACACGTCCACGCCGCCTGCCCGGCCCTCGATGTAGACCGAGACGTCACCTCCGGCGTGTCGGGCGGCGTTGAGCATCGCCTCACGCGCGGCGGCGGCGACCTCGCCGCTGGCCCGCTCCGTCGAGGCCCCCGCGGCGACGACGTCGATGCGCACGGGGAAGTCCAGCTCCAGTGCGGCGGCGTAGTCGCGCAGATCGGTGGGCAGGTCGCTGTCGGCGGGCTGGTCTCCGTCGTAGAGCCAGGCACGCAGCTCGCGCTCCTGCGCGCGGGCGAGCCGGGCGATCTCACTCGATGCCCCGCTGCGGTTCTGGATGAGGGCGAGGGTCTGCAGCACGGAGTCATGGAGGTGGGCGGCCATCTCGGCGCGCTGCTCTTCGCGGATGCGCCGCACGCGCTCGCCCGAGAGTTCACGCCAGCGCTCGATCAGGTTGGACGACATCAGCAGCGCCAGGCCCAGGAGCGGAATCAGCACGAGCGCCGCGACCGCAAGGCCCCCGTCGCGTGCACCGGCGACCAGCACCACCGACAGGCCGATGAGCACGAGACCGCCCACGACCCGCACCAGTCCGGCGTGGCGTGGCCCCCGCGCCGGGTCGCCGCGGTCGACGAGAGCGGCCCAGACGCCCGCGCCGACGGCTGCCACCGCCGCGAGCGCGACGAGCGGCACGAGCGGCCACGCCCCCACGTACCCGAACGGATCGGTGCTCTGCCGGTCGATCGTGATCGCCGCCGCAAGCGCGCTCAGCGCCGCCGTGATGGTCAGCAGCCATGCGACAGGGGCGGTGCAGCTGACGGACTCGTCCCCGGCGGCGCGCGGCGCGAGCGCCCAGCACCACGCATAGAGCAGGATGCCCGCGCCCCCGAAGCAGGCGAGCACCACGAACAGTGCGCGCACCGCACCGATGGGCGCGCCGAGGTGGATGGCGATCCCCTCGGCGACACCGGCGACGAGGCACTCGCGCGGACGCACGAGCGGCGGCCTCGGCGGGGGCACCGGGCGGAGCAGAATCGGTCCTTCCACGGCATCCCGCACGACCGCCCCGGGCGCAGGGGCGAGCCATTCGGCGGGGATCCTCATGCCGCCCATCCAATCACCCGCGCGAACGTGTCGGTGCTCCGCGGGCCTCGGATCAGGGACGGGTCAGGGGTTTCCCCCATGGCCGGCGAACGGGTGGGCGGGCGAGGATCGTGTCATGACCACGACGCACTCCGAGGAGGCATCCGACGCCGCCGCGCCGGACGCCGCACAGCCCACGGCCCCGCACGCCCCGAACCGGGCGGGCGATCGGCTCTTCTCGTGGACCTCCGGGCTCGGCCTGGTGCGCGGGGATGCCTGGATCGGCGGCGTCGCCGCAGGGATCGCCGCACGGCTGCGCATCGACCCGCTGATCGTCCGCGGCGTCCTGGTGGTGGCGGCCCTGTTCGGCTTCCCGGTGATGTTCTTCTATGCGATCGCGTGGGCCGTCCTTCCCGATCTCGAGGGGCGGATCCCCCTGCACGACGCACTGCGAGGCCGGTTCGAGACCGTGCAGTTGGGCATCCTCATCGTCGCCGTGATCGGCCTGATCCCCGTCGTCCCGACGGTCCTGTTCGTGGGAGGCATCCCGGCGTGGATGTTCTCCCCGGGGGTCGGCGGCTGGTCGCCGCTGTCGGCCATCGCCGTCTCGATCGGTGTCGGCCTGGTCGTGACGATGCTGTTCATCATCGTGCGCGCGGCACGACGCACCGCGCGCACCGTCGACCCGGCGCCCCCGTCGAACTGGCGAGCAGCGTCCGCCGCCCCCGGGGATCCGGTGCCGTCCACCGTCGACTCCGGTTCGGGTCCGGCGTCGACCGTCGACGCGGAGGGGGTGGACGCCGCAGGCTTCGCCGCATCCACCCCCGCGTCTCTCCTGACACCGCCTCCCGGCGAGGCGCCCCCGGCATCCGACGACGCGGCCTACACGGCCTGGCGTGCGCAGCACGCCGCCTGGCGGGAGCAGCAGGATGCCTGGCGTCGACAGCAGCAGGATGCCGATCGAGCCGCGCGCGATCGGGCCCGGCAGGAAAGGCAGGAGCGTGCGGCGGCGTTCACGGCCGACGCGGAGGAGCGCCGACGCATCCGGAGACTCACGAAACCGCGTACCCCGTTCGCGTACGTCGCGACGGTCGTCGGGCTGGCAGCGATCGCGGGCACTGTTGCCGCCCTGCAACACGACAGCGGTCTCTCGGCCGCCCGCGGCCTGTTCGTCGCGGCTCTCGTGCTCGCGCTGGCGATGATCGTCGCCGGCGCATTCCGTCGACGCAGCGGCTTCCTCGCGTTCGTGACCGTCCTCGCTCTCGGGGCCGGGCTCGTCGCCACCGCCGTTCCGGTCACCCACGGCCTGCACATCGGATACTCGACCCTCTCGAACATCGCCCCCCGCGACGGGGCCTCCGCGTCCGCCCCGTTCGTGCAGCCCTGGGGAACCCTGTGGATCTCGATCGCCGACACCGGACGCGAGGGCGAGCTGCACGTGGACAAACGCAACGCCTTTCCCGGTTCCGCGCCCGGCACGACCGTGACGTTCGCGCAGAACGTGGCTCTGGAGGTGGAACTCACCACGCGCGACACGAGCGTCACGCAATGGAACCCCGACTCGCCGCGCATCGAGCTCATGGACCTCGTGCAGACCGGCCGGATCGCCGTCGCGACCCTGCCGGATGGACGCACGCGCTACACCGGGACCCTCGGCGACGACTCCGGCACTCCTCAGAAACTCGTGATCGACCAGGACGGCGGCAGCATCATGTTCCAACGCGCAGACGACGACACACAGAACGGTGAGGACCTCCGATGAGCACCGACGACGCCACGCGAACGACGACGGTTCTCCCTCTGGCCGACCCCACGGTGCCGGGCGGCGCGGATATCGACGCCGCGGCATCCGTGCCCGACAACGCGCCCGCAGCGGATGCCTCCGGCGACGCGCCCGCACCCGCGGCGCCGCTCGGAGCACCGCGCGTGCGGTGGGCCGGCATCGTGTGGGGTCTCGTGCTCGCCGGGGTGGCATCGGCCGCCGTCTGGATGACGTCCTCCCCCGCGGGTGTCGACGGGCTCGTCGACACGGCACGGGGCGTCACACCGGGCATGCTCGTCGCCGTCGCGCCGCTGACCCTCGGCGGACTCGTCCTCGTGACGGGACTCGTCGGGTTGCTGCGCCGCGCGCAGCGCAGGTCGATCCGGCGCAACGGCCAGTCGGCCTGACGCGCGCGCAAGGTCGCCGCGCCGCCCGCGCCGGTCAGGCCGATCGCGCCGATCGCGCCGATCGCGCCCGAAACGCTCGCCGCGCCATCACGTCCGCCACTTCCGTCACACTCGCCACACTTGCCATACCCATCACACCCGTCACATACATCTCACCCGCAGCATCCATCTCACCTGCCACACCTGCCACGCCCGCCACACCCAGCCCGCATCCTCGGCGAGCGCACCAGGGCGAAGGTCGGGGCACGACGGCCCCGCAGTGCAGGATCAGGTGTGACAGATGTGGCCCCGGGCTACTCGCCCGCCCCCTGCGCCCCGGCTCTTCCTGCAGTTCGGGAATCACACCCCACCCACACCCCACCACACCCCACCCGCGACCGCGACCGCGACCGCGACCGCTCAGGATGCGCATAGCCCGCCGGGGCAGGATCAGACGTCGTGCCGCCCTCGTCCGCCCCGTCGACCGTTCCGTCCTCGCGCCGCGCCGCGCGCGGGCGCACCGTCGCACTCCTGGCCCCCGTCCGCCGCCCCATCGCATCGATCGTGGTGGCCGCCGCGACCATCGTGGCGCTGACGGCGCTCGGCTTGGTGCTGCGTTCGCACCCCGTCGATGCCGGGCTGTCGGCTGCGCTGAACGCTCTGCGCACCGGCGCCGTGGCTCACATCGCCGCCCTGGCCTATGCGGCCTTCTCGCCCGTCCCGGCCATGATCCTGACGGTCGGTCTCACCGCGGTGGCGTGGCTCGCCACGCGCCGGCTCCGCCTCGCTGCGGCCATCCCCGGCGTCGTCGCTCTCACCTGGATCCCCTCCGACATCGTGAAGATCGTCGTCGCGCGCCCGCGCCCCGATCCCACGCTGCTCGCGCACCCGGTGTCGCCGATGCCGACGGATGCGTCGTTCCCGAGCGGCCATGTCGTGTTCGCGACCGTTCTGGCGACGGTGTTGATTCTGCTGACGTGGCACACCCGTGGCCGGATCGTCGCACTGATCGCGGCGGTCGTGCTCGTGGCCGGGATGATCTGCGTCGTCACGATCCTCGCCGTGCACTACCCGACGGATGCCGTGGCCTCGGTCATCTGGACGATCGGCGTCTTTCCCGCCGCACGCCTGGTCTGGGTCGGACTGCTCATGCCCCTCGTCCCGGTGTTGCGAGAGCCGCGGACGTCTGCTGCCCCCACCGCTGCGCGCTGATCGCGCGGCGGCGACGCGTCAGAGCTCGACGCCGACGAGCACCGGTTCGGGCTGCAGCATGAGCCCAAACTCCGACTGAACGCGCTGCTGGATGAACCGGGCGAGCTGGGCGAGCTCGCCCGCGGTCGCGCCGCCTCGGTTGGTGAGTGCGAGCGCGTGCTTGCTCGAGAGGGCGGCGCGCGAGCGCGGCAGGTGGAAGCCCTTGCCGAGCCCCGCGTGCTCGATGAGCCACGCGGCGCTCACCTTGACGTCGGGTCGCGTCGACACCGGCGGCGCGACGAGTCCGTCGTAGGCGGCGAGCGGGATGACCGTCACCGGGTCGAGGGTCGCCGCGATCGGCCAGCGTGGGCACTCCGCGGGCAGAGTGCGGGCGAAGGACGCCGAGACGATCGCGTTCTGGAAGAACGAACCGGCACTGTGCGTGTCGAGGTCGCCATCGTCGAGCACCATTCCCTTGCGGGCGCGGGTGGAGAGCACGGTCTCGCGGATGCCGCGGAGCGTCGCCGTCGCGTCGGCATCCATCCCCAGCGCCTGACGCAGCTGCGCACCGCGCACCGGGAACTCGCCGTGACCGACCTCGAGGAGCTCGAGGGTGATCGAGACGATCACGCCGGAGCGCTTCGGCACGCTGCCGTAGTGCGCCTTCAGGGCAGAGGTGCGAAACCCCAGCTCGAGGTCGGCGGCCGGTACCACCTCGACCTCTCCGGTCGCCTCATCGAGGAGCTCGATCTCGACGAGGGTCTCGACGATCTCCTGGCCGTAGGCCCCCACGTTCTGAATCGGCGCCGCTCCGGCACGGCCGGGGATGCCGCTCATCGCTTCAATGCCGGCCAGCCCCTCGGCGACCGTGTAGGCGACGAGGGCGTCCCAGTCGTGGCCGGCCTCGACACGCAGACGAGCGCGTCCGTCGGGCGCGCCTCCCATGCGTTCGATGCCCGTCGTCCGGACGAGCACGACCGTTCCGTCGAAGGGCTCGTCGCCGACCAGCAGGTTCGATCCTCCGCCGACGACGAGCCACGGTTCGCCATCGGCCCAGACGGTGCGAAGGGCATCGACGAGATCATTGCGCGTGTGCGCCTCGACCATGCGCTCGGGTGTGCCGCCCACGCGCAGCGTCGTCAGCTCCGCGAGCGGGATGGGGGTGATCGCCGGCATGTCAGCCGTCCAGGCGCACGCGCACCTGGGCTTTGCCGAGCACGGTGGTCTCCGCCGCGGAGACGGTCAGATCGATCCGGGCGGCGGCGTCCTCGATCGCGCCGACCTTCGCGGTCACGACGAGGTCGGCGCCGGCCTCGGCATCCACGACGACGGGACGTGTGAAGCGCACGCCGTAGTCGGCGATACGGCCCGTGTCGCCGACCCAGCCGGCGATCGTCTCGACGGCGACGCCCATCGTCAGCATGCCGTGAGCGAGGACTCCGGGCAGCCCGACCCGTGTCGCGACATCGTCACGATAGTGGATGGGGTTGAAATCTCCGGATGCCCCTGCGTAGCGCACGAGCGATTCGCGGGTGAGGTGCACAGTCCGCTCGGCGACGACGTCGCCGACGGTCAATGAGCTCAGTGCGGGAACGGTCATGCGACCTCACCTCCGACGAGCAGGACCGAGGTGGCCGTGACGACGTGCGCGCCCGCGGCATCCGTGATCTCGGCTTCACTCGTGATCATGGCGCCCTTCCCGAAAGGACGCAGGTTCGTGATGCGCAGCTGCGCCACGAGCTCGTCGCCGGCGACGATCGGCCGCGTGTAGTGGAAGCGCTGCTCGGCGTGCACGGTGCGCTCGAGGGCGATGCCCGAGTCAGGGCTCTCGAGAAGCTGCTGCAGCGTGAGGTCCTGGACCACCATCGCGAACGTCGGCGGCGCGACGACATCGTCGTAGCCGAGGGCGCGCGCCGCGGCGGGATCGAGGTGCTGCAGGTCGTCGGCGAAGACGGCACGCGAGAACTCGCGCACCTTCTCTCGGCCGACGAGATACGGGGCGGTCGGCGGGAAGGAACGGCCGACCAGCTCAGGGTTCACGGACACCCCTCGATCCTACCGGGGGCGTGCGACGGAGCTGCGGCCAACGGTCGGGCAAAACCGCCGGCGCCGATCCGTTCCCGCAGCGTCTGTCAGCGCGAGCGACGGGAGCGCACGGCGCGCACCGCCATCTGGACCGCGATGAACGTCAGGAACGCGGCGAACAGGATGTTCGAGACGAGCGGGTCGAGGATCGTCGACAACCAGGCGCCGAGGGTCGTCGTCGTGCACGCGGCCACCCCGATCAGGACCGCAGCCACCAGGTCGGCGTTGCGGCGACGCAGGTTTCCGATCGTCCCCGAGATCGCCGTCGGGATCATCATGAGAAGCGATGTGCCCTTCGCGACGAGGTCGCTCATGCCGAACAGGATGATGAGCGCGGGGACGACCACCACGCCGCCGCCGACACCCAGCAGCCCGGAGAGCACGCCGGTGACGAGGCCGACCGCAGCCAGCCCGAGGGCCGCTCCCCACGTCAGCACCCACGGCGTGTCACGGGGCGGGATCACGACGAACAGCATGACGATCACGACGATGAGGAAGATCACGAAGCCCCAGCGCACGATGTTCTGGGGAAGACGGGCCAGCAGCCAGGTGCCGATCTGCGCACCCACCACAGCGAAGGCGGCGAGGATGATCGCGGGGATCCACGCCACCGAGCCGTGCACGGCGTAGGAGACGACGCCCACGGCCGCCGTCGGGACGATCGCGGCGAGCGACGTTCCCGAGGCGAGACGCTGATCGAACCCCAGCAGCAGCACCAGCATGGGGACGATGACCGTTCCACCGCCGACGCCGAACAGCCCCGAGAGGAGCCCGGCGGCCAGTCCGATGCCGAGGCAGGACAGGACGAACCGCGGATCACGGAGGCGCGCGCTCATCCGCATGCCGGATGCAGCACCCTCCGTCACTCCTGCACGCTTTCGGAGGCTGCCTCGGCGCCCGTGGCGGCCTGTTCGAACTGCGACCGGTACAGACGCCAGTAGGGGCCCTGCGCGGTGATGAGTTCGTCGTGCGTGCCCTTCTCGACGATGTCGCCGTGCTCCATCACGAGGATGAGATCCGCGTCGCGGATCGTGGAGAGGCGGTGCGCGATGACGAACGAGGTCCGCCCCTCGCGCAGCGCCGCCATCGCGTGCTGGAGCAGCAGCTCCGTCCGTGTGTCGACCGAGCTCGTCGCCTCGTCGAGGATGAGCACGCTCGGCGACGCGACGAAAGCGCGTGCGATCGTGATGAGCTGCTTCTCGCCGGCCGACACGTTCGCCGCGTCCTCGTCGAGGACGGTGTCGTAACCGTCGGGCAGGGAGTGCACGAAGCGGTCGACGCGAGTCGCGACGGCGGCCTCGAGGACCTGCTCGTCGCTGGCCGCCTCGTTGCCGTAGCGGATATTGTCGCGGATGGACCCGGCGAACAGCCACGGATCCTGCAGCACCATGCCGGTGCGCGAGCGCACGTCGTCGCGCGTGAGTTCGGCGATGTCCTGACCGTCGAGCAGGATGCGACCCCCGTCGAGCTCGTAGAAGCGCATCAGCAGATTGACGAGGGTGGTCTTGCCGGCGCCGGTCGGCCCGACGATCGCGACCGTCTGCCCGGGTTCCACCCGGAAGGAGAGATCGCGGATGAGGGGCTTGTCGGGCGCATAGCCGAACGCCACGTGCTCGAACTCGATCACACCGCTGCCGGCGCGCAGTGCCGGGGCATCCGGGGCATCCGGGTCCTGCTCCTCCTCATCGAGCAGTTCGAAGACGCGCTCGGCCGACGCCGTGCCGGACTGGACGACGGCGGCCATGCCGCCGAGCTCGGACAGCGGCTGTGTGAACTGCTGCGAGTACTGGATGAAGGCCTGCACGTCGCCGAGACGCAGCTGGCCGGATGCCACCATGAGGCCTCCGAGCACGGCGATGCCGACGTAGCTGAGCGAGCCGATGAACATCATCGCCGGCATCATGAGTCCGGAGAGGAACTGGGCCGTGAACGCGGCCTGGTAGAGGTCTTCGTTCTCTTCCTGGAACTTCTCGCGCGAATCCTTCTCGCGCCCGTAGACGCGGACGAGCGCGTGCCCCGAGAACGATTCCTCGACGCGGGCGTTGAGGCGACCGACCTTGCGCCACTGGGTGGCGAACGCCTTCTGGGACTTGGGCCCGATGACGCCGAAGACGACCGCCATCAGGGGAAGCGCAACCAGTGCGACGATCGCGAGCTGCCACGAGATGGAGAACATCATGACGAGCACGCCCACGACGGTGAGGACGTTCGTGAGGGCGGTCGAGAGCGACTGCTGCATCGTCTGGGTGATGTTGTCGATGTCGTTCGTCACGCGCGAGATCAGCTCACCGCGCTGCACGCGATCGAAGTACGCCAGCGGCAGGCGGTTGATCTTCGCCTCGACCTGCTCGCGCAGACGCCACATCGTGCGGACCATGATGACGTTGATGACGTAGCCCTGGATCCAGGTGAGGAACGCCGAGGCGATGTAGATCGCGAGCACAGCGACGACCACTCCGCGCAGCCGGTCGAAATCGACCCCTGCGCCGACCTGGAAGTCGTGCATGGCCCCGACGATGTTGGCGATGTCGTTCTGCCCGGCGCCCTGCAGCGCGGCGACGACGTCGGCTTTCGAGGTTCCGGCGGGAAACTGGCCGCCGAGCGAGGCCGACACCACGCCCTCGAAGATGACGTTGGTCGCCTCGCCGAGGACCTTGGGGGCGATGACGGCGAGGACGACGCCGACGGCCCCGAAGAGCGAGACGAGCGCGAACGCCCACTTCGACGGCGCCAGAAGGCCGATCATCCGGGCGAAGCTGCGGCGGAAGTTGCTGGCTTTGCCCGGCGCGACCGAGTCCCAGTCGCCCGAGTTCAATCGGGCCTGTTCGGCGAGCTCGAGCTCGTAGCGCTCCTCTTCGGAGAGCTCGGCGGTGTTCGGGGCGCTCATGCGTCGACTCCCAGCTGCGACTCGACGATCTCGCGGTAGGTCTCGTTGCTCTCGAGGAGCTCGGCGTGGGTTCCGGAGCCGACCATCCGTCCCCCGTCCAGCACGATGATGCGGTCGGCGTCGGTGATCGTCGAGATGCGCTGCGCCACGACGATCTTGGTGACCTCGGGCAGCTCTTTCCACAACGCCTGCCGCAACCGGGCATCCGTCGTCACGTCCAGCGCCGAGAACGAGTCGTCGAACACGAGGATCCGGGGACGATGCGCGATGGCGCGAGCGATCGACAGCCGCTGTCGCTGGCCGCCTGAGACGTTGGTCCCGCCCTGGGCGATGCGCGCGTCGAGGCCGCCCTCCATCTCCGCGACGAAGTCGCGCCCCTGGGCGATGTCGAGAGCGTGCCACAGGTCGTCGTCGGTGGCATCCTCACGCCCGAAGCGCAGGTTGGATGCCACGGTCCCGGTGAACAGGAACGCCTTCTGCGGCACGTAGCCGATCCCCTGCCACATCAGGTCGAGGTCGGCCTCGCGCACGTCGACGCCGCCGACGCTGACGGCGCCTCCGGTCACGTCGAACAGGCGCGGGATCAGCGAGACCAGGGTGGTCTTGCCGGCGCCGGTCGAACCGACGATCGCGACGGTCTCGCCCGCGTTCGCGCGGAACGAGATGCCGTGCAGCACGGGCGCGTCGGCCCCGGGGTAGACGAAGGACACGTTGTCGAACTCGATCACACCGGGGGCGGGGAACTCGGACACCGGATTCGCGGGGCGAACGAGGGCGTCGACGGAGTCGAGCACCTCGCCGATGCGGTCGGCCGACACCGCTGCCCGCGGGATCATGATCGTCATGAAGGTCGCCATGAGCACGCCCATGAGGATCTGGCCGACGTACTGCATGAAGGCGAAGAGGGTGCCGATCTGCACGTGGCCGGCGTCGACCTGGATGCCGCCGAACCAGATGACCCCCACGAGGGTGATGTTCAGCACGAGCATCGCGAGGGGGAACATGATGACGAACAGCGATCCGACCTTGCGCCCGACCACCAGGATGTCGGTGTTCGCGCCGCGGAAGCGCTCCTCCTCGATGCGCTCGCGCACGAAGGCGCGCACGACGCGCACGCCCGTGAGCTGCTCGCGCATGATGCGGTTCACCGCGTCGAGCTTGGTCTGGTAGGAGCGGAACAGCGGCACCATACGGCTGATGATCGCGCCGGCGATCACCAGGAGGACGGGCACGGCGACACCGATGAGCCAGCTCAGTCCGACGTCCTGCTGCAGCGCCATGATGATGCCGCCGATCGCGAGCAACGGTGCGGTGACGAGCATCGTGGCGCCCATCATCGCGAGCATCTGCACCTGCTGCACGTCGTTGGTGTTGCGGGTGATGAGCGTCCCCGCACCGAAGGAGGACACCTCACGCTCGGAGAAGCCGCTGACCTTCTCGTAGACATCGCGCCGGATGTCGCGCCCGGCGCTCATCGCGGCGCGCGCGGCGAAGTAGGTCGCGATGATCGAGGCGACGATCTGGCCGAGGGCGATCGCGAGCATGAAGACGCCGCGCGACCAGATATACCCGGCGTCGCCCGCCGCGACGCCGTGATCGATGATGTCGGCGTTCAATCGCGGCAGATAGAGGGATGCCATCGCCGACGCGAACTGGAACACCAGCACGCCCAGCAACCACCATTTGTAGGTCCAGAGATAGCGGACCAGGAGCTTACCGAGCATGGGTCGTCTTTCCGTCTACTGCGGGGTGGGGACGATTCATGGTATCCCCGGCCTCCGACGAAGAAGGCCCGCGAGCCCTGCCCTCTCCTCGGCTGGGGGCGAGGAGAGGGCGGGCCCGCGGGCCTGGCCCGGCGCTGATCAGTGCGCCGGGGGGTCGCTCAGGAGCGACGTGTGCGACGCACCAGCACGAGACCGGCCAGAGCGATCAGCACGCCTCCGACGAGGAGGAACACGAGGCTCGTGAGGTCACCACCCGTGGAGGGCAGCGGCGGGGCGTCAGCCGTGAACGAGTTGTCGAGCGTCAGAGCTGCGGCGGCCGAGGTGGCATCCTTCGCGGTCACCACGATCGTCGCGGACGTTCCGTCGGCGCTCAGCGTCACGTTCGACGCGGTCGAGGACCACGTCGCACCCGCCCAGTGGGCCGGCGCCGGCACCGACACGGCACCCTCGGTGAGGGTGACCTGGGTGCCCAGCGGCACGCCGTCGATGGTCACGGGCTGGGCCGCGCTCACCGAGACGTTGCGCTCCTGGGTCGCGCCCAGCAGATCCGTCCACGTGGCCTTCACCGGGAACTGCGTGTCCGCGGCGACGTTGTCGGCACCGGCACCGCTGATCACCTTGGTGATCGTGACGCTGCCGAACTGACCGGTCACCGAGTTCGCGAGCGCCACGGCCGCCGTCTGGGCCGCACCGATCGTCACGGTCGCGGTGCCGTCGGCGTTCGCGACCAAGCCGTCGGCCTCAGCCCACTGCGGAGCGTTCCAATGGAACGCAGCCGTGGCATCCGGCGTGACCTCGCTGAGCGTCACCTTCGTGCCCTTGGGCAACGTACGCCCGAAACCGACGACCGTTCCGTCGGTCGGAAGGCTCAGCCCGGCCGTCTGCGGTTCACCCTTCTCGTCGAGCCACGACGCGGTCACGTCGATGCTCTTCGGGAATCCGGCGACGCTCGGGGCGATGCCCGACACCGTCTTGCTGAGCGTGAAGGTGCCCGGAGCCCAGTTCGCGACGTTCGTGAGCGAGACCAGCACGCTCGCACCGTTGCTGTCGGGAACCGTCACCGTCACCGTCTTCGGGTCGTCCGTCGGGGTGATCGAGGCGCCCTCGGCCGTGAAGGACGGGTTACCCCACACGACGGTCGGGAACGACGGGGCGGCACCCTCGGTGAGGGTGACGACCGTGCCCGCGGGCAGCTTGCCGTCGATCAGGGTGGCCGACGCCGTCGGGTCGAGGTTCAGCTTCTTGGTGACCGCCGTGCCGTCCGCAGCCTTCCACGAGGCGGTGACGGGGAACGTGGTGCCTGCCGGAACCTCGCCCTGCGCGTCTCCGCTCACCTTCTTCTGGATGGACAGACCCGCAACGGTCGTGTTCGCGGTGTTCTCAATCACGAGGTGCGTGCCGGGGCCCTTCGCCACCGTGACGATGGCGCTGCCGTCGCTCTGGGGCGCGATACCCGTTCCGCTCCACACGGGCTGTGCCCAGGTGATGCCGGAGCCGTCTGCGGGCTTCGCCTCGGAAAGCGTCACCGCGGTGCCGACCTGGACGTTCTCACCGAACGGAACGGCGGTGCCGTTCGCGGGGAGGGTCAGTGTCTTCGTCTGCGCGGCGCCCGAGGCGTCCTTCCACGAGGCGACGACCGAGAAGCCGGCCGGAACCTTCGGGTTCTGCGCCTGGTCGCCGGTCACCTTCTTGGCAAGGTCGAACGTGCCGAGCGTGCGGCTGACGGAGTTCGTCAGCGTGACACTCGTCGCCTCGGAGCCGACCGTCGCGGTGTTCGACGGAGCGAACATCGGATCGGCCCACGTGAAGGTGTCGTCGTCGGCCGGCTTCACCTCGGAGAACGTGACCGTCGTGCCGACGGGCAGTCCGTCGATCGACTGCGGAGTTCCGGCGACGAGCGAGAGCGTGCGGTCGGCGACGGCCGGCGAGCCGGCGGGCACCTGGAAGGATGCGGTGACGCTATAGGTCTTGTCGGCGGGAACCTGACCGGCGGCCGGACCCTCGACCTTCTTGACGATCTGCACGCCGCCGAGAGTCTTGGTGATCGTGTTGGTCACCGTGACCGCGACGGGGTCTCCCGCCGCTGCCGTGAACGTCTTCGGCGAGATCTGAGCGTCAGCCCAGGTCGCTCCCGCGATGGGCGCCGGAGCGTCCTCGCTGAGCGTGATCTGCGCACCGACCGGGACCGGCGTGCTCGTGACGACCTCGCCGGTTGCGGGCAGTGTGAGACTGCCCTTGCCCGCCGCGAACGCCGCGCCGGCCGGGTAGGTGTAGTCGAGTTCATAGCTCGGGATGCCACTCAGGTCGACGTTGTCGGCGTTGTCGACGACCTTCTTCGCCGAGAACGTCGTCGTCGGGAAGGAGGCGACGTTGTTCAGCGTGTACGCCGTCGTCGTCCCCACGGTCTGGTGGTCGGCGTCGATGGCCAGTGACACCGATTCGACGGGCCCGTGGGGGCCGACGAACTGGGGCGTTGCCCACTGCACACCGTCGGGGCCGGACGGAGCAATCTCGCTCAGCGTGACCGTCGTGCCGCGGAAGTAGTCGTCACTCGTGTAGGTCTGTCCGTCCGTGAGCGTGATCGAGAAGTTCTTCTCGTCCTGACCGGGCTCGTCGACCTTGGCGTTGACGGTGTACACCTTGCCCGCCAGGTCTGCGGCGGTGTTGTTCGTGACCTTCTTCGTGATGGAGAAGCTGCCGAAGTTGGTGCCCTTGGCGTTTGCGCCGCCGCTCGTACGGGTGGCGTCACCGGTGACGTCCTGGCTCTCCGAGCCATTGAACCGGAAGGATGCGCCGTTGTGGAAGACGCGGTCGGGAGAGTCGGGCTTGAGCTCGCCGCCGGTGAGCGGCTTCATGCGCCACGTGACGGCGTAGTACTGCCCCTCCGTACCGCGCCACGAGCCGGTCGTCGCCTGGCCTTCCTGCCAGTCATCGCTGTGCGTGCCGGCCTTCGCGCCCGCTGCGGAGGTGAAGGTCACAGTGCGCTGATCGGACGACACGGTCGTCTTCGACGCGTCCAGCGTCTTCCAGGTCTCGTCCTGCGGGCCGAGCGCGCCCCACTTGCTGTACGCCACGGTGTCGTTGTAGGTGACGGTGGGGCCCGAGAGGATCTCGAAGTCGTTCTTGTCGAAGTTGTCCGTCACCTCGGTCTCGATGCCGGGCTGCATCCCCTGCTGCCCGTCTTGCCAGGTGCTGCCGTCGACCGCTTTGGCGGGAACACGGATGACCCAGTCGATGTACTCCTGGCCGGATGCATCGGTCTGGTAGTTGCCGTACTTCTGCGCGTACCACTTGATGGTGTCGCACGTCTCGTGGCACCACCACGGGCTCGGCTTCACGACGACCTCGTTGTCGAAGCCGCCGATGTTGATGTGCTTCGTCTCGTCCTGCGTGTTCTCGAAGGTCGTGTACGCCGCGAAGGTGAGATCGCCCGAGACACTCCGCGGGTTCTTCGTCACGTAGTCGTCGTCGACGGTGCAGGTCACCTTGTCGTTGGTGACGACGCACACGCCGATCTGCGTTCCGTCCTGCATCATCGCGATGTTGTCGGGAACACCCGCGAGCTCGGACGGAAGGTCGATGGAGAACGACACCGTGGGCGTCGCCACACCGGGGACATGCCACGCGACATCGATCTTGGCGTTCTGCCCGTCTTCGATGGTGTTCTGCTGGAACGCGATGTCGTCGATCGACACCTGCCCCTGCATCTGCGCCGCCGACGCAGCACTTGGGACGGCAACAGCACCGAGCAATGCCACAGCGACGGCCGCGATCATCGCTGTCGCCTTCGTGGATCGTGGGCGCCACATGTTCCTGTTCTTCACATCTCCCCCAAATATGTTCGTGCCGTACATATTAGTCCATGACTCCGTCGCCACCCGAAAAAGATGGGCGCCTTCGCGCGGTCGTCTGATCGATCCGTCGCCGAAGAGGGGCATCAGACGCCAGTCGAATGGGCGGAGCCGGCGCTCTCGGGGGCGGGCCGGGCGCTCTCGGGCGCGGCCGCGCGAACCGTGCGTGACTGCTCAGGAATGACCGCACGTACCCGCCGAAACAGGGCGGTCGGATCGGGCTCGTCGATTCGACCACCGACGCCCGGATCGCTCGCATCCCCGGGGCTGCATGCGCAACTCTTCGCGGGCACGAAAAAACCCCCGGAGGACCGGGGGTCTAGATCGGTAGCGGGAGCGGGGCTTGAACCCGCGACCTCACGATTATGAGTCGTGCGCTCTCACCAACTGAGCTACCCCGCCGCGCCGCACCCACACGGCGAGATGTGGATGCTGCGAGCCCCGAGTCAGGATTGAACTGACGACCCCTTCCTTACCATGGAAGTGCTCTGCCACTGAGCTATCGGGGCGTGCCACCCGCGAGCGGGCAACCAGAAAAGAATATCAGAGCCGGAGGCTGAGTTCGAACCGATCAGCCGACCGTGTGGGTACCGGTCGTGTGGGCGTACATCCACGGCATCGGGTCGATGCGGGTGACCCCGCCGAGGATGACCTCGAAGTGCAGGTGGGGCCCGGTCGCCTTGCCCGTCTGTCCGACCCGACCGATGACCTGACCCGCCGTCACCTTCTGGCCCTGCGAGACCTTCAGCGAGCCGTACTGCATGTGGCCGTAGCGGGTCGAGACCGGCTGTCCGTCGACGATGTGGTCGATGACGACCGTGACGCCGTAGTCTCCCCCGTCTTCGGTGGCGATGCGCACGGTTCCGGCGGCGATCGCGTGGATCTCGGCACCCGCACCGGGGGTGAGGTCCACGCCGTTGTGCGGGCTGGCGAACTCCGACTGATACTCGACAGAGCCGAACGCGGCCGAGATCGGCACACCGACCGGGAAGGGCCACTGGATGGCGGCGGTCGGATCGTTCACCCAGGTGTTCGCGAAGAGGGTGACACCCGAGTCCGAGGCGATCTGCGCCATCGAGGCGACCTTGTAGTGCTCAGGCCGATCGAGCGCCGTGGCGCCGCTCGCGCCGCTCGACACGAAGGCCTGGATGTCACCGGTTGCCGGAGTCGTCTTCGCCGAGGCCGTGGAGATGTCCGCCGTCGTCTTCACGACCGACGTCGGGGCGGCGACGGCCGCGGCCGGCGTGGTCGTACCGACGGCGAGGAGGCCGACGATCGCCATCACGCCGACCGAGAACGATGCGGCGGCCGCGCGCTGCGCGACCACGCCGCGACGGCGACCGGCCGCGACCGGCATCGACGCCGCCGCGACGGGACGAGGGACGGATGCCGGCGCACCCGCATCGGCAGCAGCCCGCTGCACCGGGGTCTCGCCGGTGAAGGAGAAGAGCCTGGCGGCGAGCTCGAACTCGTCGACCGGGCAGGAGGCGGGAGCGGTGAAAGCGGCACCGGACGGCGCCGCGGCGTCGACGGGGGTGCCCTCAGCGACAGGAGCGTGCTCAGCGAGGGGCGCGTCCTCGGCGACGTGGGCGAAGACGGCCTCCGCGGCGCGACGCAGGCGACGCCGCGATGCGGAGTCGGTCGGCGCGCCGATCGTCTCGGCGACGATCGCAGCCGCGACATCGGCCACGACGGATTCGGCGAGGGAAGTGGGCGCCTCGGGCTCGGGCGCGGTGGCGGCATCCGCGGTCACCACAGACGCCTCGACAGCCTGCGCGGCGCGGCGGCGGAGCTCGGCGCGAGTGAGGACACCTGCATCCTCCGGCGCAGTCTGCGCGGAGGGGCGGCGGCTGGAACGTCGCGTGGGGGCGGCGTTCGCCGTGGGGGTGTCGGGGGTCACACGCACACTCTCATCCGGCCGTTCGGGGACAACGGCATCGTGCAGTCGGGTAGAGGGTCACTGTCGCCGTTCGGGCGGCGAAGGTAACGATCGGATAAACACTACCCCGGACAGTCTGTGAGTGAGATGAATGATCAGCCGTGGATTGCGGCGTCGAGTGCCGGGTACAGCTCGGGGCCGGCCGCGATCGTCATCTGCCGACCCGGCCGCCCGCCCGGTCGTCCGCCGACGATGCCACCCGCCTCGGTGACGAGCAGGGCGCCGGCCGCGTGGTCCCACGGGTGCAGTCCGCGTTCGAAGTAGCCGTCCAACCGCCCGGCGGCGACATACGCGAGATCGAGGGACGCCGCACCGGCGCGCCGCAGATCGCGGGCCAGCGGCATCACGGTGCGCACCCGTTCGAGGTCGCCCGCGTGCGTCGCGGGGTCGTAGCCGAACCCGGTCGCCAGCAGGGCACCCGCATCCGTCACGCGTGTGACGGCGAGCGTCCGACCATCGACCGATGCTCCGGCGCCGCGCGCGGCGGAGAACAGCTCGCCGACGACGGGAGCGAAGACGACACCCGCCTGCGCCGTCCATTCCTCGGGCGTCGGCTCCCCCGTGACCGCGGCGATCGAGACCGCGTAGTGCGGGATGCCGTAGGCGTAATTGACCGTGCCGTCGATCGGATCGACGACCCACGTGACGTCGCTCGTCCCCCGCTCGGCGCCCGACTCTTCGCCGAGGAAGCCGTCATCGGGGCGTGCCGCGGCCAGCCGTTCGCGGATGAGGTTCTCGACCTCGCGGTCGGCATCGGTGACGATGTCCGCGAGCGCGGATTTCGTCGCGGCGATCTGGACGCCCTCGTCGCGGCGCCGACGCGCCAGGGCGCCCGCCTCTCGCGCGATCTCTTCGGCCAGGTCACGCAGCGTCGAGGCATCCACCATGGCATCCACGCTACGCGCAACCGGCGACGTCCGCGTGCGGCACCCGGCGCCGGGCCAGCGCGGCGGTCATGCCGCGCCGAGACTCAGTTCTGCGGCGGGAGGGGCGGCGCCGGCGGGTACCCCTGATATCCCTGGGGCGCCGGAGCGGCCGGCGCCGCGGAAGAGCCCGCGGGTGCGGTCGGCGCGCTGGGGCGGCCGGTGTAATAGGCGTTCCAGTCGGGCGTTCCGTCCGGCAGCGCAGGCAGCGGCGTGATGGCGTCGGAGTAGGTCGGCCACGGCGCCGGAGCGGCCGGGTACGCCGGCGCGCCGTAGGGCGCGGCGACGGGCGCCGCATACGGGGCCACCGGCGGCGCCTGGTAGCCCGCGGGGGCGGCGAACGCGGGGCGCACCCGCTTGGGAGCGAACAAGGCGTTCACGAGAGGGACGAGCGCCGTACCGACGGCGGCGAGGATAGCGAGCGCCACCACCACGCGCCAGTACAGAGCGCGGTAGGTGACGTACTCGTGCGTCATGAGCGGGAGCACCAGCATCGCCGCGAGGATGACGACGAGTCCGATCGTCACGTAGGCGACGATCGTCGTAAACGTCGTCTGGTATCGCTCGTAGGCGGCGAGGAACAGGCGTACATGCAGCAGCACGCCCTGGACGATGAGGATGATCACCAGGAACGAGAAGAACCGTTCGGCGCCGGCGTCGAAGCGCGACGCGGCAGGCATCCAGATGAGAAAAGCCCCGACCAGCAGCACGACCACCCACGAGACCATGCTCGCGAGCGCCAGCCAGGCCGGACGGCGGGCGGCGACGTTCGTCTCGGCGATGGCGACGCCGGCAAACGCGACCAGCAGCAGGATCGTGAGGAAAGCCCTGCCCACGATGCCGTTGTCGTCGCCGATGAGCACCCACACGACGCAGACGATCGCTGCGGCGATGAGGGCTCCGATCGCGACCCACACCGAGGCGCGAAGGAGGCGGGTGCTGCGGGGCGCGGGTTCCGGACTGGTCATGACGTGCTCCTCCTCAGCGCGGGACGGCCCGCGCTCCTCCATACTGACATGTCGGCATGAAGGAGCGCGGGCCGGTCACCTGTCGATCAGGCTCCGTCGCGACGGAGGCTCCGGCGGCGCATGAGCACCCCGGCGGCACCGAGTAGCAGCAGCACGCCACCGATCACCGCGAGCGGCAGCGGGCTCTCACCGCCGGTCGCTCCGAGGCGATCCGCCGAGGGACCGCCGGCGGCCGCACCGGATGTCGTCGGCGAGGCCGAAGCGGAGGCGCTCGGCGATCCCGGCCCGGAATCCGACGGGCTGGGCGACGCCGACCCCGAGTCCGACGGGTTCGGCGATGCAGACCCGGAATCCGACGGGCTCGGCGACGGGCCGGGGGCGGCTTTCAGCGCGACGAAGGGCAGGATGCTCGGCCCCTCGGTCTTCAGCACGTCGCCCTGCTGCGTACGCCCCTCGGGCACGAACACCTTGATGATGTTCGGATCACGCGTGTCGGTGTCGTACGGTGACGCCGAGCTGATGGTGCCCAGGCCGCCGCAGATGCGCCACTGCGACACCCAGTCGGGGCTTCCCGGCGCCTCGCAGTCGAGCGCGGGCCGGATGTTCGACAGACCCTCGTTGCTCTCGGCGTTGACGAGCATCGCCGCGACGTAGCCGACCTTCACCGGATCGGCGCCCTTCAGCGCGGATTCCGGGAAGGAGAGAACGATCTGGTGCCGCCGCGGCGTCACGCTCAGTTCGACCGGCGCCACCAGCGCGCCGGATGCGTCGTAGAGCCCCGTCCCCGGACCACTGCCCGTCGCGCGCCCGTTGCCGACCAGCACCAGATCCCACGGCGATTCGAGGTCGGCGTTGGTGCCCGGGAGCGCCGGAACCGCACCCGAGCGCGCCGGCGCCGAGTCGTTCGAGGGCAGCCGCAGATACGTGTGCAGAAGCTGCACGCTCATGCCGTTCCCGCCCCACGGGTTCGTGATCTCCCCCGACACCGTCGTGACGTAGCGCAGCGTGTCGCCATCACGGTAGACATCGAAGTCGGTCATGTCGAACGTCCCCGTCGGGAAGTTCGACGACCCCGGGTACTGGAGGGTGCCCGCACCGTTGTCACCGCCGGCAGGTGCCGAGAGGGACCCCAGCAGGGTGCCGTATCCCGACGTCGCCTCGCAGTCGTTCGCCGTGCGGGTCGGAATGCGCAGTGCGGCATCCGTCGACACCGTCTTGTCGCCGTCTGCGGTGTGCACGGTCAGCGCCGGACCGCTGGTGAGCGTCACGTCGGTGGACGTCGTGCCGATCTTCACGTCGAACGTGCGGCCCTGGTAGTGCAGGCCCGCGACCGTCATGTCGGTGAGGCTCGGGGGAAGGATGGGCGCCAGGGTGATGCCGTCCTCCTGCATCCGCAGACCCGTGTAGCCGTAGTAGAACTCCTGCAGGAATCCGCCGGCACCGGTCGTGAACGTGAAGGCCCCGCCCTCGCGCTCCTCGGAGAACTGGTCGAACGGCGCCCGCATGAACGGCGTGCCGCTCTGCTGCGTGTAGTACCAGGCGTCGCACACATTGCCGAGCTCGGCCGACACGATCGAGTGGATCGCATCCGTCATCGACGGACCGCCCGACGTCGTCACGCGGCTCGCGTAGTAGGCGAGGTTCCGTGCGGTGAGCTCGTCGCTCTGCTCGTAGCCCCAGGGGTAGGTCGTCATGACGACGTCGGCCTGCTTGATGACGTGGCCGTTGTATCCGGCATACTCCGGAGTGATCCCGAGGGCGTCATCGTGCGGCATGAACATCTTGTCGGCGATGGTCTGCCAGGCGGGCTTCGCGCTCGTGCCGAGGACCCCCGCTGCGCGCGTGGCCATGCGCATCGTCTGCGCCGCCGCGACGTTGGTGTACGCCGAGTCGTCGTGCTTGCCGGCCCACTCGTCGGGAGGGGTCACGCCGTTGATGTGGTACTGCCCGTCGTCTCCCAATTCGACGCGGCTCGCCCAGAAGTCGGCGGCGCCACTGATGACGGGCCACCCCTCGTTCTGCAGCCAGGTGCGGTCGCCGGTGGAGAGGTAGTACTGCCAGAACGCGAGCGCGACGTCGGCCGTGATGTGCTGCTCGGTCTCACCGAAGAGCGTCGCCGTCGTCTGCTCGGTGCCGTCGAGGGCCCCTTCCCACGGGAAGCGGATGCCGTCGTGGCCGCCCGCAGCGGCGTTGGCCCGCGCGTCGTCGATGCGGTCGCTGCGGTATTTGAGGACCGCGGCTGCGATCTCAGGGTCCTGGGCGACCAGCGAAGGCCACATCCACGTCTCGGTGTCCCAGAACACGTGCCCGCCGTACCCGTCCGAAGACAGACCCGCAGGAGACGGCGACCACGGACGGTCGGCGTTGACGCTGGCGAGCAGGTAGAAGCGGCTCGCGCGGATCTGCTGCTGCAGCGCGTCGTCGCCGGTGACCTGGATGTCGCCCTTCCAGATGTCGGCCCACGCGCCGTCGTTGCTCGCACGCACCGCGTCGTAGCCCTGCGCCGCGGCGGCGGTGGACGCCGCCTTCGCGAGGCCCGCGGTGTCGGCGCCGTCGTGGGTCGTGGTCAGACCCACGTACTTCACGAAGCTGTAGGTCTTGCCGCTTTCGACCGACTGGGTCAGCTTCTGCGCGATCGATCCCGACGGAAGACCCACGGGGCGCGCTTCGGCCCGCTGGCCGGGACCGGCGAGCGTGGAGGCGATGGATGCCGTGATGCCCGATCCGGTGATGGCGGCGTCCACGCCGATCGTTCCGGCCGCGTCGTCGCGGTGCGTCACGGTGCCGGCGACGAAGGTTGCGGGGCGCGTGTCGAGGACGTCGGTGACCTCAAGGTCGCCGCTCCACTGCGGGGTGACGTCGACGCGCACGAGGGCACGGTCGTCGTGACCGCGGTCGGTGAGCACCGTGTAGGCGACGTCGCTGACGTTGCCCGACGGCGAGGTCCACCGCGCCGAGGTGATGATGGCCCCTGTCGAGACGTCGAGGCTCTGGCGGTAGTCCGCCAGCCCTCGAGCATCCATCGTCAGGTCCGGCGGAGTCGTCGGCAGGGCGCCGTCACGCGGCACGATCGCGATCGAATCGACGTTGACACGGCAGTCCGCGCCGGGCGTGGACGAGCACGACAGCGTCAGTGCGGCGCGATCGGTGAGCGCTCCGAGCGGCAGCCGAGCCTGCATCCACGTGTCCCAGTCCCCCTGCGGCGACGGCGGGAGGGCGATGTCGGCACTCGTGTCGCCGACCGACACATGGAGTGAGCGCACATTGGCGGAGTTGTCGCCGGGGTTGCCGGCCGCGTAGCGGACGATGAGGTCGTAGGCGGCATCCGGCTGCGCGCCGTTCGCGTACAGGAGGGCGCCGGCCGAGGCGTTCCCCCATCCCTGGGTGAATCCGGAGCCCTGGTAGCCGCCGTGGTCGGATGCCACCGAGACGCCGCCGCTGAGCTGCGCGTCCTCGAGCTGACAGATCGATCCCACGACGCACGGCGCGCTGAAGGCCTGGTCGAAGCTGCCCGAGCCGTCCGACACCGTGAGCCCCGTCCAGGCGGGCGCGGACGCCCGCGCTTCGTTGGGCAGGTGCGCGGCGTAGAGGCCCGCGACCTGGAACTGCGTCGCGACGTCGGCGGCGCTGTACCCCTGCCCCTGAGCCGGCACACGGGCGGCGAAGTTGCCGTTGCCGGTGAAAGTCGGGTGGTAGTCGGCCGAGAAGGGATCGGTGGTGGCCATCTCCCATCCGTTCGATGTGTTCGCGCCGGTCGGCGCCGAACCGCTCTCGGCAGCGGCGGCGCCTGCGCCGAGCACTCCGGTCACGAGCAGGGGCGCGGTCAGCAGGGCGCCCATCGCCGCGCGTGTGCGGCGGGGCGCACGCCGCATCTCGGGCTCCCCCGCGGTGGGTGACACAGGTTTCACGTCATTCTCCTTCGTCTGGTGCATGTGGTGTGGTGTTCCGCGCCCTGCGCCGGTCGGGACCGACGCAGGGCGCGGAGTGGATCAATCGATCGAGTGGCTGCGACGTCGGCGTGCGACCACGAGGGCGATCGCCCCCGCCAGCAGCAGCGCACCGGCGCCCCACAGCGGCCACGGCGAGAACTCGCCGCCCGTCGCTTCGAGGTGGCTCGCTCCCGATGTGCCGCCGGTCGTCGGCGCCGACACGGACCCGCCGGGCTGAGCCGAGGAGCCTCCGTCGCCGTGACCGGTGTCGGTTCCCCCGCCGCCCGTGTTCGCCGCGTCGACCGTGAGGTCGAACCAGACCGAGCCGGAGGACGCACCGCGCACCTCGAGGCGGTAGGCCCCGGCCGCGAGGTTCGCCGGCACGGTCGCCGTCTGGGCGAACGCGCCGCTCGCGTCGGCGGAGAACTCCGCCAGCGCTGCGGCGCCGACGTCTGTCGCACGCGCCGCCGCCGCGGGGGCCGCCTGCAGCCACAGGCTGATCCCTTCGTTCGCACCGAACTGCGACCCGGTGACGACGATCTGTCCCCCCGCGGTCACGCGCGCCGCGGTGAGGGATGCCTCGGGCGTGCGCTCGACGGGAGCATCGGACGTGTCGAGCACGACGTAGGGGGCCACGACGGGGCCGCGCGTCCAGTCCATGACGGTGTGCTGGTCGGCGTCGCCGGTGATCATGTCGAACGCGTTGGAGTCCCGCGTGTCGGTGTCACGAGAGGCCAGGTCGCCGTCGAAACTGCCGGCGCCGCCGGCTCCTCGGTACGGACCGACGAAGTCGGGGCATCCGACACCCTGCGCGCATTCGGTGCTGTAGATCGGGCGGACGTTGCCGACACCCTCGCCCGACTCCGCGTCGGCGAACATCGACACCTGGTACCCGGTTTTCGAGAGGTCCACGTCGCCGAGGGTGCTCGCCGGCACCGATGCGATGATCTCACCGGCGGCACCGTTCACCTCGATCGTCGGGCGCGCGATGCGCTGACCGTCGGGCGTGAATACGCCGGCTCCGTACGGGCTGTCGGCGAAGCGACCCGAGGCCACGATCGCCCGCGTCCATGCACCGGCCGCCGACGTGTTCGTCCCCGGCAGCAGCGGGGTCGTCGCGGTCGAGTCGCCGTCACGCAGATAGATGTTGACCCGCTGCGTGCTCATGCCCTGTCCGAACCAGGGGTTGCGGACCTCGCCGGCGACCTTCGTCACGAAGCGCACGGTGTCGCCGTCCCGGTACACCGTGAGACCGGTGAGGTCGAAGCTGCCCGGGTTGAAGGCACTGTCGGTCGGGTACGTGTAGCTGCCCGGACCGTTGTCGTCCCCGGTGGGGTCGGTGAGCGATCCGACGACCGTGCCCAGGGCGGTGATGGTGCGGCGCACGACCGTCTCCACACCGTTCGCGCCGGTGGCGGTGACGACGATGCGATTCGTGATGTCGGGCAGGGTCACGGGCGCCGTGAACGCGCCGCCCGCGACGGTCGCGTCCGACGTGACGCCGTTGACCGTGACGCTCACGCGCGGGGCATCCGTCGTCCCGGTCACGGTCAGGTTGCGCGCCGTGGCGACCGATCCGTCAGCGAGGCCGTCGACCGCGAGCTGGGGCGCGGTGCCCGTGGGCGCGTCGTCGCTCGTCGCGTTCCAGTCGTCCCAGGTGTCGACGTCGAAGTTCAGCCGTCCCAGCTCGTCGCTGGCCCACTTGTCGCCCGACTTCAGGATCGGCACTCCGCCCACGCTGTAGTCGTGCAGCAGGATGCCGTTGCGATCGGTCATCTCGTTGCCGATCGTGACCTTCGCGCCGCTGCGGTCGGTGTACCGCTGGAGCAGGCTGACCTGCGATGCGGATCCGAGACCGTTCCAGGCGTCCACCGAGAAGCCGTCGATCTGGATGTTCTCGGTGTTCGAGAGGGCGAAGATGCGGATGCCGCAGTTCACGGCACCCTCGACGCGCGTGTTCGTGAAGTGCATGTTCTTGACCGTCGTCGAGACATCCGCTCGATCGGTCGCGCCCATGTCCTCCCAGTGCGACGACGAGTTGAAGACGCACGTGTTGTACTTGACGTCTTTCCAGCCCATGCGGTTGTGGATGATGTCGGTGTCGCTGACCGTGACGCCGTCGATGTTGCGCGGCGTCCAGCCCCACTGGATGACCGGGCCGTTCTCGTTCTTCCAGATGACGGTCCGCTCGATCTTCACGTCGCTGTGGTACAGCTTCAGCACGTCGTCGTTCGCGTGGAAGAAGGTGTCGCGCATGTGACCGTCGGGGTAAAGCTCCAGGCCGTCGGTCTGCCAGTACCAGCTGCCGACCTGCTTGTAGTTCGAGACATCCATGCGGAAGTTCTCGACGCCGATCTCGCCCGTCTCGTCGTGCGCGTAGACCACGAACGAGTGGTACGGCGGGGCATTGATCGTCAGCCCCTCCATGTCGAGCGTCTGGCCCTTGTTGGAGGATTCGAACTGCAGCATCTTCACGCAGTCGACGTGACAGTTCTCCTTCGTGTTGTGCGCGTATCCCTCAGCGGTGTTGGCCTCATAGACGTACTGCTCGCCCGAGAGCACGCCACGTCCGGTCACCTTGTACGCGGGCTGCGACGAGTCGGGGAAACGGAACGCACCCTTCACGTAGGCACCCGGCGCGAGGTAGATCCACTTCACGTTCGCCGGCAGCTGCGCGCGGTAGTCGTCGCCCATGTAGTACGTGCCGGGCTCGAAGTAGAGGATGTCGGCCGTCATGTGGTCGAGATCGTTCACGAGGCCGGGTGCCGGCTTGTAGATGGTGCCCGAGGCATCCGTCGGGATCAGCCGATCGCGCTCGCTGCCGGTGAGCTTCGGGTTGGCGAAGACGAGCATCGAGTTCTGCGGCTCGGTGGCGACCGCGCGGTTGCCGGCGGCCACCGTCGTGAGCACACCGCTGTCGCCGCTCATGTCGTTGTACGACGTGAGCTGCTGAGGGTCGAACTCGACCGAGAAGCGCAGCCCCTGCGCGCTGTAGGGGACCTTGACCCGGATCGTGGATGAGTCGACCAGCTGCTTCTCGAGGTTCAGGCTCGTGGGGCGCACGGTGACCTGGTCGGCCGATGAGATGTGCTGGCCCGTGGTCAGTGTGACGTTGACCCACACGTCTTCGGAGTACTCGAAGCTCGACCAGCTCATCGAGAGGTCGGCGCTCGAGGAGAACTCCGCGCCGTCCTGCTCGTCGTACCCGCGCTTGCCTTCGCCGCTGCGCGGCACGTTCATGTAGACGAACGAGCTGTAGGCCGTGTCGGGCGCGCTCGCGAGACTGACCGATGCCGAGTAGAACTCCGACCCGCGCACGGCGTCGTCGGCGATCGGTCCGGTGGTGGTGTCGACCTTGTCATGGCCCCACGTGGTCAGCGCCGAGCTGTCGATCGGCCCGTGCGCGGGTGGTGCCGCAGCCGCCTCCGGGGCGGCGGCGGCGGGAGCCGCCGTCGCCCCGAGGAGGGATGCGACGAGGGCGGCCGTGGCGGCAATCCCCCATCTCGAGTGCCGTGCGCGTGTCATGATGACTCCCTTGCTGTCGTGCCTGTGATCGAGGTCTGGATGGTGGTGCGGATGAGCGGATGCTCGGGGCAATCCGCGCGGGACGGTCGCGCTCATCGTCGAGCGGTGTCGAGGGGGAGGTAGGGGGCGATGACGGGTCCGTGGGTCCAGTCCATGACCACGCTCTGGTCCTCGTTCCCGGTGATCAGGTCGAACGCGTTCGAATCGGTCGTGTCCGTGTCACGCGACGCGACAGCATCCGTGAACTGACCCGCACCACCCGAACCCCGGTACTGACCCACGAACCCCGGACACCCGACCCCCGCACCACACGCCGCGCTATACACAGGACGCACATTCCCGACGCCCTCGCCCGGCTCCGTGCTGCTGAGCATCGACACCTGATACCCCACCGAACCCAGATCGATTCCGCCCAACGCCGACACCGGCACCGACACCTCGATCGCACCCGCAGGATCCACATCCCACTGCACCGACGACACCCGCGCACCCGACGCATTGAACACACCCGCACCGAACGGAGTATCGGCGAAACGCCCATCCGCAACGATCGCCCGCGACCACGCGCCCCGCGCGAACGTGTTCGTCCCCGGCAACAACGCCGTCACCGTCGACGACGACCCGTCCTGCAGATAGATGTTCACCCGCTGCGTGCTCATCCCCTGACCACCCCACGGATTCTGGATCTGCCCCGCCGTGGACACCACGAACCGCACGACATCACCGTCGCGATACACACCCAGACCCGTCAGATCGAGGCTTCCGGGATTGAAAGCAGCATCCGACGGATACGCATACCCACCCGGACCGTGATCATCACCCGCCGGATCACTCAACGACCCCACCAGATCCCCGAACGCCACCACCGACCGCTGCACACGCGACGTCAACCCCGACGCCCCCGTCGCCACAACCTCCACCGAGTGGCGCCCCACGGGGACCACCACCGACGCGCGAAACACACCGCCCGACACCACAGCCACCGACGACACACCATCGATGTGGACCGCGACCGCGGGGGCATTCGTCCGCCCCGAGACCACGATCGAGCGCGACGTGAGCACAGAAGCATCGGTAGGGGTGTCGACGGTCAACTGCGGGGGTGACGGAGGAGTCGCAGTGGCGTTCCAGTTCGCGTCGACGTCGGCACCGAACGCGAGACGTCCGAGCTGCCCGACCCCCCAGTTCGCGGATGAACCCGCCTTCACGACGGGCACGCCGCCCACCGTGTAGTCGTGGAGGAGAAGACCTCTGCGGTCGGTCATCTCGTCACCGAGCTGCACCTTCTGTCCGCTCGCGTTGGCATGGGCCACGAACGTGCTCGCCTGCGCCGGCGGATCGAGCTGGTTCCAGGCATCCACCGCGAACCCGTCGATCCGGATGTTCTCCGTGTTCGACTGGGCGAACACGCGCAGCCCGCAGTTGACGGCTCCCTCGACACGCGTGCCGGTGAAGGTCATGTTCTTCACGGTCTGTCCGGGGTCGGCGTAAGACGTCGATCCCATGTCCTGCCAGGCCGAGGACGAGTTGAAGACGCAGGTGTTGAACTTCACGTCGTTCCAGCCCATGCGGTTGTGGATGACGTCGGTGTCCGACACGGACACCCCGTCGATCGACCGCGGGCCCCACCCCCATTGGAAGACCGGACCGTTCTCGTTCTTCCAGATGACCGTGCGTCGGATGTCGAGATCGCTGTGATAGAGCTTCAGCACGTCGTCGTTCGCGTGGAAGAAGGTGTCGCGCATCGTGCCGTGCGGGTAGAGCTCGATGCCGTCGGTCTGCCAGTACCAGCTGCCGACCTGCTTGTAGTTGGAGACGTCCATCCGGAAGTTCTGCGGCTCGACCTCGACGCCGTTCTGGAACGAGTAGACGACGAAGGAGTGGTACGGCGGGGCGTTGACGGTGACGCCTTCCAGGTCGAGCGTCTGGTTCGTGTACGGCGATGCCGACAGTTGCAGCATCTTGACGCACGAACCGTGACAGTTCGAGCCGGTGCTGTGCGTGTACCCGGGCTGGGTCGTGTCAGCCTCGTAGACGTACTGCTCCCCGGAGAGCACTCCGCGACCCGTCACCTTGTACTGCGAGACACTGTCCGAGCCGGGAAACGAGAAGGCACCCTTCACATAGGCTCCCGGGGCGATGTAGATCCAGCGCACCCGGTTGGGCAGCGACGCCCGGTAGCCGGAGCCCATGTAATAGGTTCCCGGCGCGAAGTACACGATGTCGGCATCGATCGAGTCGAGGTTGGTGACCGGTCCCGGCTGCGGGCGGTAGATGGTGCCGTCTGCTTCCGTCGGCACGGTTCGGGTGCGCTCGTCGGTCGTGAGCTTCGGGTTCGCGAAGACGAGCATCGCGTTGCGGGGCTCCTCCTCCACGAAACGATTGCCCTGCGCGCTCGTTGTCAGCGCCCCGTCGGCGGCCGCACTGTAGACCTTCATCTGCTGGGGAGCGAACTCGACCGAGAAGCGATAGCCCTGCGGACTGTAGGGCACCTTGACCCGGATGGACGACGAGTCGACGACCTGCTTCTCCCACGAGAGGGAGCTCGGCCGGATGATCACGTCGTCTGCGGAGGTGATCGGCTGAGATGTCTCCAACGTCACCGTGACCCAGACGTCCTGCGCGTATTCGAAGCTCGTCCAGCTCATCGACAGGTCGTTGTCGGCGGCGAACTCCGCCCCGTCCTGACCGCTGTAGCCGACCTTGCCGTTTCCGTTGCGCGGGACGTTCATGTAGACGAACGATCGGTGCGCGGCGCTCTCATCGGATGCCGTGGCGACGGCGGCCGAGTAGTACGGGGAGCGCCGGACGACGTCGCCGCCGACGGGCCCTGTCGTGGCGGTGGCGTTCGCGTGGTCCCACGTCGTCAGCGCATCGCTGTCGACGGGCCCCGAGACCGTCTGCCCCAGGGCAGCACGCGGCGCGAGGGGCGCCACCGCGCCGGATCCGCCCGGTGCGGCGGATGCCGACGCACCGGGCGACAGCGCAGACCCGACGATCGCGACAGCGATCGCCATGCCGACGAGTGTGATTCGAGTACCGCTCATAATGCTCCTTGACGCCGTTGTCAGTGGATGGAATGGGTCGAACGCGAACGATCACATGGAGGAGAGCACGCGCGCCTCCCACGGGCGCAGCCGAGGGCCGTGCGCGTCCGGGTAGTTCGCCAGGACCGGCGACACGTGGTTCCACGACGCGGGCAGCGCCGCGTCGAGCGTGTCGTCGGAGAGGTTGGTGACGACGAACAGACGCTCTGTGTCGAGAGATCTCTCGAACGCGAAGATCGCCGGGTCACCGGCATCCACACGCGCGAACGTGCCGAGAGCGATGACCGCGCGCTCGTGCCGAAGCGCGATCAGCCGCTGGTAGTACGCGAAGACCGAGTCGGGGTCGTCGTACTGCGCGTCGGCGTTCAGCCAGGTGTGATTGGGATTGACCTCGATCCACGGCCGTCCCTTGGTGAAACCGGCCTGTGCGCCGCCGGTCCACTGCACCGGTGTGCGTGCGTTGTCGCGACCGTTGACGCGCAGCCCGTCGAGCACGTCGGCCGGGTCGAGGCCCCGCTCCCCCGCTCGCGCGAAGAAGTTCAGGCTCTCGATATCGCGGAACGCGTCGAGGGTCGGGAACGACCCGTTGGTCATGCCGATCTCTTCACCCTGGTAGATATAGGGCGTGCCGCGCTGCAGATGCAGCATCGTCGCCAGCGCCGTCGCCGACTGACGCCAGAACTCTCCGTCGTTGCCGAAGCGCGACACGGTGCGCGGCTGGTCGTGATTCGAGAGATAGAGGCTGTTCCAGCCGGTCTCACCGAGGGCATCCTGCCATTTCGTGAGCGAGGCGGCGAGCGCGCCCGGCGCCAGAGGGCGCGGGTCGAACTTCGTCGAGCCGTGATCGAGGCCGACGTGCTCGAACTGGAACACCATGTCGAGTTCGCGGCGCGCCGGGTCGGTGGTCAGGAGGGCTTCCTCCGTCGTGACGCCGGGCATCTCGCCCACGGTCAGCAGCGCGTCGCGCCCATCGAAGACCTCGCGGCGCATCTCCCGCAGGAACTCGTGCAGGCGCGGTCCGTGGGAATAGTGCGCGAAGCCGTCACCGCGGCCGGTCGCCGGGTCGGGCTCGGCATCCGGGAGCGTCGTGTCCTTCGAGATGAGGTTGATGACGTCCATGCGGAAACCGTCGATGCCGCGGTCGAGCCACCACCGCATCATCCCGTGCACGGCGGCGCGGACCTCGGGGTTCTCCCAGTTGAGGTCGGGCTGCTTCGGGTCGAACAGGTGCAGGTAGTACTGACCGGTGGCCTCGTCGAGGCGCCACGTGGGGCCCGAGAAGAACGATTCCCAGTTCGTGGGCTCGGCACCGGATTGCCCCGCCGCGAAGCCCGGTCGCGGGTCGCGCCACCAGTACCAATCGCGCTTCGGGTTGTCGAGCGAAGAGCGCGACTCGACGAACCACGGGTGCTCGTCCGAGGTGTGGTTCACGACGAGATCCATGACGAGCTTCATGCCGCGGGAATGCAGGTCGGCGATGAGCTCGTCGATGTCGGCGAGCGAGCCGAAGATCGGGTCGATGTCCTGGTAGTCGCTGATGTCGTAGCCGGCATCGGCCTGCGGCGACCGGTAGACGGGCGAGAGCCAGACGACGTCGACACCCAGCCGCTGCAGGTGATCGAGCTTGCCGATGATCCCGCGGATGTCGCCGATGCCGTCCGAGTTCCCGTCCGCGAAGCTGCGCGGATACACCTGGTAGACGACGGCCGACGTCCACCAGGCGGGAGTCACGACCGACACGGCGTCGGGAGTGGTGAGGGTCATTTGATGGCTCCGATATTGACGCCGCGCATGAGGGTGCGCTGGAAGATCAGGAAGAAGATGAAAGCCGGCAGGATGCCCGCCAACGACGCGGCGGCGAGCGCCGTCGGGTCGCTGGTGTACTGCCCGCTCAGCGCGCCGAGCGCGACCGACACGGTCTGGTTCGCCGCACTCGGCAGCAGCACGAGCGGCAGGAAGAAGTCGTTCCACGTCCAGATGAAGAAGAACGTGACGAGCACCGCGAGGGTCGGGCGCGTCAGCGGCAGCACGATACGCAAGAGGATCTGCGTGCGCGATGCGCCGTCGATGCGGGCGGCCTCGAGCACTTCGGCGGGGAACGAGCCCAGCACGGAGGCGAGCATGTACGTGCCGAATGCGCTCTGCAGCACGGCGAGGATGATGATCACGCCCAGCTGGGTGTCGTAGAGCCCGAGGCTGCGCGTGAGGATGAACAGCGGGTAGACCAGCGCCTCCTGCGGGATCGTGAAGGCGAGCATGAAGACCGCGAGGATCCACACCCGCCCCTTGATCCGGCCGATGCCGATCGCATAGGCGCTCAGCAGGCTGATCGCCGCGGCGATGAGGGCGACGCTACCGCTGATGATGACGCTGTTGAGGAGCTTCTGGTTGAAGTTGACGCCGGCCCAGAAGTCGAGCAGCGCCTGGAAGTTCAGGGTGGTGGGCAGCGCCAGCGGACCGTCCTGGATGTACTCCGAGCCGGGCTTGAAGGCGTTGATGAGCGCCAGCCAGAACGGGAAGAGCATCAGCAGGGCGCAGACGGCCACCACGATCAGCACGACCCAGCCGCTGACTCCGCGGCGCAGGTGCCCCTTGCTCTTACGAACCGCCGGCGGCACGGATGCCGGGACGGAGGCGGGCGTCGCCGTTTCGACGGTCTGGACGGTCATTTCTCGAACCCTTCCGAGCTGCGGGTCTGGAACAGGAGCAGCCCGACGGCGACGATGGTCACGACCAGCGCCAGCACGGTGGCGACGGCCGCGCCGTAGCCGACCTGGGTGGTGGTGAAGAAGTTGTAGAAGGAGAAGTAGGCGGGAACGATGGTGCTCGTGCCCGGTCCTCCCTTGGTCAGCACGAAGATCGGGGCGAACACCTTCAGAGCGGCGACACTCGTCGTGATCACCACGACGGCGATCTCGGGGCGCAGCTGGTTCAGCGTGATCACCCGGAAGCGGGTCATCCACCCGGCGCCGTCGAGCTCGGCCGCCTCGTAGAGCGAGGGGTCGACACGCGAGAGACCGGCCATGAAGATGACGACCGTGTAGCCGATCTGCAGCCAGATCAACACGTTGACGACGGCGAAGATGGCGATGCTGGGGTCGCCGAGCCAGTTCTGCCGCAGTGCGGAGAGGCCGAGCGCGTCGAGGATGCTGTTGATGACGCCGTACTCGGGCTGGTACATCCACTTCCAGAGCACACCGGCCACCGCGATCGGGAGGATCTGCGGCAGGTAGAACATCGCGCGCATGATGCTGGAAGCCCGGCTGCCGAAGCGCGGGGCGATGTAGTCGAACAGCACCGCGGCGATCAGCACGCCGAAGATCGTGGGGATGATCGCCATCGCGACGATGAAGACGAGGCTGTTGAGGAACGAGGTCCAGAACGTCGGGTCGGCGAACAAACGGGTGTAGTTGTCGAAACCGATGAACTGCGGGGTGCCGACACCGCGGTAGCGGGTGAGGCTCAGATACACGTTCATCCCGAAGGGGACGAGCACCACCGCGGCGAAGCCGATGGCTCCGGGGATGAGGTAGGCCCAGTATCCGCCGGCCGGCTCGAGCCGATTGCGCCCGGTCGTTCGCGGCGCTTTGGCGGTCATTGTGGTCATGGTTCGACTTCTCTCCTGCCCGCGGTGGGCGGCGGCGTTCGGGTCGCCGCCGCCCACCGTCGGATCAATGTCCGGCGTCCTTGCGGCCCTGGTCGTAGGCGGCCTGGATGCTCTCGACAGCCTGCTGCGGGGTCTTCGTGCCCTGCACGAGCGCGGTGGTGTTCTGGATCAGCACGTCGTTGAGTCCGGCGACCGGCCAGTCGGGGTACCAGGCGAGACCGCCGTCGGTGGCATCCTGCAGCTTGTTGAACTGCTCGGTGACGAGCTTCCCGGTGGGCGAGGTGATCTTCGACGCATCGGCGGAGACGGGCACCTGGCCGGACTCACCGAGGTAGCTCTGGATCTCGTCGCTCATCGTGATGTCGATGAAGTCGTACGCGAGCTTCTTGTTCTTCGCCTTCTCGGGGAC
Source organism: Microbacterium dextranolyticum (assembly GCF_016907295.1). Taxonomy (NCBI): domain Bacteria; kingdom Bacillati; phylum Actinomycetota; class Actinomycetes; order Micrococcales; family Microbacteriaceae; genus Microbacterium; species Microbacterium dextranolyticum. The sequence continues at coordinate 2,610,524 of NZ_JAFBBR010000001.1, forward strand.
GACCCAGAGGTTTCCGCCCGAACCGGGCGCGTAATTCGTGCCCGGGAAGAGGAACTGGTCGAAGGAGAAGTCCTTGACCTCCTTGTCGAACTGACCGGCCCACCAGGTGCCCGAGTAGAAGATCGGGTAGGTGCCGGCGATGAACGCGTTGCCCGCGTCCTGCGCCGGGATGCCGGTCGAGTTCTTGCTGATGTAGCCCTTGTTCGTCCAGTCGACGATCTTCTCGGCGGCCTTCTCCCACGCGCTCCAGTCGACGTCGCCGTCGAAGCGCTGGTAGGCGGCGAGGGACGTGGCGTCCATGTTCTCCAGCGCGAGCTGGTAGAGCAGGTGCACGCCCGGGTAGTCGGCCGAGCCGAGTGCCAGCGGCGTGACGCCGTTGTCGACGAAAGTCTGCATGTCCTTCTCGAGACCCGCGACCGAGGTCGGGACGGTGAGGTTGTACTTGTCGAAGAGCGACTTGTTGTACCAGACCGGCACGTACTCGCCGTAGTTGGTGACGCCGTAGCGCTTGCCCGAGCCCATGAGTCCGTTGTCGTAGAGACCCACGGCCTGCACCGAGTTGTCGACCTTCCAGCCGCGCTCCTTGGCGACATCGGTCAGGTCGGTCAGAAGACCCGCCTGCGAGACGACACCGGCGGTCGCGTTGCCCTTCAGGTACTCGAGCACATCCGGCGCGTCGTCGGAGTCGAGCAGCAGCTGCCCCGACTGCTGCATCTGCTCGTACGTCTTGAGCTCGAACTCGACCTTGACGTCGGGGTGCTTCTCTTTGAAGGTGTCGATCGCCTTGTTCCAGGCCGCCGACAGTGCGGAGTCGTCGTTCTCCCACCACCAGACCTTCAGGGTCTTGCCGTCTTCGTTGCCGCCACCACCGCTGGCGGAGCATCCGCTCACGCCGAGTGCTGCGACGACGGCGGCTGCGATGGCGACCGCAGCCTTCGTCTTCCGGTTGCTGCTGAACACATTGACCTCCCATGGCCATTGGCACGTGCGTCCGTCCTCGGATCGCGTAAATATGTTTACTCCAAACGTATTACCTTCGTCAAGACGGCCGACGCTAGGCTGAGGCCGTGGAGTTTTGTCCACGTGGAGGTATTGGAAGGTCGGATGTGAAGCAGCACCGGTCATGGGACGCCGACGCGGGAGCATCCCTGCCGGTCGCCATCGAAGTCCTGCGGCGCGGACCGCTCTCTCGCGCGGAGATCGGCCGTCGCCTGGGGTTGTCGCACGCCTCGCTGAGCCGGCTGAGCGCCCCGCTCCTCGAGCGCGGCGTGATCCGCGACATCGGCGAGCACAACGACGGACGCGTGGGCCGCCCCTCGCGACTTCTCGATGTGGATGCCTCGTCGCATCACTTCCTCGGCGCGAAGGTGCGCGAGACGGAGATCATCGCCGCCGTCACCGATCTGCGCGGCGACGTCGTCGACGAACTGCGCACGCCCCTCGGCGACCGCAGCCCCGAGGCGGTCGTCGACCAGATCGGTCGAATCCTGACGCACTTCTCGGCGAGCCACACGATCACCGGGATCGGGATCGGCATCGGCGGCGCCGTCTGCGCGCGTCGCACGGTCATCAGCGCCGCCTTCCTCGGGTGGGAGGACGTGGCCCTCGCCGATCTGATCGAACGGAGCACGTCGGTGCCCGCGCTGGTTGAGAACGACGTCGTCGCGCTGTGCGAATACGAGGATTGGTTCGGCGCAGCTCGCAACGACGAACGCTTCGCGGTGATCACCCTCGGCATCGGAACCGGGTTCGGCATGGTCATCCACGGGGAACCGATCGTCAACGACGACTACGGCTTCGGCCTGGTGGGCCACTGGCCGATGGATCCGTCCGGGCCCGTGTGCGCTCAGGGCCACCGCGGGTGCGCCGCGGCCCTGCTCAATTCCGATGCGATCGCCCGCTACGCGAGCGAGGCGCTAGGTGCCGACACGACGTTCGACGAGACCATACAACTCGCCAGCGAGGGGCAGCCCGCCGCCCAGCGGATCGTGCACGACGCGGCCCAGGGCCTCGGTGTGCTCGTCGCCGCCGTCTGCAACCTGATCCTGCCCGATCGGATCATCGTCGCCGGCGAGGGAGTGCGGCTCGCTGAGGTCGGCCTCGACACCCTGATGGGATCGGCGCGGCACTTCCGCGATCCGCGCGCCACGATGCCTCCGCTCACCCTCTCATCCGGCGACAACAGCGAGTGGGCGCGCGGCGCCGCGGTCCTGGCCATCCAGGCATTCGTCCTCGGCACCGGCGCCGCACGCGCCTGAACCACCGGATTCGGGGGCCGCGAGACGGGCCCTCGACGGCATCGGAATGACCGTCCACGCCCGGAAAACCACGAAAGGCCCGCGCATCGCGCGGGCCTTTCACATCGGTGGCGAGTGAGGGATTCGAACCCCCGAAGTCGAAGACGGCTGATTTACAGTCAGATCCCTTTGGCCACTTGGGTAACTCGCCAAGTGCGCACCCGCCCAGCTTGTACAGTCGACCGGAGGCGCGATCCACAAGCTTACCCGTACGCGGCCGTTACGAAAAACCGACGCCGGAAAACGTGATCAGACGGGTCCCACGACACGCTCGACGAAGGCTTCGACGCGGTGCCGGGTGCCGTCGATCCGACGATCGACGCTCGCCCGCACCTCGCTGGGAGCGAGCGGTGCGGCGAGACGGACGTTCTCGTGGCATCCGAGATCTGCGCACACGTACGTGCCGACGCTGTCGCCCTTCTCCCCTGCTTCTCCGGCGCGGCGGGCCGTGAACAGCGAGACCTGATTGCCGGGTTGCATCGTGTGGCACAGGTTGCACATCGCGGCGTGCCCGCGCGACCCGGATGCCGCGCGCAGCACGATCCCGGTGGCGACACCGTCGCGCTCCACGACGACGTAGCCGCGCCCGCGCGTGTCGGGGTCGGGCCAGGCGAGGAAGTCGAGGTGGTCCCAGTCCGCGAGCAGGAACGACATCGGCACGGCGAGCCGGTCGCGTTCGTCGGGCGATGCATTCACGAGCGCCGCACGGACCTCGTTCTCGGTCAGCGGCTGCATCGCTCCAGTCTACGAATCGTCCGCCCCACCCGGGCGATTCACGCCGAGTAGAGCGCGTCCGCTCGCGCGACGGCACGCTCGACCTCGTGCTGCGGGCGAGCCCCGACGATCGCGAAGCACAGCAGCTGCAGTGGGTACGAGTCGATCACCGCCCGCGCACGTCGTTCGACCTCCGGGGGAACGATGGATGTCACGGCATCCCAGCCGTGCCATGTCGCGAGCGCAGCAACGTCGCTGGCCTCGTCGCACTCCGCGGCGAGATCCCAGTCGATCACGCCGCGCACCCGTCCCTCCGACCACAGCACGTTGCTCCCGGCGAGGTCGCCGTGGGCCAGCACCGGTGCGGCGACGTCGGATTCGAGCCCGGCGAGGGTGTCGACGACCTGGCGGGCGCGATTCTGCGCAGCGAGGGTCAGCATCGGTACCGCCCGATCCGCCATGACAGTCAGTCCCTCGACACCTCCGAAGAACGCGTGCCGGTGGGCCAGGTGCGGGCGCAGCGCCACCGGCGAGACGCTGCGGAGGGCATCGAGAAGCTTCCGCAGCGCGCGCGGGTCCCCGCTGCCGCTGGGGTGCGGCACACCGTGGACGCGCCTCTGCGCGATCGCGATGAGTCCGCTCTCGCTGTCGTGCTCCGCGGGAGCCAGCGACAGCGGAAGGTCGAACGGAAGCGGCGGGAGCGCATCGACGAGAGCCTGCGCGCGGAGTGCCTCGCGGGTGGCGGTCGGTGTCCGTGCGACACGCACCGCCGCATGCCCCGCGAGGACGACGAGGTTCGCCGATCCGTGCTCGACCCGTCGCCAGTCGCGGGTCGGGACGTGTTCCGCGGCAGCGTGCAGGGCACGGTGCACGAGATCGTCGACGACGCCGTCGTCGGGCGTGACGAAGTCGGTGTACACGTGATCGACCCTACGTCCCACCGGGACGGGCATCCGGTCGCCGCCTGTCGCCGATCCGAGCCGCGCGCGCCGACGGCGATAGACTCACGCCATGGCTGACTCCAGTTTCGACATCGTCTCCAAGATCGATCGCCAGGAGGCGGACAACGCCCTCAACCAGGCGCGCAAAGAGGTCGAGCAGCGCTACGACTTCAAGGGCACGGATGCCTCGATCGACTGGTCGGGCGAGTCGATCCTCATCAAGGCGAACAGCGAGGAACGCGCGAAGGCCGTCCTCGACGTGTTCCAGTCGAAGCTCATCAAGCGCGGCATTTCGCTGAAATCGCTCGAGTCGGGCGACCCGCAGGCATCCGGCAAGGAGTACCGGATCACCTCCACGCTGAAGGAGGGCATCTCGTCGGAGAACGCGAAGAAGATCGGCAAGATCATCCGCGACGAGGGCCCCAAGTCGGTGAAGTCGCAGATCCAGGGCGACGAGCTGCGCGTGCAGTCGAAGTCGCGCGACGACCTGCAAGAGGTGCAGCGCCTTCTCACGTCGGCCGACCTCGACATCGATCTGCAGTTCATCAACTACCGCTGAGCCGTGAGCGAGCCCGACGAGCCGCCGGGACTCTCCGACCTGTTCGAGAGCGGGTCGTACGACGAGTCCGACTCACCGGCGCGATCCCGGCGACGCCGCCGCGCACGCGGTGCGCTCATCACCGTCGCGGTCGTGCTGCTGGTGGTCACGGCATCCGTCGTCGGGTACGTGGTCTGGGCCCTCAACGCACCGCTGCCCGCCCCGGTCGCCTCGACGCGTGAGCTTGCCGCTCCGGCCACCGAGGCGGCGGCGTTCGCGCTGCCGAGTCAGGGCGCCACGGCGGTCAGTGTCACGGGCGCCGCCGACTACCTCGGCGCCGACGGTCTGCACCTGGTCGCCGGCGACGACGAGCCGCGCTCGATCGCGAGCATCAGCAAGATCATCACGGCCCTGGTCATCCTCGACGCGCATCCGCTCGCGAACGCCGATGACCCCGGGCCCACGATCACCTTCAGCAAAGCCGACCACGATCTGTACGACGCGTACTACGTGCAGGATGCCGCCGTGGCGACCATGCCCACCGGCAGCACGCTGTCGTTGCACGACGCCCTCGCGGCCATGCTCATCCCGTCGGCGAGCAACTACGCCGACGCCCTTGCGACGTGGGCCTACGGCTCACGGGACGCGTTCCTCTCCGCGACGCGCGACTATCTCTCGCGCGAAGGACTCACCGGAACCACGATCGTCGAGCCGACCGGAATCAGCGCACGCAACGTCAGCACCCCGACCGACCTCCTGCACCTCGCCCAACTCGCCGCCGCGAACCCCACGATCGCCCGCATCGGCGCGACGACCGATCTCACCCTGCCCGGGCCCGGACACATCACCAACACGAACATGCTGCTCGGGCAGGACGGCGTGACCGGGCTCAAGACCGGCAACCTCGGCGAGGGCACCTTCAGCCTGATGTTCACGGCCACCCTCGACGGCGGGATCGGCACACCGCTCAGCGTCACGGGTGTGACGTTGAGCGGTCAATCCCGCGAATCGCAGGATGCCGCCGTGCTGCGCCTGCTCGACAGCATCCGCGGCGGGTTCCACGACGTGCGCCTCGTCGACGAGAACACCGTCGTCGGCTCGTACACGACGGTGTGGGGCGAGTCCGCACAGCTCGTCGTCGCAGAATCGGCGACCATCCGAACGTGGTCGAACACCCCGATCACGGTGTCGACCACGGTGGGCAACCCCACGCAGTATCGCGACGGCGAGAGCGTCGGCACCATCACGTGGACCGCGGGGCCCGCCACCGCCACCGCCGACCTCCGTGTGCGCGGCACGATCGCACCGCCCACCGACTGGTGGCGTCTCACCCACCCCGCAGCCCTTCTGGGCTGAGATCGGTCCACGCCGCCGAGGCGCGCGGGGGTCAGCCGCGGCCGAGTCCGGGAACGAGCACAGCGGTGCGCGCCTTGTAGGCGAGGTAGGAGGGGTCCTCGCCCCAGCGCGCGTCGGCTCGCCTCTCCAGCAGCGGGATGCCACTGACCCGGGTGAGCAGCAGCACCACGAACACGGGCGAGAGCACCGCTACCCACTGCCATCCGACGGCGACGGGAAGAGCGACGATCGCGACGCCGATCCACACGAGGATCTCGCCGAGATAGTTCGGATGGCGAGACCACGCCCACACTCCGCTGTCGATGAAGCGTCCGGCGTTCGCGGGGTCGCCGCGGAACCGCGCTTTCTGGGCATCCGCCACGATTTCGAGCACGATCCCGACGAGCCACACGACGCCTCCGGCGATCATCCAGCCGTCCACGGCGGGCTGTGCGGTCTGCGCAGCGTCGGGGGTCTGGGTGATCCCCACCCACGCCGCCGATGCCGTCACGACGACCCAGAGCCCCTGCATGATCCACACGCGGAGGAAGACGAGCGGGTGCGTCTTGATCTCGTCGAAACGGCCGTCCGAACCCTGCGCGCGCACGCGCACGAAGAGGAACACGGACAGCCGCACGCCCCACACGACGACCATCGCCGTGAGGAGCCAGGCCCGAGCGCCCGCGGGGCTCACCGCGGCGAGGAGCGCCGCCGTGACGACGGCGAACGTCAGCCCACCGGTGAGATCGAAGAACCTCTCCGTGCGCAGCAGCACCGCCGGAACGTACGCCACGATCTGGATGAGAAACGCGGCGGCGACGGCCAGAGCGAACAGCGGGATGCCACCCAGGGTCTGCCCGGACGAGCCGCCGGTGAGCGCGAAGGCTGCGCCGAGGGCGAGAGCGACGATGATCGTGAGAAGCACGGCAGGGGTGCGGGAGGACATGGCTGCTTTCCGGATCGAAATGGTGTGCGGGAGTCGGGCGGCGTCAGCCGTAGAGGGCGTCGACGGTCGCCGCCTCGCGGTGGAGGAGCTCGCGGCGGCGGATCTTCAGCGTCGGTGTCATCACTTCGCGGTCGTCGCTGTCGGCGACGACCAGCGCAAAGCGGCGCACCTGCTCACTGCGTGAGACGAGCGCGTTGGCCTCGTCGACGGCGCGCTGGATGTCGGCTCGCAGCTGCGAATCGTCGATGTCGGCACCGACAGCGTCTCGATCGAGCACGATGAGCGCGGTCAGGTACGGGCGCCCCTCTCCGACGGTGACGGCGGAGGAGATCAGCGGGTGCTCCTCGATCGCCGCCTCCCACCGGGCCGGTGCGACGGTCTTGCCGTGGGACGTGGTCACGACATCCTTCACCCGCCCTTCGAGCACGAGCCGCCCGCGCTCGTCGAGCCTGCCCAGATCGCCGGTACGGAAGAAGCCGTCCACGAACGCCTGCGCATCGTCGGCCGCATCGCGGTAGCCCGCGAAGACGCCGACGCCGCGCGCGAGCACCTCGCCGTCGTCGGCGATGCGCACCGTCGACCCCGGCAGGGGCAGTCCGACGGTTCCGGACCGGATCGCGCCCGGGAGGTTCCCCGTCAGCGGGGCCGTCGTCTCGGTGAGACCGTACCCCTCGATCACCGGGATGCCCATGCCCCGGAACAGCAGCGACAGCCGAGGCGACAGCGTCGCACCGCCCGACAGAACGTACCGGAGCCTCCCGCCCAGCACCGCGCGCAGCCGACGATAGAACAGGAGGTCGTACAGGCGGTGGCGCAGGGTCAGCGCGGTGGGGCTCTTCACCACGGTGCCGTCGTCGCTGCGCTCGGCGCGGGTTCCGGCATCCGTCGCGGCGCGCATCGCGCCGGCCCAGAGCCGTCCGAGGTGCTTCTCGTCGGCTTTCGCGGCGGCGGAGGCCACGATCTTCTCGAGCACACGAGGGACGACCACCAGGAACGTCGGGCGCAGCACGCCGAGCGACGCCACGACCTCCGACGGCGTGGCCAGATGCGCGATGCGCATGCCGCTCGCGAGGCAGATCAGCTGCAGGCCCCGCGCGAGCACGTGCGCGAGAGGGAGGAAGATCACCGTGTTGCCGTCGGACCGGACGATGTCGGAGTACGCCGCGGCGATGTTCAGGACCTGTCCGAGGAAGTTCTCGTGGGTGAGCACGGCGGCCTTGGGGTGGCCCGTCGTTCCTGAGGTGTAGACGATCGTCGCGGGGGAATCCGGCCCGGCATGCACGCGCGCCCGCTCCACGTCGTCGCACGGCACATCCGCTCCGAGGTCGATGAGGCCCGCCAGCCCGCCCTGAAGGTCGATCACGAGCGGCACGCCGGCATCGAGGAGTGCGGTGCGCGCCCGGTCGTCACCGGCGAAAGCGATCCGCACGTCGGCGTCGGCAACGATCGCCGACACCTGGGACGCGGCGGAGGATTCGTAGACGGGCACGACCACACCCCCGGCGAACCAGATCGCGAGGTCGGCCACCGCCCACTCGTAGCGTGTCGACGACATGATCGCCACGGACTGGCCCGGCTGCAGCCCCGCAGCGACGAGCCCCCGAGCGACGCCCCATACTTCGTGGCCGAACTCGGCGGTCGACACCGTGCGCCATCCGCCGGGAGCAGCGACGTCGAACGCGATGTGGTCGGGGGCGACCGCCACCCGGCGCACGAGCAGGTCGGTCACGTTCCGGTAGTCCGACAGGTCGGCCAGAGGCGGTGTGGAGACTTCTCTCACGGCAGCGCTTTCTTTCGTCATGGTCGCGGTCGGAGAATCTTCGGAGCCGAGCCCGGATCGGATTGCTCGCGGCGCCGCCCGGTGTTGCCCGCTGTTCGACGCTCGATGCCGCAGCGCCATCCTCACACGAACGGGAACATGCCGCCGAGGCTTGCCCCACGATCGGGACGTATGCAAGTGGGGTGATGCCTCCCCGAGCGATCGTGCCCGCAAGCACCGTTTTCCATAGGTAAGGTTAGGCAATCCTTAGTAGAGTTACCGATATGACCGACGCCTCCCCCTCCCACTTCCTCATCGCCGGCGACGCCACCGACCTGCCGCTCCTGGATCAGCTGCTGCGGCGTTTGCCGGTCGACGCGTACGGACAGGTCTTCGTGGAGATCGACGCGCACGTCCAGATCTGCCCGCTCCCCGCACCCGCCGGGCTCACCGTGCACTGGCTCACGCGCGACGAGCCTCAGCGCGGAGGGCGGGCGGCTCGGGCCGTCATGGGCTGGGTGTCCGAGTGGATGCCGGATGAGGCATCCGCCCACGACGCCCCCTACGTGATGTGGATCGGATGCTCCACGAGCATCGTCATGGACCGGCTCTATGACCGTCTCGGCGACCGCCTCGAGGGCATGCACCTGCATCACCGACCGCACGACTGATCGGTTCGCGTGGTCGCGGAGCGATCGCCTCTGGCAGCAGCGCCGACCACACCGACGCTAGGCCAGCGTGCCAGCGCAGGCCCAGTCCCGGACGACCGCGTAGGCCTGCTTCCGCGGGGCATCCGCCGAAAGGAACACGTCGTGGATCGCGTCGGGAATGCGCGCGATCATGACGTGGGATCCGAGCCGGGTGGCCGCTTGGGCGATGTCGTCGACGACCAGCACGCTGTCGGTCGTGGTCATCGCCGGCATCCACTGCATCGGAGCGGTCGAACCGCGCGACAGCATCACGAGCACCGGACAGTCGATGTCGAGGCCGTCGGCAACCCGTCGATGCCCGGCGATGACGGCCGCCAGCCACCCCGGATGCGTGGGGAAACCGCGCTCGGGCCGCCACCCGTCGGGGCTGTCGGGCAGCGATCCGAGCTCGCGCTGCGCGCGGGTGTAGTAGCCGAGATCGACCACCGGGTGCGCGCCGAGCGGGTCGAATCGGGCCCGAGCGGCGATCAGCGGGGCGATGGCCTGCCTGCCGATCGCCCCCGTCTGCAGCTCCAGCCACGGACTGTTCAGAACGACCGCCGACGCCGCGTCGGGATGCCGCGAGGCCCACAGCGCGAGCGTGAGACCGCCGGTCGAGTGCCCCATAAGAACGAGACGGCGCCGACGCCCCTCCCCGCGGATCACACCGAGAGCCGCGTCGATGTCGGCGTCGTACTCGTCGAGTGACGCGACGTAGCCCGGCGTCTGGCCGGGCCGCAGACTGCGACCGTACTTCCGCAGATCGAGCGCGTAGAAGTGTGCGCCGAGCCTGTTCCAGAAGCGGGCCAGCTCGGTCTGGAAGAAGTAGTCCGACCAGCCGTGCACGTACAGCACGTCGACATCCGCCAGTGGCTTGAGCGCGGCCCGATGGGCGCGCGAGCGCACGAGGGTCGCGATGACCGGCCCCTCGGCATCCTCGCCGAGCGGAAGTGCGAGCTGCTCGAACGGCTCCCCCAGGATGTCCGGGGCCCACTCCGCTGTCATCCGGTCAGCCTAGCCACGCCCCCACGGGATCAGTGGTGAAAACCGGTCGGCCGCTCCGCGGCGGGCATAGGAGACGGGAGTGCGTCGAGATATGCGGTGGCCGAGCGGATGTCGTCGAGGAGTTCGGCGGCGAGGTCCATGCTCAGGCCATTGCGCACGACGATGCGCTGCACCGTGAGGTCGCTGAGGTCGTCGGGCATCGGATAGGCCGGGATCAGCCAGCCCTTCATCCGCAGGCGATCGGACAGGTCCTGCAGGGTCCAGTTCTCGGTGTGCCCGGGTCTCAGCTGCCAGGCGAACACCGGGATGTCGCTGCCGTCGTTCCAGAGCTCGAACGCGCCGATCTCCGCGATCCCGCGGGAGAGGTACAGCGCGACCTCCTGGGCGGCCTTCTGCATCTGCGCGTAGCCCTCGAAGCCGAGGCGGAGGAACAGGTAGTACTGCAGCAGGATCTGCGCGCCCGGGCGCGAGAAGTTGAGCGCGAAGGTGGGCATCTCTCCGCCGAGGTAGCTCACGCGGAAGACGAGATCGTCGGGCAGCCACGCCGCATCGCGCCACACGACCCATCCGACGCCAGGATAGACCCCGCCGTACTTGTGCCCCGACGTCGAGACGGAGTGCACCCTCGGCAGGCGGAAGTCCCAGACCAGATCCGGCTGCAGGAACGGTGCGATCATCGCCCCGGACGCCCCGTCCACGTGGATCGGGATGTCCAGCCCCGTCTTGCGCTGGATGGCGTCCAGTGCGGCAGCGATCTCGGCCACCGGTTCGTACATGCCCGTGTACGTGACCCCCAGAATCGCGACGACGCCGATCGTGTTCTCGTCGACGTAGTCCTCGAGGGCGTTCCCGTCGAGCACGCGGTGTTCGTCACTCAAGGGAACGAACCGAGGTTCGACGTCGAAGTAGTTACAGAACTTCTCCCAGCAGACCTGAACCGCCGAGCTCATCACGAGGTTCGGTCGGTCGTGGGGAAGACCAGCTGCCGATCGCGCGTTGCGCCACAGCCGCTTGAACGCGAGACCGCCGAGCATGCATGCCTCGGACGAACCGGTCGTGGAGGTGCCGACCGCGGCCTGCACGTCGGGCGTATGCCAGAGATCGGCCAGCATCTGCCAGCAGTTCTTCTCGATCTCCGCGGTACGCGGGTACTCGTCCTTGTCGATCATGTTCTTGTCGTACGCCTGGGCGTACAGCCGGTCGGCGTGATCGTCCATCCACGTCGTGACGAACGTGGCGAGGTTCAACCGGGCGTTGCCGTCGAGCATGATCTCGTCATGGACGAGCTCGTAGGCGGTGTCGGGCAGCATGCCCGACACCGGGAAGGCATCGCGGCGTGCGACGGTGGCCTCACCGGGCCGATCGAACAGGGGCGTCTCTTCGCCGCTCATCGCACCCATGCCCGACCTCCTCGCTCCGCCTCGGGTCACACGCCGCGCGAGACCCGGACCATCTCATCGCGATCGACGACCTTGATGCGCGCTCGCTCCTGGGCGGCTCCGAGGGCGATCTCGTGCTCGTCGAGGCGGTGCCAGCCGTCGAGGTCGGTCCACGCCACACCGCGCTCGGCGAGGAGGGCCGGGATCGCCTCGGGCGACGGATCCTCGGGCGTCCACCACGAGGCCTGGTCGTTGATCAGGTGACTGACCGTCTCCATGGCATCCGACTTCGTGTGGCCGATGAGGCCGACGGGGCCGCGCTTGATCCAGCCGGTCGCGTAGACGCCGGGCACGCGCTCGTTCGAATCCTTGCGCAGCACCTGGCCCTCGTGGTTCGGGATGACGCCGTGCTTCTTGTCGAAGGGCACACCCGGCAGAGGTGAGCCGAAGTAGCCGACCGCCCGGTACATCTGCTGCACGGGAACCTCACGCAGCTCGCCCGTGCCGACGATGCCGCCCTCGCCGTCGGGCCGGGTGCGCTCGTAGACGAGGGCGCTGACGCGACCGTCCTCGGTCTTCACCTCGACGGGCTTGGCCCAGAAGTGCAGGTGCAGGCGACGGCTCGCCTCGCCCCCCGCGTTGTTCGCACTCGGCCGCTGACGCCACGACTGCAGCACGCGATCGATGACCATGACCTGCTTGTTGCTCGCGATGGCGGCCCGGGATGCCTCGTCGTAGTCGAAGTCCTCGTCGTAGACGACCATGTCGACGTCGCGCAGCTCGCCGAGCTCGCGCAGTTCGAGAGGCGTGAACTTCACCTGCGCCGGACCGCGGCGGCCGAACACATGCACGTCGGTGATCTGCGAGGCCTCGAGCGCCGCCTGCACGTTCGCCGGGATCTCGGTGACCAACAGGTCTTCGGCGTGCTTGGCGAGCACGCGCGCGACGTCGAGCGCGACGTTGCCGACGCCGACGACGGCGACCGACGCGGCATCCAGCGGCCACTCGCGCGGGAAATCGGGGTGGCCGTCGTACCAGCTGACGAAGTCGGCGGCGCCGTAGGAACCGGCGGCGTCGATGCCGGGGATGTCGAGGTCGGCGTCGCGGATCGCGCCGGTCGCGAAGATGACGGCGTTGTAGTGGTTCTTCAGATCGTCGATCGTGAGATCCTCGCCGAAACGGACGCCGCCGAAGATGCGGATGTCACCGCGGTCGAGCACGTCGCGGAGGGCCGTGATGATGCCCTTGATGCGCGGGTGGTCGGGCGCGACCCCATAGCGGACGAGCCCGTAGGGCGCGGGCAGGTGATCGAACAGGTCGATCGAGACGTCGAACTTGCGCTCGGCCTTCAGCAGGATGTCTGCGGCGTAGATGCCGGCGGGGCCCGCACCGACGATGGCCAGCCTGAGCTTCGTCATGTGTGTTCCTTTGCGTTGCGGGACCGCGTCGTCAGATCCCTGAGCGTGACGAGGAGTCGAGCGCTCACGAGGAGCGGTCGACGATGACGTGCGCGAGCTTCACGAGGGCATCGCGCACCGCCCCCGGCGGAAGCGGATCGATCGCCGCGATCGCGGCGTCGGCCCACTCGTAGGCCTGTCGGCGCGTCTCGTGCGTCGCCGGGTGGTCGCGCAGCTGCGCGATCGCCTCGTCGAGGATCGCCGGATCGGCGCCGTCCGCGATCCGCGCGACGCCGTCGTCGATCGTCGCCTTGAGAGCGCGCGAGGCCGGGTCGGTGGCGCGCCCGAGCAGCAGGTAGGGCATCGTCAGGACACCGGCACGCAGGTCGGTGCCGGGAACCTTGCCGGTCTCCCCCGGGTCGTCGGAGAGGTCGATGACGTCGTCGAGCAGCTGGAAGGCGATGCCGACCTTCTCGCCGTAGGCGAGCGTCGGGGCCCGATACTCGGACGGGGCATCCGAGAACAGGATGCCCGCCTGCGCCGACGCGGCGATGAGCGAACCGGTCTTGTCGGCGAGCACTTGCAGATAGAACGCGACCGCGTCCTCCCCTGCCTGCGGCCCGACGGTCTCGTGCATCTGACCGAGCACCAGGCGCTCGAAGGTGTCGGCCTGCAGCCGGATGGCGCGTTCCCCGATCTGCGCCATGAGCTGGCTCGCGCGGGAGAAGAGCAGATCCCCGGTCAGGATGGCGACGTTGTTGCCCCACACGGCGTGCGCGCTGGGCACGCCGCGCCGCACATCGGCGCCGTCCATGACGTCGTCGTGGTAGAGCGAGCCGAGGTGCGTCATCTCGAGCGCCGTGGCTCCGGCGATCACGCGATCGGTGGTTCCCTCGCCGAGCTGCGCCGTCAGGAGCGTCAGCATGGGCCGAACCCGCTTGCCGCCCGCCTCGTAGAGGTAGCGCGTCGTCGCGTCGGCGAGCGAGTCGCTCACCTTCAGTTCGCGGGCGAGCGTCTGCTCGACACGATCGAGTCCGTCTTCGACGACGCCCAGCAGCTTGCGCAGGCGCGGCCCGGCCAGGACACGCTCCGTCAGGCCCAGATGGGCCGAGAGTCGTTCGCCGGAGGCGGGAAGGCTCGCAGTCACCAGATCAGCCTACCGGGACGGGTGAGTGCGTCGGCTGGGAACACTCATGCGGGCGACGGGACCGTCGGCGTCGCCGGATTGATCGCACGATGAAGCGCCACGATCCCGCCGGTCAGGTCGCGGTGGGCGACGTTCCCCCACCCCGCGTCGCGGATCCAGCCCGACAGGGTCACCTGATCCGGCCAGTCGCGGATCGACTCGTTGAGGTAGTCGTACGCGTCGGCGTTGGAGCTCACGGCGCGCGCGACGATCGGCAGCACGCGGTCGTTGTAGAAGCCGTACAGCGCCGCGAACGCCGCGCTCTGCGGATGCGAGAACTCGCAGATCACGAGCCGGCCGCCGGGCGCCGTGACGCGCCGCATCTCGGCGAGCGCGGCACGCGGGTCGTTGACGTTGCGCAGCCCGAAGGAGATCGTGACGGTGTCGAACTCGCCGTCCGAGAAGGGGAGCGCCATGGCATCCGCCTCGACGAAGGTCACGTTGGTGACGTGCCCGTGGCGACGACGCCCCTCGGCGATCATGCCGGGCGAGAAATCGCCCGCGACGACCTCGGCGCCGCTGCGTGCCAGGGCGACCGAGCTCGCCCCGGTGCCGGCGGCGAGGTCGAGGATGCGCTGCCCGGGGCGCGGGGCGACCGCACGCGTCGCGGCGATGCGCCAGAGGCGATCCTGCCCCAGGCTCAGGACGGTGTTGGTGCGGTCGTAGCGGGCGGCGACCTCGTCGAACATGCCGCTCACCCGCGACGGGTCCTTGCCCAGGTCGGCACGGTGTGCGGATGCCTCCGCGGAGGAGTCGGCGTGCGGATCGGCCGGGTGCGGGGCGTCGCTCATCCCTCGATCCTAGATCGGGGCGAGCCGGTCGAGCTCGGCGAGCCAGTGCGCCGCGGTGGCGCCGTCGAAGGGCACGGTCTCGGCGCCGACGTCGCGCTGCAGATCGAGGGCGACCTGCTCGAGCCGGTCGACGATCGCGGCCGGGTAGCCGTACCGCTCGCGGTGCTCGTCCCACTCGTCGCGGTCGTCGATCCAGACGCCGCGCTCGTCGTGCGAGCGCACGACGTCGAGATCCATGTCGATGCCGGTGGGCGCTCCGTCCTGCCAGCGCACGTCCCAGGCCACGTCGATGTAGATCGCAGTGCGCGGGTGGGTCGCGTTGAAGGTCGCCGCGTACTCGCCGCCGGGCGGCATCAGCGTCACGTTGTCGCCGTCCGAGGCGACATCGCGTGCGGGACGGGCGCTGCGCCATCCGCTGCGCTGTCCGACCCAGTCGCCCCACCGGTCGCTGCCGAGGAAGACGCAGTCGTGCTCCCAGTGCGGCGATCCGTCCCATTTGCGCCAGAGGAAGACGACAGGGGTGCCGGGCGCGGGTCGCTGCGAGTCATCGGTCACGGATCGAGACTACGCGCTCTCCCCCGGGCGCAGCCCGGTGACTCGGCTCCCCGGCCTCTCCCCGGCGGCGTGCGTCGCGGGCCCGGCCGAAGCGCCGCCGATTAGGCTGGAGGGTGTGACCCGCCCCGATGCCAGCCCGACCCGGCTGCGGGTGATCACCCGCGAGATCGCCCCGGTGGGAGATCTCCTCTCGTACGCCGCACCCCACGATCCGCTGGTGTGGACGAGGCGCGGCTCGTGGCTCGTCGGGGTCGGTTCGGCACTCACCCTCACCGCACCGGCCGGCGAGGCTGCCGGCCTCGCGGACCGCTGGCGCGAGATCGCGAACGCGGCGCGGATCGACGATCACGTCGAGACCACCGGAACGGGATTGATCGCCTTCGGCGCCTTGCCGTTCGCGACCGATTCGGGCGCCCTCGCGCACCTCACGGTGCCGCACCTGACGATCGGCCACCGCGACGGACGCACCTGGGCCACATGGGTGCTGCCCCCGGACGGTCACGACGAGCCCGAGGCCCCGCAACCGATCGACTTCGGCCCGCACTGGTCGGCGGCCGTCGGCCCCGGTGCGCTCTCCCCCGAGGGGTATCAGGATGCCGTGCGCGCCGCCCTGGCCGCGATCTCCGTCGGCGATGTCAGCAAGGTCGTCGTCGCGCGCGACCTCGTCGGCACGGTACCGGCGGGCTCCGACCTGCGCCGGCTGGTGCGAGCCCTCGCCTCGGGCTACCCCGACACCTGGGTCTACGCGGTGGACGGCCTCATCGGCGCGAGCCCCGAGACCCTCGTCACGGTCGAAAACGGCGCCGTCACGGCGCGCGTGCTGGCCGGCACCCTCCCCCGTGGCGCCGACCCCGATGCCGACCGCGAGGCCGCCCTCGCCCTGGCATCCAGCGGCAAAGACCTCGACGAGCACGGCTACGCGGTGCGCAGCCTCGTCGACGCACTGACGCCGTTCACCTCGGCCCTCGCCGCCGGTGAGCAGCCGTTCACCCTCGCCCTGCCGAACGTCTGGCATCTCGCGACCGACGTCGAGGCGACGACGGCCGCCGACACCTCGGTGCTCGATCTGCTCGCGGCCCTCCATCCCACCGCGGCGGTCGCGGGCACCCCGACGGATGCCGCCCTGGCCACCATCTCGCGGATCGAGCCGTTCGACCGCGGCCGGTACGCGGGCCCCGTCGGCTGGGTCGACGCGCACGGCGACGGCGAATGGGCGATCGCGCTGCGCGGGGCGCAATTCCACCTCGCGGCAGCGGATGAGGGCGGCATCCCGTTCACCGCGTACGCGGGCGCGGGGATCGTCGCCGGCAGCGATCCCGAGACGGAGCTCCTCGAGACGCGCCTGAAGTTCCGGCCCATCGTCGACGCGCTCGCGTAGCGGCCGCGCCGGGACTTGGCGCTCGGACCGGCGCTGTCCGGGCTCAGGTCGCGGCGAGGCGCTGCTTCTCCGCCGCCACGTCGAAATCGGCGGCGGGCCAGCGCGGATCGATGTCCTCGAGGGCTTCGAGCAGCAGTGCCTGCACCGCGATCCGCGCGTACCACTTGGCATTCGCGGGGATCACGTACCAGGGGGCGTTCGGGGTCGACGTCCGCTCGAACACGGTCTGATACGCGTCCATGTACGCGGGCCAGAGCTTCCGCTCGTCGACGTCACCGGGGTTGTACTTCCAGTTCTTGTCGGGTCGGTCGAGCCGCTCCATGAGCCGCTCCTTCTGCTCGTCCGGCGAGATGTGCAGCATCACCTTGACGATGCGCGTACCGGCATCCGTCAACCGCTTCTCGAAGTCGACGATCGCGCCGTATCGCCGCTCGATCTCGTCCGCCGGGGCGAGCTGACGCACCCGGCCGATGAGCACGTCCTCGTAGTGCGACCGGTCGAAGACGCCGATGTAGCCGGGCTCGGGAACCCGCTTCTCGATGCGCCAGAGGAAGTCGTGCGCCAGCTCTTCGGAGGTCGGCTTCTTGAACGCGGCGAGCGAGACGCCCTGCGGATCGACCGAGCCGACGACGTGGCGGACGATCCCGCCCTTGCCCGCAGAGTCCATCGCCTGCAGCACGAGCAGCACCGATGGCGTTCCGTCGACGACACGGCTCTGCGCGAACAGCCGCTCTTGCAGATCGTCGAGCTGATCGGCTCCGGCGGCGAGGTCGTCGCGACCGTTCTTCTTGCCGCCCTCGTAGCCGGGCGTCGCGTCCGGATCGACATCGGCCAGCCGGAAGCCCTCGCCGGCGCGCAGCAGTTCGGCGGGCTCTCCTGACCAGTGGGTCTGGCTCTTCGCAGTCATGGCCCCATCCTGGCCGACCGCGTGCCGTGTCGGATGCCGCGGGCGCCGCGTGGCGCGATCCACGCCGCGTCGAGGCACAGCGCGGCACGGTCGCCGCGTCGAGACACGGCGCGGCCTGCGCGGTCAGCGCGCGAGGGCGACCTCGACGATCTGCCGTCCCGCGACCGGACCGGTGAGAGCCTGGTCGAGCTCGGCACGCGTGGTCGCGCGCACGTACTCCCAGCCGTACGCGGAGGCGAGCCGGTCGATCGCCACCGCCTGTGGGGTGTACAGAACGCGCTCCATCGCCGCCGGCGTCGCCGTCTGCGCGACCTCGAGCCCGTCGAAGATGGTGCCGCCGCCGTCGTTGCCGACGATCACCTGGATTCGGGGCGCCTGCTCGCCCACCGGCAGCAGCAGGCCGCCGACGTCGTGCAGGAACGCAAGGTCGCCCGAGACGACGCGTGTCACCCCGGCCACACCCCCGGATTGGCTCACGAGCGCGATGCCCATGCCCGTCGCGATCGTGCCGTCGATGCCGGCGAGGCCACGATTCGCATGGACCGGCACTTTCTTGCCCGCCAGCAGCTGGTCGGCGACACGCACGAGCCTCGACGAGGCGAACAGCAGCCGGTCGTGCGGCCAGGTGGCCCGCCAGACGGCATCGACGAGGGCGGCGCGATCGATCGGGGCGCGCAGCACGCCCAGCTCGGCAGAGATCGCGCCGAGCCGCTCGCTCGGCACGGCCGACGCGAGCGCATCGGCGTCGGGCGCGGCCGGAGCGAGATCGACGGCCGCCGCCCGCGATGCCCGCATCCACGCGCCGAACCACTCGCGGTCGAACTCGCCGACCGCCGCGATGACGGCATCGACCGCCGTCGTCGCCTCATTGAGGTTGAGCGGCTCGCCCGGACCGCGCACCGCGAACACCTCCACCTCCGGATCCGACAGCAGTGCCGTCACCTCACGGCTGAGCGTCGGATGCCCGAAGACGACGACCCGTTCGATCCGTCCGCCGAGATCGGGATCGGCGAGCAGGCTCCGGTACCCGTGCACGAGGTTCCGCCCGAAGCGGGCCCCCGAGACGATCTCGGCCACGAGCGGCCACCCGCCCGCGTGCGCGAGGGTCTCCGCGGCCGCCCCGGCATCCGCACCGGCGACGACGATCGTGCGCGGGCCTCGTACCAGCACGTGCGGGTCGACGTCGGGATCGGTCGGCTGGTTGGCCTCGCCGATCCCGCCGCCGCCCTGGTAGAGCGCACCCGAGGGGTCGGGGGCCGCGGGCGGGGCCTCGACAGGAACGTCATCCGGGCCGGGCTCGATCGCCGACAGCTCGATCGTCGGCATCCCCAGCCAGGCCGGCACCTCGCCGGCCAGCGGCTCGCGCGAGGGCAGGTTCAGATGCACCGGACCGGCCTGGCGCGTGCCGGCGCCGAGCGCGGCGGCGACGGACTCTTCGGCGACGCGGCGGAGCATCGCGGACTGCGCCCCCGTGCCGTCCTCGTCGATCTCGTCGGGCACCGGCAGATCGGTCTCGAACCGGACGCTCGGGGCGAACATGCCCGGCTGGCGGGTGGTCTGGTTGGCGCCGACGCCGCGCAGCTCGGGCGGCCGGTCGGCGGTCAGCAGCAGCATCGGGATGCCCGCGTGGAACGCCTCGAGCGCCGCCGGCAGCAGGTTCGCGACCGCGGTGCCCGACGTGCAGATGACGGCGGCGGGCATCCGACTCTCGCGGCCGATGCCGAGGGCGGTGAACCCGGCGACGCGTTCGTCGATGCGCACGTGCACGGATGCCGCGCCCCGCTCTTCGAGCTCGGCGACCACCAGGGCGAGCGCTTGAGAGCGCGAACCCGGGCTCACCACAAAGTGACGGACCCCGAGCTCCACGAGGCGGCCGAGCAGGGCGGCGGCGGCGTCTGTCGCGGGCGCCGCCCGACGAGAAGAGTCCATCTCAGCCGCGCGCTCCGCGGGAGGGCCCCTCGCCGTCGTCGTCGGTCGCCGGCGCAGCCGTGTCGGCCGGACCCGTTCCGCGCGCGGAGCCGGGACCGTCTTGATCGGGGTCTTCCGCGTCCAGGGCGGCCAGCTCGGCCTCGAGCCGGCGGATCCGCTCGTCCTGGTCGCTGATCGTGCCGATGCTCCCGAGGAAGTCGGGATCGTCATCGGGCGCCCGGTTGAGCGGCTGTGGGTTCAGTCGCCCCCGCCCCACGACGAACCAGAGGATGCCGCCGAGCACCGGCAACAGGACGACGATGAGCAGCCACACGGGCTTGTTCACACCGCGGTGGCGCGTGGGAGGCAGCAGCGCGCAGTCGACGATGCTGTAGACCCAGAACGCGATCAGCAGCAGCAGCGCCGGGAGCAGGATGCGCACCATCGTCCCATCTTAGGCGCGTGACCGAGGTGGGCGGCGGGCGTGGGCACCGCCGCACGCCGCGCGTAAGCTGGAGACATGCGCGTTCGCTCGACCCTCGTCTACACCGTCCTGCGACTCGCCGCCTTCCTCGTGCCGTTCGGCATCATGATGCTGCTGCCGGTCATGCGGGAGTTCTACTGGCTCTCGGCCATCTTCGCCGCTTTGATCGGCCTCAGCCTGTCGATGCTGTTCCTGCGTCGGCCGCTCGGTGCGATGACCGAGGGCATGGCCGCACGTCGCCCCCGCCGCGCCACCGACGAGGACATCGAGGACGCCGCGACGGAGTCCGAGAAGAGCTGAGCTCGGCGCGCCGCCGTCAGTCGACGAATGCCCAGAAGAGCAGGGCGGCCAGGGCGAGTGACGTCAGCGACGTGAGGCTCAGCGCGACGACCAGTTCACGGGGCTGGCGGTAGGTCCACACGATGAGGATCGCGCACGCCGCCGGGATGAGCGCGAGCAGCGCCAGCCAGGCCAGCGGGTAGAACGGCGCCAGCAGCACGACGATCGCGAACGGGGCGAGCACGAGGAGCGTGAACAGCACCTGCGTGGCGCGGCGCCCGATCCGCACCGTGAGCGTGCGCTTGCCGGCGAGGCGGTCCTGGTCGATGTCGCGCAGGTTGTTCGCGAGCAGCACGGCGCAGGCGAGCAGTCCCGCCGCGACGCCCGCGAGCCAGGACTCCTGCGAGACGCCTCCGGTCTGCACGAACGTGGTTCCCGCGGTGGCGACGAGGCCGAAGAAGACGAACACGAACAGCTCGCCGAGGCCGGCGTATCCGTAGGGATGCTTGCCGCCGGTGTAGAACCATGCGGCGACCAGGCACACGGTCCCCACGAGCAGCATCCACCAGTGCCCCGTGCGCACGACGATCGCGAGGCCGGCGACGGCCGCGACGGCGAACGAGACGAGGGCGGCGGTCAGCACGGCGCGCGGCGAGGCTTTGCGCGATGCGGTCAGGCGCGCGGGACCGACGCGGTGGTCGTCGGTGCCGCGGATGCCGTCGCTGTAGTCGTTGGCGTAATTGACGCCGATCTGGATCGCGACCGCGACGACGAGGCAGCACAGCGCGATCACGCCGTGCAGGTCGCTGCGCTCGGTGAGAGCGGCTCCTGTACCGAGCACGACGGGGGCGACGGCGAGCGGCAGGGTGCGCAGCCGGGCGGCGCCGATCCAGTCGCGGATCGTCGCCTTCTCGACGTGCGCTGGATCACGCGGCGCGTGCGCCTTCTGCGGGTTGCCGCCGGGCTTGCGCCGCGCCGCCGACGATCCGGAGTGCTTCTTCTTACGGGTGCTGCCTGCCACCCGAGCATCCTATGCCCGCGCGTGCATGTGCCCACCGGATGGGGCATCGGAGGGTCCCGACGGGCATCCGCCCGCTGCGCTGCGGCGAGCGCCGCGTTGCCGCCGCACGTGTCCGCCGCGCCTCGCGCCCGCGTCGCGGTCACGCCGCACATCGTCTCGTCCCGGGCGGGATCCGGCCCGGAACCGCGTGTCAGCGGCCGAGCGCTCGGTCGGCGGCGAGCGCCCGAAGAGCCGTGCGGTCCGGCTTGCCGCTCGGCAGCAGCGGAATGCCGTCGACCGGCACGACCCCGCACGGCCGGGCGACCTTGCCGATCGCCCCTTCGACGGCGGCGCGCACGATGTCGAGCGCGTCGGGCCGATGCGCCGCGAGGCCCGCGGAAACGACGACGGATGCCTGCCCCCACCGCTCGTCCGGGACGGGCACGACGACGGCGTCGTCGAACCCGGGCAGCGCGCGCACGACGTGCGCGACGCGGCTCAGCGCGACGTTGACCCCACCCGAGACGATGACGTCGTCGAGTCGACCGGTGACGCGCAGGCATCCGTCGTCGAACTCTCCGGTATCGCCCGTCCGATACCAGCGCGCACCGTCGGCGTCCCGGACGAACGCGGCGGCCGTGCGCTCAGGGTCGTCGAGGTATCCGTCGGCGAGCGTCGGACCCGACAGCTGCACCTCGCCGTCGACGACGCGGATCCGGGTGCCCTCCAGTGGGACGCCGTCGTAGACGCAGCCGCCCGCCGTCTCACTCGATCCGTACGTGCGCACGAAGGAGACGCCCGCCGCGGCGGCGCGTTCCGCCAGCGCGGGGGCGAGGGCCTGACCGCCGACGAGCACCGCCGCGAAGCCGGCGAGCGCGCGGGTCGGCGCCGGATCGGGATCGGCGAGGATCGTCTGCAGCTGGGCGGGAACGAGCGACGTATAGGTCGGGACGCGGCGACCTCCCTCGCTCGAGGCCATGGCCGCGGCGGCCGCAGCGAATGCATGTGCCGAGAACGACCCGGCGAGGATCGCGGGCTCGCGCCCCGCGATCAGCGACCGCACGAGCACCTGCACCCCCGCAATGTAGCCGGGCGGCAGCGCCAGCAGCCAGGCACCCGAGCCGATGCGGTCGGCGGTCGCGAGAGCCGAGGAGGTGAGGGCCGAACGGCTCAGTACGACGGATTTCGGGTATCCCGTCGATCCCGAGGTCGTCACCACGACCGCCGTTCCCGCGGGAGCGTCCCCCGGCACCGGCGCGCGCGAGCCGGGGCCCCCGCCCGCATTTGCCCCCGGATCCAGGCTCGAGTCGGGGCCCGCGCCCGCACCCGGGCCCGGACCTGCACCCGGCTTAACACCAGCGCCGCCGAGCGCGATCGCGGGCCCCGCACCCAGCACCGCGCCCCGCAGCCCACGCAGGACGGCACGGGCGTCCGTGGCATCCACCGGCTCGATCTGCATCCCGCGAAACCTCCCGTATGTCACGTTACGCGCCGCAAAAGCGTACATATGCGCAGTCTCGCGGAGACCGGCGACGCCGACGCGGGCGGCGGGATCAGGGGCGTCAGTAGTGGTAGGGGTAGGGAGACCAGTCCGGGTCGCGCTTCTCGAGGAACGCGTCGCGGCCCTCGACGGCCTCGTCAGTGCCGTAGGCGAGGCGCGTCGCCTCGCCGGCGAACACCTGCTGGCCGACCATGCCGTCGTCGATCGCGTTGAAGGCGAACTTCAGCATGCGGATCGCCGTCGGCGACTTGCCGAGGATCGTCCGCGCCATCGCGATCGCCTCGCGCTCGAGCTCCGCGTGCGGCACGACGCGGTTCACCGCGCCCATCTCGTGCGCCCGCTGGGCCGAGTACTCCTCGGCGAGGAAGAACACCTCGCGCGCGACCTTCTGCCCCACCTGACGGGCCATGTACGCCGACCCGTAGCCGGCGTCGAACGACCCGACGTCGGCGTCGGTCTGCTTGAACCGGCCGTGTTCGGCGGATGCCACGGACAGATCGCAGACGATGTGCAGCGAATGCCCGCCGCCCGCCGCCCACCCGGGGATCACGGCGATCACGACCTTCGGCATGAAGCGGATCAGCCGCTGGACCTCGAGGATGTGCAGACGCCCCGCGCGCGCCGGGTCGGGAGCCGTCGCATCGTCGGCCGCGTACGTGTAGCCGTCACGTCCGCGGATGCGCTGATCGCCACCCGAGCAGAACGCCCACCCGCCGTCCTTCGGGCTCGGGCCGTTGCCGGTGAGCAGGACGACGCCGATCTTCGGGTCCTGCCGGGCGATGTCGAGCGCGCGATACAGCTCGTCGACGGTGTGCGGCCGGAAGGCGTTGCGCACCTCGGGACGGTCGAACGCGATCCGCGCGATGCGCCCGTCGGTCGAGGTGTGCGCCGTGATGTCGGTGTAGGCCTCGGCGCCCGGGGCGAGCATCCATTCCGCGGCGTCGAACAGGTCGGAGACGAAGGCGTCGGTCACCCGGCCAGCCTACGCGGGGCGATGCCCGCGGGCCCGGGTACGGGGCCCTCCCCGGTGCGGGAGGCCGCCCGACCGACCCGCACATAGAGTCGGAGGATGATCCTCGAACATGCCGTCCTTCCGATCCGGCCGGGCCAGGAGATTGATTTCGAGCGGGCCTTCGCCACCGCGCGTCCTCTGATCGAGTACCAGCCGGGGTGCCGCTCGGTCACCCTCCGGCGCAGCATCGAGACGCCGTCCGCCTACCTCTTGCTCGTCGAGTGGGACAGCGTCGAGGCGCACACTCAGGGCTTCCGTCGATCGCGCGAGTACGAGCGCTGGCGCGAGCTGCTGAATCCCTTTTCCACACCGTTCCCGGCCGTCGAGCATTTCGTCGACGTCGCGACGGAAGGGCCGGAGATCCGGCCGCTCACGGCGGCGGAGATCGGATCGGCTCCGTTCCTCGCTCTGCTGTGGGAGGCTGCGGGCGTCGAGACCGAGGCGCTGCGCCGCATCCGCGACGACGAACTCCCCTCGCTCCGAGTGATCGGAGCGGTCCCCTCCGAGGTCAGCGGTTTCGCGGCCTTCGACGAGCGAGACGGGTACCTCGAGCTGCACTACATCGCGGTGGCCGACACCGCGAGAGCCGACGGCCTCGGATCGCGGCTCGTCGACGCCGCCCGACACAGTGCACCGCACCTCGAGCTCCACGCGGGCACGGACGACGACGCCGTCGGGTTCTACCGACGGCTCGGCTTCGCGATCGCTCCGGCACCGCGTGACCCGCGCTGGCCGGAGCGCCCCCGCTACACGTGCACAATCGCGCCGCTCGATACGTCCTCCGCCCCGGACGCCCCGCGCCCGCTGCCACAGCTCTGAGTGCGCAAGGCCGGACCGGTGCGCGGCGGGTGTGCCGCACCGATGCGCGCCAGGCCCCGGCCGCACCGGCGGCACGGACGGCATGGGACAATGAGGGACGGCGCATCTCCCCCGAACGGATGCCGCCGGAAGGGCTCGTCGTGCAGATCCGCAACTCCTCCGACTGGCGGGATGCCCTCCCGTTCGAGCTCCCCGTCGCGGCGGCGGACGCGGTTCCCGGCGACCCGACCCGGTGCGCCGGGTGCGGACCCGAAAGCGAGCCGTGGCCGCGCGAAGCCCTGTGGGTCGTCAAGCACCGGCATCCGACCAACCCCGCCGGGTTCGTCCGCTTCTACTGCGCCGACCACAAGCCGACCCCGAAGCTCGCCCCCGCTCCCGCCGCTGCTCCCGAACGGGCGCGGCGCACCCGGGCGGCGTCGTCCGCTGCGCCGCGCAAGGTGGCCGCACCGACGATCCCCGAGCGGCCCGCGGTGTTCTGCCCCGACTGCTTCGTGCAGGTGCCCGCCACGGGCGTCTGCGGGATGTGCGGCACGCAGGTTTTCTGACGTCCTCCGGCTCGGCGGCACCCGTCGCGGGCGGGCTAGCG
Source organism: Microbacterium dextranolyticum (assembly GCF_016907295.1). NCBI lineage: Bacteria > Bacillati > Actinomycetota > Actinomycetes > Micrococcales > Microbacteriaceae > Microbacterium > Microbacterium dextranolyticum. The sequence continues at coordinate 2,635,930 of NZ_JAFBBR010000001.1, forward strand.
TGACAGCCATGAGCGCTCTCGAAGGCACCGTCGCACTGATCACCGGGGCATCCAGCGGGATCGGCGCTGCCACCGCTCGCGCCCTGGCCGATGAGGGCGCGGCCGTCGCCCTCATCGCGCGTCGGATCGATCGGCTGCACACGCTGGCGAGCGAGATCACCGCCGCAGGGGGCCGCGCCGCGGCGATCGTCGCCGACATCACCGACCGGGCCCAGGCCGAGGCCGCCGTCGCCCGCACCGTCGGCGAGTTCGGGCGCCTCGACATTCTCGTCAACAATGCCGGTGTCATGCTCGTCGGTCCCATCGAGCAGGCGCCGATCGACGAGTGGGACCGCATGATCGACCTGAACCTCACGGCCGCACTGTCGATGACGAAGGCCGCACTCCCGCACCTGCTGGCATCCGCCGCCGACGATCCGCGCCGCGTCGCCGACATCGTGAACCTCTCGTCGACCGCCGGACGACAGGTCAAACGGGGCTCGGCCGTCTACAACCTCACCAAACACGGCCTCGGCGCGTTCAGCGAATCGTTCCGGCAGGAGTTCAGCGCCCGGTACGTGCGGATGGCCCTCGTCGAGCCCGGCGCCGTCGACACCGAGCTGCGCGACCACATCCGCGACGGAGTGCGCGAGGGGAACATCGACCGGATGCGCACCCTCGACCCCCTGCAGGCCGATGACATCGCCGAGGCGGTCCGCTACATCGTGACCCGACCGCGGCGCCAGACGATCAACGAGCTGCTGATCCGCCCCACCCTGCAGAACGACTGAGCCCCGTCCGCGGACGCACACCGGCGGCGGGCGCGGGCCCGGCCTGGTCATGCCTGCAGGCATCCGTCAGACTGTGCTCATGAACACGCCGACCCGGTCCGCCGTCGGCCTCGCCGCCCTCGGCACGCTGCTCGTCGTCGCCTACGCCGCGTGGGCTGCATTCCAGATCCTCGTCCTCAACCCGCTCGCCGCCGTGCCGGGGATGTCGGTCGGCGATGTCCACGCCGCGATGACCGCGGCCGAGCAGTGGACGGGCCCCGCGAGCGTCTACGCGCCGCTCGGCGTCGGCGTGCTGCTCGCGGTCGGAATGTTCCTCGTCGTCATCTCGACCGGGACCCCCGCGATCACGACCGTCGCCGCCTACCTGGCGCTTCTCGTGCTGGGAGCTCCCGGCTACTTCTGGGCCTCCTTCGGCGTCGGCATGGGTCTCGCCGACACCTTCAACATCGGCGGAGGCGATCACTCGCCGTGGTCGCTGCCGCTGTACGCCGTGAGCCTCGCGGCACTCGTCGGGCTCGCGGTCATCGGGGCATCCAGCCTGTTGCGCCGCCCCCATTCCGCCGCCGCACTCGCCTAGCCCCCGCCCGCGCGCCGCCGCGCCGGGCCGCGCGTGACTCGCCGCGTGCTCGTGGCGACCCGTGAGAAACCACCCACGTCACGAGAAACCACTCGTGCACTGGTTTCTCGTGACGAGAGTGGTTTCTCGGCCCGAGAAACGAGCGGCGGGCAGGCCGGGACGATGCGCGCCTTTGGCGGGCAAGGCGCCCGCAGCACCATCCCGTCCGCCGGCTGGGCCCGCACGTGCAGGAGTGACGGCGAATCCCATGCCACAGCAGCCTCTCCAGCCTCAGAAGTCCCACCCGCTCCTGCAGTTTGGCGGGCAAGGCCCCCGAAAACCCCGCCGACCAGGGCCCGAGGCAACGCCGTCGTCGCGTGGGGAGGATCATGGATGCCATGACGCCCTCGCTGGACACACTGCTCCGCACCGCGCACGTCGTGTCGCTGCCTCTCGTCACCCGATTCCGCGGGGTCGATCTGCGCGAAGCAGTGCTGTGGGAGGGCCCGGAGGGATGGACCGAGTTCTCGCCCTTCCTCGAGTACGAGGATGCCGAGGCGGCGGTCTGGCTCGCCGCCGCGATCGACTTCGGCTGGGCCTCCACGCCGTCCCCGCGGCGCGCGACGGTGCCGGTCAACGCGACGGTCCCGGCGGTCGCACCCGAGGAGGTCGCCGCTGTCTTGGCGCGGTTCGACGGATGCCGCACCGCCAAGGTCAAGGTCGCCGAACGCGGTCAGCGGCTGGCCGACGACGTCGCCCGGGTGCGCGCGGTCCGCGCCGCGATGGGACCGGAGGGCCGCGTCCGGATCGATGCGAACGGCGGGTGGAACCTCGACGAGGCCGAGCGGGCCCTGCACGCTCTCGCGGAGTTCGACCTCGAGTACGTCGAGCAGCCGTGCGCCAGCGTCGATGAGCTCGCCGACCTGCGCGCCCGCGCGGCGGACTGGGACATCCCGATCGCCGCCGACGAGAGCGTCCGGAAGGCATCCGACCCGCTCGCCGTCGCCCGGGCGGGAGCGGCCGATCTCCTCGTGGTGAAGGCTCAGCCACTCGGCGGGGTCGCCCGGGCCGCCTCGATCGTCGCCGAGGCGGGGCTGCCTGCCGTGGTCTCCAGCGCCCTCGACACGAGCATCGGCCTGTCGATGGGGGTCGCTCTCGCAGCTGCCCTTCCCGAGCTTCCCTACGACTGCGGCCTCGGCACAGCCTCGCTTCTCGCCGCCGACGTGACGACCCGCCCGCTCCGTCCGCGCGGCGGTGTGCTCCCCGTCGAGCGAATCGAGCCGGATGCCGCCCTGCTCCGCCGCCACGCCGCGACTCCCGAGCGTCGGCGATGGTGGCTGGCGCGCGTGGAGAGGTGCGCTGCACTGCTCTGATCCGAGCAGCCGCGACGCGGATCACGGTCGTCAGGCGCCGCGCGAGCGCCACGCACCACGCGCTGAGCGCCACGGCGTCACCGGATCCCGACGCGCACCGGCGCGGTTCAGCGGAAGAGGTGCGCGCTGTCCTCGGTGACGAGAGCGACCACCAGGATGTCGAGTCGTCGGCGCAGCGCGTCGGCGATCTCGTCGGGGTCCTGTCCTCTCATGGCGGCGACCGCACAGGTCTCGTTCGAGACGTCGACCAGGATCCGCGCGGCGTCGGCGACGGGGATCCGCAGCCGCATCCCGTACGTCGACATGATGTGCTCGAGAAAGCCCTGGATGCGAGCGATCACGCGGCGCTCGAGCCCCAGGAAGGCTTCGGCGACTCTCGGATCGCGCATCGCCTGCACCCGGATCTCGGTGAGCAGCTGCGGATCGATGCCCTCTCCGAAGGGGGCGCCCAGCCGACCGACCAGCTCCGACACGTCGATGGGCCCGTCCGGTTGCAGGCGTTCCACCCGGCTCGCCACGGCGTCGAGCTTCGCATCGGACAGCTGCGTGATGAGTTCGAGGAACAGCTCGTCCTTCGACTCGAAGTTCGAGTAGAACGCGCCGCGGGTGAACCCGGCGCGCTCGCAGATGGCTTCGACGGATGCCGCGTCCATGCCCACCTCGGCGAAAACGAGATGCGCCGCGTGCAGCAGTCGCGCGCGCGTCTGCTCGCGTCGCTGGCTCGCGGGTCGGCTCGTCACCGCCCGGTCGTCGGTGTCGTCCACGTCGCATCCTCCTCTCGAAATCGACCGGCATCGAGCCCGTCATCGCATCCACATCGACTGTTCAGGGTTGCACGTCTTTCTGAGCTTAGGATACATCTGTGTATCGGATACAGCGCTGTATCGGGAAGATCCCGTTCATCCGTTCCACCACTCTTGCGAAACCGGAGCACGCGTGTCCACTCTCCTGTACTCCCTCGGCCATTGGAGTTACCGCCATTCCTGGCGCGTCCTCGTCTCGTGGCTCCTGCTGCTCGTCGTCGCCGGCGGCGCGGTCGGGGTCGGCGTCGCGACCGGAACGGTGAAGGGTTTCGACAACTCCTTCGCGATCCCCGGCACCGAGGGTCAAGAGGGCATCGAACTCCTGAACCGCACGTTCCCGCAGGCGAGCGGCACGAGCGCGCAGTACGTCGTCGTCGCCGCGCCCGGCCAGCGCGTGACGGATGCACCCTACCGAGACGACATCGCCGCGACGGTCTCACAGCTCGGCACCCTCGACGGGGTTCTCGCCGTCACCGATCCCTTCGACAAGAACGTCGCGGGCATGGTCAGCGACGACGGCAATGCGGCTCTGATCCGCCTGCAGTTCCAGGGGAACGTGACCGACGTCCCGGCCGCGACGAAGACCGCCCTGGAGGACACGTCGACCTCTCTCGGCTCCGAGCTTCCGCCGGGCTCGACGGTGGTCGTCGGCGGCGACCTGTTCTCGACCTCGTTGCCGGCGCTGTCGATCGTCGAAGCCGTCGGCGTCCTCATCGCCCTGTTCGTGCTGATCGTCACCTTCCGCTCCCTGGCGGTGGCGTTCTTCCCCCTCGTCAGCGCGATCATCGGCGTGGTCCTGTCGATCGTGCTCATCTACGCCTCGACGGCCGTAGCGACGGTGTCCTCGACCACCCCGATGCTCGCGATCATGCTGGGTCTCGCCGTCGGCATCGACTACGCGCTGTTCATCGTCGCCCGACATCAAGACCAGGTGCGCGCCGGTGTCGACCCGGAGGAGTCCGCCGCTCGCGCCACCGGCACGGCCGGCTCGGCGGTCCTGTTCGCCGGGGTCACGGTCCTCATCGCTCTCGTCGGACTGGGCTTCGCCGGCATCCCGTTCCTCACGACGATGGGCCTCGCCGCTGCGGCGGCCGTGGCGGTGGCGGTCGTCGTCGCGGTCACCCTCACCCCGGCGCTGCTCGGGTTCGCGAAGGGCCGCGTCGCCGGGTGGGGCTACGCCCTCGGCCACGGCGTCCCGCTCGGTCGGCGCCGCACGCGGAAGGCTCAGGCGTCGAGCCCCGCAGCCGCAGCCGGTGACGAGGCGACCGAGCCGTCGGATGCCACGCTCGCCTCCGCTCCGGCGGACGCCCCCGCCGCCCCGGCGAAGCCCGGCCGCACCAACCCCTGGATCGCGTTCGTCACGCGGCATCCCGTCGTCACGACACTCGCCGTGGTCCTCACCCTCGGGATCATCGCGATTCCCGCGTCGAGCCTGCAGCTCGCCCTGCCGAACGCGGGCATGCAGCCCGCCTCGAGCCAGGCGCGGCAGGCGTACGACCTCACGGCGGAGCACTTCGGCCCCGGGTCCAACGGCCCGCTGATCCTCACCGGCACGATCGTGACCTCGACCGACCCGCTGACGCTCATGGCCGACCTCAAGTCCGACGTCGAGAAGATCCCGGGCGTGGAGCGCGTGGCGATCTCGACGCCGAACCAGACCGCCGACACGGGCCTCGTGCAGATCGTGCCGACGACGGCGCCCGATTCACCCGAGACCGCTGACCTCGTGCGCACTCTGCGCGCCCACCACGACGAGTGGCAGAAGACCTACGGGATCGATCTGAAGGTCACCGGCTACACGGCCATCGCGATCGACATCTCCGACCGACTCGGCGCCGCGCTCCTTCCCTTCGGCCTCTTCGTGGTCGGTCTGTCGTTCGTGCTGCTGATGATCGTGTTCCGCTCGATCTGGGTGCCGCTGAAGGCGACGCTCGGCTATCTGCTGTCGATCCTCGCCGCCTTCGGCGCGGTCGCCGCGGTCTTCGAGTGGGGCTGGCTTGCCGACGCGCTGCATGTCACCCGCACGGGGCCGGTGATCAGCTTCATGCCGATCATCCTGATGGGCGTGCTGTTCGGCCTCGCGATGGACTACGAGGTCTTCCTCGTCTCGCGCATGCGCGAGGACTTCGTGCACGCTCGCCGTGACAACGGCGGAAAGGGGACCCGGGCGATGGCGCTCGCCGCGGTGCGCAGCGGATTCACGGCGTCGGCGCGGGTGGTGACCGCCGCCGCCGTCATCATGTTCGCCGTCTTCGCGGCGTTCATCCCGGAGGGCGACACGTCGATCAAACCCATCGCGTTGGGCCTCGCCGTCGGCATCGCGGTGGACGCCTTCCTCGTCCGCATGACGCTCGGCCCGGCCATCATGACCCTGCTCGGCGACAAGGCGTGGTGGATGCCGCGTTGGCTCGACCGCGTCCTCCCCCACTTCGACATCGAGGGCGAGGCCGTCGAGCGTGAGCTGGCCCTCACCGCGTGGCCCGAACCGGGTTACACGGGCGCTCTGGCCGCGGACGCACTCGCCCTGCGCACGGCTGGCGACGACTCCGAGGTGCTCTTCCGCGATGCGTCGGTGCGGCTCGATCAGGGCGGCACCCTCGTCGTCACCTCGCCCGATCCCCGGATCGGCCGCGCCTTCGCGCTCACCATCGCCGGGCGCATCGATCCGAGCGAGGGCCGGTTGCGGGTCGCCGGGCACCTCCTTCCCGGCCGTGCCCCGTGGGTGCGCGCGCACGTCGGCCTTGCGATGCTCGACGGCGCCGCCGACCCGCTCGTCGAGCTGCGGCGCGCGCTCTCGCGCGGAACGACCCTGGTCGTGATCGACGGCGTCGACTCCCTCGTGGGGGCCGACCGCGATCAGGCCGCCGCGCTCGTGCGGGATGCCACGGAGCGCGCCGCGGCACGCCGCGGCGACCACGGGCATCCGCTCACCATCGTCGCGTCGACGCGTCACGAGGGCGCCGCCCTCGAGTTCTTCGCCGACGCCCACCGTCCGAGCGTGACCGCGCTCGCCCTCTCGTCCGGTTCCACCGACTCCCCCACGAAGGTGATCTCCGCATGACTTTCCTCGAACGCGCCCGCACCCGTCGCCCCGTCACCTGGCTGACGGTGGTCGGTGTGCTGCTGCTCCCCGTCGTCATCGGCGGCATCCTCGTCGCCGCGCTCTACAACCCCACCGAACGGCTCGGGAACGTCCGCGCCGCGATCGTGAACGACGACCAGCCGGTCACGATCAACGGGCAGATGGCACCGCTCGGCCGTCAGCTCTCGGCCGGCCTCGTCGCCGGGTCCGATCAGGTGCCGAGCAACCTCGACTGGGTGATTTCGAACGATGAGGATGCCTCGGAGGGACTCGCGAACGGCACCTACAGCGCCGTCATCACGATCCCGAAGGACTTCTCGGCCTCGGCGACCTCCACGGTTCCCGGCGGCTCTCCGCAGAAGGCGACGATCCAGGTGCAGACGGCGCCCGACGCCCGCGTCGCCGACGACGTCATCACGGCGCAGATCACGCAGACCGCGGCATCCGTGTTCGGCGGCGCGGTCTCGGAGCGCTATCTCAGCAACGTCCTCATGGGCTTCACGAACCTGCACGACCAGCTGGGTCAGGCCGCCTCGGGCGCGCACCAGCTGACCACCGGCGCCCAGCAGGCCGGGAGCGGTGCGACGCAGCTGGCCGACGGCGTCGCACAGCTCTCGACCGGTGCGGCGCAGCTCGCCGCGGGTGCCGAGCAGGCATCCGCCGGCGCGGCGCAGCTGCCGTCGGGAGCGAGCCAGCTCGCCGGCGGCGCACGTCAGCTGAGCGGCGGCATCGGCGACCTGGCATCCGCTCTCGACACGACGGCGGCGAAGGTCGTCGACCCCGACCTGAAGGGGGGCGCGGCCGCGACGACGGGTGCCGCCGGTGCCGCCGTGGCGCAGACGAAGGCGTTGGGCAGAGAGATCGGTGCCATCGCCGCGAGCTGCGCGAAGGAGGGCGGTTCGGATCAGCTGTGCGGGCAGATCGTGGCTCTGATCGGCGACCCGGAGAGCAAGACTCCCGCCGACGGCACCGTCGCGGCGGTCGGCCGCGCAGCGGGCACGGCACAGTACGCCGCGGGCCTCACGGCAGGCGGCATCGACCAGCTCATGACGCAGACGAGTGCGGGGCTCACGACCGCGGCGAACGGCGCGCGTCAGCTGCAGGCCGGAGCGAACGGGCTCGCCTCGGGCGCCGACCAGCTCGCCGCGGGCGCCTCGTCGCTGTCCGACGGGGTCTCGCAGCTCGCGAGCGGATCGGCCGGGCTCGCCCAGGGGACGTCGGATCTCTCCACGGGCGCCGGGTCGCTGGCGACCGGGGTGAACCAGCTCGCGACGGGCGCCGGCTCGCTCGCCGGAGGTCTCGACACGGCGGTCTCGCAGATCCCGACCTACTCGCAGCAGCAGGCCGACTCGACGGCGAAGGTCGTCGCCGACCCGGTGACGACCTCGGGTCTCGGCACGACGCTGTTCGGTGCCGCGGCCATTCCGCTGCTCGCCGTGATCGCCCTGTGGTTCGGGTCTCTCGCGACGTTCGTCCCGCTTCAGGCCGTGCCCCGGCACGCGCTCAGCTCGCGCCGCTCGTCGGCGACGCTGGCGCTGCGGAGCCTCGCCCCCGCCGCCGCGATCGGCGCCGCGCAGGGCGTGCTCGTCGCCGGAGTCGCTCAGATCGCCGCGAAGTACGACGTCGGGACTCTCCTCGCTTTCGGGGGCCTGTGCGTCGTCGCGGGCGTCGCCTTCGCCGCTGTGAACCAGGCGCTCGTCGCCGTGTTCGGAGGCGCAGGACGCTGGGTGTCGGCGCTCGTGGGCGTGATGGCGCTGGCCACCGGGATCGTCTCCACGATCCCTGGCATCCTCGCCGGGGTCGCCGGCGTGCTGCCGACCTCTCCGGCGTACACCGCCCTGTTGGGGACCGTCACCTCGGCGTCGGGAATCGGGGCGGGAATCGGCGGCATGGTCCTCTGGGCCGCGCTGGCATTCGTCGCCACGATCATCGCGGTCACGCGACGCCGCTCGACCACCGCGCGTGTGCTGCTCGACACCCCGGCCGCCCTCGCCTGATCCGACCGCCCTCGCCTACCCGACGGCAAATGACGGCGCCGCCCGGCAGATTCTGCCCGGCGGCGCCGCCGTCTCTGCGCGCCGTCGTTCCTGCGCCCCGTCGTCTCTGCGCCCCGTCGTCTCTGCGCGTGCGTCTGACGCGCGCCACTCGCCACTCGCCACTCGCCACTCGCCACGAGAAACACCTCCCGGCGCGAGAAACCACGCCCGCACGTGTTTCTCACGCCCGACATGGTTTCTCACGCGTACGCGGCGCGCTGCCCAGGCATCCACGCCCGCACCTGCCCCGGCGCGGCACGGCGCGCCCGCCCCTCGCGAGAAACACCTCCCGGCGCGAGAAACCACGCCCGCACGTGTTTCTCACGCCCGAGATGGTTTCTCGCGCGTACGCGGCGCGCTTCGCAGGCATCCACGCCCGCACCTGCCCCGGCGCGCCCGCCCCTCGCGAGAAACACCTCCCGGCGCGAGAAACCACGCCCACAGGTGTTTCTCACGCCCGAGATGGTTTCTCGCGCGCATGCGGGCAGGATGCCCCATGGCCACGCACCCAGGGCGCGTGCCGCGGTGCGGCCGCAGGTCACGAGAAGCCTCTCCCCGCCACGAGGACGCCGCCCCACCGCGAGAAACGCATCCGCGCACGAGAAACCACGCCCGCACGTGTTTCTCACGCCCGACATGGTTTCTCACGCGTACGCGGCGCGCTGCGCAGGCATCCATGCCCGCACCTGCTGCGGCGCGCCCGACCGCCACGAGAAACGCCTCCCAGCGCGAGAAACCACGCCCGCGGGTGTTTCTCACGCCCGACATGGTTTCTCACGCGCATGTAGGCAGGACGCCCTACGCACACGACGCGCGTGCCACGGTGCAGTCGGAACTCACGAAAAGCCGCTCGACACGAGAAACCCGTCCCCGTGCGAGAAACCACGCCCGCAGGTGTTTCCCACGCCCGACATGGTTTCTCACGCGCCCGGGTGTTTCTCGCGAGCTGCGCACGCCCTCACCGCGCGAACGCCACCGCATCCGCAACCGCAACAGCCGCCGCAACAGCAGCAGCAGCAGCAGCGCGACGGATGCCGGTCAGTTCAGACCGCTGTAGACGTGCAGCCCCTTGAAGAACATGTTCACGATCGTGAAGTTGAACATGACGGCGGTGAAGCCGATGATCGAGAGCCACGCGGATCGGGTGCCGCGCCAGCCGCGGGTCGCCCGCGCGTGGATGTACCCGGCGTAGAGCACCCAGATGACGAAGGTCCACACTTCCTTCGTGTCGAAGCCCCAGTAGCGACCCCAGGCGTCGTTGGCCCAGATCGAGCCGGCGATCAGGGTGAACGTCCAGAAGATGAATCCGATGATGGCGAAGCGGTAAGCGAGCGATTCGAGCATGTCGGCCGAGGGGAGCGTACGCAGGAACCGCGGACCCGACCGGACGGGGCGGTCGGCATCCGCGCCGGCTCCCGTCGCGTCGGCGGCGATCGCGAGACGCTCGCGGCGCGCCTGCATCAGCTGCATGACCGACAGCGCGAAGGCGAGGGCGAACAGGGCGGTCGCGAGCGACGCGACGAAGACGTGGATGACGAGCCACACGCTCTTGAGCGGGTCGGAGAGGGGCACGACGATGGTGTAGAACCAGATCGCGGTGGCACCCAGCAGCACCGTCACGAGGCCCGTGATGAACGTGCCGAGAAAGCGCAGGTCGTAGCGCAGCAGCACGATCAGGTAGACGAAGACGATCAGCATCGTTCCGGTCAGGGCGAACTCGTACATGTTCGACCACGGCACGCGACCGGCCGCGATGCCGCGCGTGATGTCGGCGGCGACGTGGAAGAGGAAGCCGAGCACGGTCAGCGACGTGCCGATCCTCGCCCAGACGTAGCGCTGACGTGCCCCGGGACGCGCCTCGAGGTCGGCCGCCGCCGCGACCTCCTCCGCACGGATCCGTGCGATCGACGACTGATCGCCCGCCCCGGTCGCTCCCGCGGCGCCCACGCCCGCGCCGACGAGCTGGCGCGCGGCGACGCCGTCGCGGGTCGCGGCATCCTTCGCCTTGACGGCGAGGTCGGAGCGGCGGGCGAGGTCGACCGCGTAGGCGATGAAGGCGAGGGCGTAGATCGCGATCGCCGTCCAGACCAGCAGGACCGAGACGCTGTCGAGCGAGAAACCGGCTTCGGGCATGCGTGTCAGTCTACGCGGGGCGTCCCGCGATGGACGGGCCGTCCGTGGCCTCCGCGGGGGTGGCGGATGCCTCGGAACGCCCGAGGCCTGCGGCATCCATCCCCTTCTCGTGCTCGCGCTGCAGGTCGGCGACGGCGACGGCGATCGCGGGATCCTCGCCACGGGCGAGCCCGGCGTACTCGAGCCGGATGCCACCGGCATCCGGCGTCGCCTTGACCCACATGCGTCGGCGCGGCACGAAGAGCGCGGCGAGCAGGCCGAGCAGGGCGATGACGGCGAAGGCGAGGACGAACGGCGCCCCCACGTCGCGGTGCACCGACAGCGACACGTAGCGCTTGACCTGCTCGCGCGCCCCGCTCGCGGAGGCATCGTCGAAGGTCACCGATCCCAGACCGTTCGGCAGCGCCACGGTCTGGCCAGGCGTGAGCTCGAGCGACTTCACGTTGATCGAGCGACCCGTGAGCTGGGTCATGCCGCTCGTGTCGAGCGCGTAGACGTTCCGGGGTGTGCCGTCGTTGATCCCGAGGTCTCCCGCGTAGACGTCGAGGGTCAGCAGCGGGCTGGCCAGAGCGGGATAGGCCGACGTGAACGCCCCCGTGTGCAGGGTCGCCGCGGTCGGATAGAAGAAGCCGACGAGCCCGACCTGCTCGGCGAGCCCGTCGGGCACCTTGACGACACCCAGCGAGGTCATGTTCGTGTCTTGCGGCAGGAAGGCGACATCCTCACGGAAGACGACATCGCCCGCAGGGTTTCGCACCGTGATCGTCGGAGCGTAGCCGTTCCCCATGAGGTAGACGCGGTCGCCCGCCATGTCGACCGGGTGGTTCACCCGGATCGTCTTCTTCTCGGGGTCGTGCCCGGGCTCCTGCGTCGTGAGGTTCGCGGCGAACGACCCCGCCATCCCCTGGCCCGGCTGCCCCGGCGGCACGTACGAGACGTCGAAGCTGTCGAGGGTCAACGAGTACGGCGGCAGGTGCTCGGTGTCGACGAAGCGGCCCGGGTTGAACGAGGTGTAGCCCAGGGCGAGCGAGTTGACGAAGTTGTCGCCTTCGACGATGACGGTCTGCCCGGTGTAGGTCAGGCCGCCGCCGACGCCGACCGACAGCAGCACGCCGACGAGGGCCGCATGGAAGACGAGGTTGCCGGTCTCTCGCGCGTAGCCGCGCTCTGCAGAGACGGATGCCACGGCGGGCGCCGATCCGCGAGCGGGCGTGTCGTAGCGCTCGACGCGGTAGCCGGCCTTGCGCAGCTGCGCCTGGGCAATCTCGACGGCACGCTGGGCCTGCACCGTGGCATCCCCCATGGCATCCGTCGACCCGTCCGCGCCCTCGGGCAGCGCGCGGAAGCCCTCGGCGTGGTCGTCGAGCCGCGACAGGCGGGCGGGCGTGCGCGGCGGAAGCGCGCGCAGGGCCTTCCAGTGATGCTTCGTGCGCGGGATGACGCACCCGATCAGCGAGATGAACAGCAGGATGTAGATCGCCGAGAACCAGGCCGACGAGTACACGTCGAACAGCTGCATGCCGTCGAGCACCGGGAAGATGTCGGGGTGGTCGGCGCGGAACTGCGTGACGCCGTTCGGGTCGGCCGTGCGCTGCGGCACGATCGAGCCGGGAATCGCGGCGATGGCGAGCAGCAGCAGCAGGACGAGCGCGGTGCGCATGCTGGTGAGCTGACGCCACCCCCAGCGAAGCCATCCGACGACGCCGAGAACGGGCTGGGCGACCGGGGTGCCGTCGGCGTGATCGGCGGGACGCAGCGGGTCGGTGACGTCAGAGCGGGAGTTCGACACTGCCGATCACCCCCTGCAGCTGCGACATGACCGAGGTCCAGACGCCGGTGACCATGAGAAGACCGAGGACCACCAGAAGCACACCGCCGACGATGTTGACCGCGCGAATGTGACGGCGCAGGAACGCGACCGAGCGCGTCGCCCAGCCGAAGCCGATCGCGAGGAGGAGGAAAGGGATGCCCAGGCCGAGGGAGTACGCCACGGCGAGCAGCACGGCACGCGCCGGGTCGCCGCCGGTGAGCGAGATCGAGAGGATCGCGGTGTACGTCGGGCCGATGCAGGGTGCCCAGCCGATGCCCGTCGCGACGCCCAGAAGCGGCGCTCCGGCCAACCCCAGCCCGGTGCGCACCTGCGGCTTGACGGTGCGCTGGGCGAAGCCGACCAGCCCGAGGAACACGAAGCCCATGAGGATAACGACGACGCCGAGTACGCGGGTGATGACGTCTTGGTACTGCACGACGAAGCGGCCCACCGATCCGGCGAGCACTCCCATGGCCACGAAGACGAGCGTGAACCCGGCGATGAACAGCAGGACACCGAGCAGCAGTCGCCCACGACCGGAACGCGCCGTCGACGACGACGCAGCGCGGGTGCCGCGTGCCGCGCCGCGCAACGGGTCGACCGCGCCGCCGAGGAAGCCCAGGTAGCCCGGGACGAGCGGCAGGACGCACGGCGAGAGGAACGAGACGAGCCCCGCGAGCAGGGCGATCGGCACGGCGAGCCACAGCGCGCCGTCGAAGACGACCGACCCCGCGTTCACGGGCGGATCCCGACGCCGGGGGCGGGCCGCGCCGTCACGACGCCTCCGCCGCGACGTCGTCGACGACGGTGCGCAGCACCGATTCGCTCTCGACCTGGCCGATGAACCGCGCCGCGACGCGACCCTGGCGGTCGAGGACCAGCGTGATCGGCACCGACTGCAGCGGCGTCCACGAGGCGAAGGCCAGACGCAGGTCGGCGTCCTCCTTGGCGAGCAGAGAGGGGTAGGTGATCCCGTACGACTGCTCGAAGGCGGTCGCCTGCTCGGGCCCGTCGTAGATGTTGACCCCGAGGAACGTCGCACCGTTGGCCGCGACGGCCTGCGCCGTGCTCTCCAGCACCGGCGCCTCGGCACGGCACGGGCCGCAGCCCGCGTACCAGAAGTTCAAGACCAGCACCCGGTCGGCGTAGTCGGCGTTGGTGACGGTCGACCCGTCCACCGCCTTGCCGGTGAAGGCGACGGCGGCCCCGCGCTGGTCGGCGGGGATCTCCTGCACGCGGCCGTCACCGGAGATGAAGCCCTTGTTGCTGCCCTGCCGGTACGAGTCGATGAGGCCGTCGTTGGCGCTCGTGCAAGCGGCGAGCCCGAGCGACAGCGCGAGGGCCGCGACGGATGCCACGGCGGCGCGCGCACCACGTGACGCGCCGCGGCGGCCCAGCCGGCCCCAGGTCGTGCGGACGGGTCGGTCGGTCATACGGCTCCCACATCGATGCTCGTGCCGGTCGCGGCCGGTTCGACGTACGCGACTTCGCGCCAGGCGCCGTCGCGGCGCTCGAAACTCGTGATGCTCGACAGCGCACAGCGTCGACGGCGCGGGTCATGACGCAGCTTCTCGCCTGCGACGGCGAGGTGCGTGATCCAGATCGGCAGCTGGTGCGAGACGACGACGACGTCACCGCCGTCAACGGCTGCCCAGGCATCCCGCATTGCGGCATCCATCCGCTCCACGACCTCGAGATAGGGCTCGCCCCAGCTCGGGATCTCAGGATCGGTCAGGTAGCGCCAATTGGCGGGGTTCAGCACGGCCCGCTTCATCCGCTTGCCCTCGAAGACGTTCGTGGGCTCGATGACACGGTCATCGATGACGGCGTCGAGGCCGAACGTCGAGGCGAGCGGCTCGGCCGACTCTCGCGTGCGCTGCAGCGGCGACGCGTAGAGGGCGGCGACTCGGCGACCCGAGGCCGACAGATGCGCGGCGGCAGCGGCGGCCATCTGGCGTCCGTCCGCGCTCAGCCGGAAGTTCGGCAACCGCCCGTACAGCACCCGGTCGGGGTTGTGGACCTCGCCATGGCGCACGAGGTGGAGACGGTCGGCGGGCACCGCTCAAGTCTACGGGCGCCGGGTCTGTGGGCGGGCTGGGAGAGCCGTCCGTCGGGACGGAGAACCAGCAACCGCCGCGATCAGGCGGCGTCGGAGTCGGCGGGCCGCCCGCGCAGCTGACGCACGCGCGCAACGGTGAACCAGATGAGCGCTCCGGCCACGGCGACGATCACGGCGTACTGCACGATGCCGGCGTGCTCCTCGACGATGTGCCACTGCTCGCCGAGCAGGTAGCCCGACAGCACGAACACGGCGTTCCAGAGGAACGACCCGGCGAGTGTCAGCAGACCGAACCTGACGAGCGGCATGCGCGTCACCCCCGCGGGGATCGAGATGAGGCTGCGGAAGATGGGGAGCATCCGGCCGAAGAAGACGGCCTTGCCGCCGTGCCGGTGGAACCAGGCGACCGTGCGGTCGACATCCTGCACGTCGAGCAGCGGCATGCGCCGCACGACCGCGCGCAGGCGCGGCAGTCCCAGCCAGGCGCCGATCCCGTACAGCGCGAAGGCGCCGACGACCGACCCCGCGGTGGTCCAGAACAGGGCTTCGGCGAGAGAGAACGAACCGCGCGCGGCGGCGAGTCCGGCCATCGGCAGGATCGCTTCGCTCGGGAGGGGCGGGAAGAGGTTCTCGAGCGCGATCGCGAGACCCGCGCCGGGTGCACCGATCAGGTGCATGAGGCCGACGACGCCGTCGACGAGAGCGGTGAGCCAGGAGCCGTCCGGAGTCGTCATGGCCCCGACGCTACGGGGGCCGGGTGACGAGAACCTGAGCGGATGCCGGGCGGGTCCATCCCGGGCACTTTCCGGTGCCCGGGCACCGGAAAGTGCCCTCTCGTGTGGTCTGACCACCGCGTCTAGCGTGAAAACAGATGCCACGACGGCATCCCGGTCGGCACACCGACCGCCCTTCACGGAGAGAACCATGTACGTCATCACCGGCGCCGACGGCCAACTGTCGGGCAAGATCATCGAGAACGTCCTGCGCGAGGTCGACGGGGATCAGGTCGTCGTGACCTCTCCGGTGCCCGAGCGCATCGCCCCGGACCGCGTGGAGCGCTGGAGTGCCGCCGGCGTGACCATCCGCAAGGCCGACTATGCCGAGCCCGACGAACTCGCCCGCGCCTTCGACGGCGCCGATATCGGGTTCATCATCTCCGGCATGATCGTCGGCGAGGTGCGCCAGCAGCAGCACCGGAACGCGATCGACGCGTTCGCGAAGGTCGGCGTCGACCGGATCGTCTACTCGTCCTTCCTCGGCGCGGACGCCGAGGAGACCACCCAGGTGGTCACGGTCGACCATCACGCGACGGAGGAGTACATCCGAGCCTCGGGTCTGACCTGGAACGTCTTCCGAGACAACCTCTACCTCGAGAACTATCTGTACGCGTTCGGCCAGATCGCCCTCGACGAGGGCCGGTGGCGCACATGCGCGGGCGACACGCAGGCGACCCTCGTCGCCAAGGACGACTGCGCCGCGGTCGCCGCAGCGCTCATCCTCGGGCGCGGCGAGCGCAACCGCGGCTACGACGTGACGGGCCGCGAGCTCGTCAGCGTCCGCGAGATCTGCGCGCTGGTCTCGGAGCGCTCCGGCGTCCCGATCGTCTACGACTCGATGCCCGAAGACGACCTGTACTCCTATTACGACTCGCTGCACATCCCGCGCAAGGCGACGGGCGACTTCTCGCGCTCGCCCTACCCGTGGTGCAGCGAGGACATCGTCACGAACGAGGCCGCCATCCGCGACGGCGTCATGTCGCGGTTCTCCGGCGACGTCGAAGCCCTCACGGGGCGCGCACCGAAGACGATCGACGACCTCAGCGACGCCGCCGCGGCGCAGTGGCGTCTGCCCACCGCCCGCTGACCCGGCTCGACGCCGCCGCGCCTCTCACCCGTCGAGATGCACGGCGGCGTCATAGCGCTCCCGCGCACGCTCGACGATCGCCATGTTGTCCCTCGACCACGCGCACAGCACGTCGATCGGCTCGAGAGCACCCCGCCCCAGAGCGGTGAGCGCGTACTCGACGTGCGTCACACGGCCCGGATGCACCGTGCGCGAGATCATCCCGTCGCGCTCGATCGAGCGCAGCGTCTGCGTGAGCATCTTCCGCGAGACCCCGGGCAGCTGCCGTTCGGGCTGACCGAAGTGAAGCGGACCCTGACGCTGCAACACCCGCATGACCGCGAGGGTCCAGCGGTCGGAGATGCGCGCGAGGACGTCGCGCGCGGGGATCTCATCGACTTCGCTCTCGCGGGACGGCGGCGCGTCGGGTACAGGCATCCCCCCATCGTCCGCTCCCGACCCACCCCCTCGCAACCGCCCGCGCGCGGTCCTGAACGCCGGGCGCGACGGCGGGCCTGCGTAGACTGGACCCTCGTGAGTGAACGCACCCTCGTCAGCCAGCTGCAGTCCCGCGAAGACGGCACCGTCCAGGTGTCCGGATGGGTCGAGACCGTCCGCGACCAGAAGAAGGTGCAGTTCGTCATCCTGCGCGACGAGACCGGCGCCGTGCAGCTGGTCAACCCGGCGACGCGCCCCGACCCCGACGGTGCCGAGCAGGATGCCGCGGCCCTCGCTCTCACGGCCCTCATCTCCGAGCTCTCGACCGGCACCTTCCTGACCGTCGCGGGCGAGCTCAAGCACGACGAGCGCGTGAAGCTCGGCGGCGTCGAGATCAAGATCGGCACACTGGAGATCGCCGCGGCGGCCCTCCCCGAAACCCCGATCGCCGCCGACAGCGGCCTCGACAAGCGCATGGACTGGCGCTTCATCGACCTGCGTCAGCGCCGCAACAACCTCGTCTTCCGCATTCAGACGACCCTCGAGCACGCGATGCGCACGTACTGGGTCGAGCGCGACTACGTCGAGATCCACTCCCCCAAGCTCATGTCGACGCCCGCCGAGGGAAACGCCGAGCTGTTCGCCCTCGAGTACTTCGGCGACCAGACCGCCTACCTCGCGCAGAGCCCCCAGCACTTCAAGCAGATGGCGCAGGCCGCCGGCTTCGGCAAGGTCTTCGAGATCGGCGACGTGTTCCGCGCCGACCCGAGCTTCACGAGCCGGCACGCGACCGAGTTCACCTCGATCGACGCGGAGCTTTCGTGGATCGACTCCTACGAGGACGTCGCCCGGATGCAGGAGGAGCTCCTCGCGTTCGCCTTCCAGGCCGTGGCCGACAAGCACGCCGCAGAGATCAAGGAACTGTTCGACATCGATGTCGTCGTACCGACCGTTCCCTTCCCCCGCATTCCGCTGGCCGAAGCGCGCGAGATCGTGAAGGCGCGCGGCTACGACATCCCGCGCACCGACGGCGACCTCGACCCCGAGGGCGAGCGCCAGATCTCCGCACACGTGCAGGAGACGTACGGCCACCAGTTCGTGTTCATCACCGACTATCACCCCGAGATCCGGCCGTTCTACCACATGCGCGACGCCGAGACCGGGCTCACCGCGAGCTACGACCTGCTGTTCCGCGGCACCGAGATCACGACCGGCGCCCAGCGCGAGCACCGCATCGACGTGCTCGAGGCGCAGGCGCTCGAGAAGGGACTGTCGCTGGAGGGTCTCGAGCACTACCTCGACTTCTTCCGCTACGGCATTCCCCCGCACGGCGGCTTCGGGATGGGCCTCGCGCGCGTGCTGATGCTGATGCTCGGCCAGGACTCGATCCGCGAGGTCACCTTCCTCTTCCGCGGGCCGACGCGCCTCGCGCCCTGACGCTCGTAGGCTGAGGCCATGACCGGTGACACGATCGATGGCCTCGTCAACTTCCGCGACACCGGGGGAACGACCCTCAAGGACGGCGGGCGTACCCGCAGCGGTGTCCTGTACCGCGCCGCGGCACTGAACGCCCTCACCGAGACGGGTCTCACACAGCTCGCCGAGAGCCCGATCGGCGTGATCGCCGATTTCCGCACGCCGGTCGAGCAGCAGATGGCGCCCGATCTGCTCCCGGCCACGCGACCGTTCCACCGCGTGTCGCTGGCGCTTCTGGAGGGAGCCCTGCCGCAGCCCGCGGCAGGCGCCGACGGTGTCGTGGCCCCCGAGGCGTTCGCACGCGTGCTCGACGACCTGCCCTCGCTCGGCGAGCTCTACACGACGATGCTCACCCACGGCGCAGCCACGTTCGCCGATCTCGCACGCCTCGTCGCCGCGTCGACCGATGACGAGCCGAGCGCCGTCATCGTGCACTGCACCGCGGGCAAGGACCGCACCGGTGTCGCCGTCGCGCTGATGCTGGATGCCGCGGGCGCCGACCGCGAGGAGATCGTCGCGGACTACGCGCAGTCGCAGGAGAACCTCGCCGGCGCATGGGCGGAGGGGATGCTGCAGCTGGTGGCATCCTTCGGCGTGCCCCTCACCCCGGAGCTGCGCACGCTCGTCACGGGAACGCCCCCCGCGGCGATCCGCACAGCGTTCGCCTGGATCGACGAGAACGGCGGTGCAGCCGAGTACCTGACGTCGGGCGGCCTGACCGCCGACGAGCTCGCGGCTCTGCGCGCACGGCTGCGCGGCTGAGACTCGAGCGCGCCGCCCACTCCCCCGAGAACACCCTGTTGCAGGAGAGCGGCGCACGTCTAGGATCACGAGCGAGCGCGGCATCCTGAGCCACGCCGAATCCGAAGGAGTGCTCCATGACCGACTGGGCCGCTGACGTCAAGATCTACCGTCCCGACGCCGACGACGCCGCCATCGAGGGTCTGCTCAAGACCTACCGGCTCGTCATGACGAACCGGGATTCGGCGTACGTCGCCTTCTCCGACCCCACCGAGCTCGCGACGGTGAAGACCAGCTTCCTCCAGAAGAAGCTCGGCCTCACGGACTCGAACGAGGTCCTCGACGCCGCACTGGCCGAGGTCGGCGAGACGCTCAAGGCCGACCGGACGAAGAGCCGCATCACGGTGTATTACCTGCTCGCGGAGAAGTTCGGCAAGCTCGACCTCTTCCACTGACCGTTGCGCGGAGGCGGCCCCCGCCCTGCACCGGGGGCCGCCTTCGACGAACAGCGAGACCCCGACAGCTGCGGCGCCGCCGATACCGTGACGGCAACGTGGATGTCGGTGATCGTTCATCCGGGCACCGTCCACACGTCACACGGTCTGCGTACGGTCCTCTCATCCCCTCCTTCGGCGTGCTGACGCAGGCGGGAGGATGACCCGAGAGGACCAGCATGACCCGCATGTTCCCGCGTCGCGCCGCCGCCGCGACCATCCTGGCGACCGTCGCCGCGCTCGCCCTGGCCGCGTGCAGCGGCACCGCAGAGGCCGGCCAGAGCGGCGCCTCCGCCGCGACCGCGACCAGCCTCAGCGACATCGGCACCTTCGCCGATCTGGAGGCCGCCGCGAAGGCGGACGGCCAGCTGAACGTCATCGCGCTGCCGCGCGACTGGGCGAACTACGGCGAGATCATCGACCTGTTCACTCAGCGCTACCCCGAGATCACCGTCAACGAGCAGTCGCCCGACGTCTCCAGCGCCGAAGAGATCCAGGCAGCCAAGACGAACGACGGGCTCGACACCGCACCGGACGTCTTCGACCTCGGCCTCGCCGTCGCGCTGAAGAACACCGATGTCTTCGCGCCGTACAAGGTGCAGACGTGGGCCGACATCCCCGACGCCCTCAAGGAGCCCACCGGCCTGTTCGTCGGCGACTACGGCGGGTACATGTCGATCGGCTACGACTCGTCGAAGTTCCCCGCCCCCGCCAAGCTCGACGACCTGCTGACCTCGACCTACAAGGGTGCGGTCGCCATCAACGGCGACCCCACGCAGGCGGGCGCGGCGTTCGCCGCCGTCGGCATGGCGAACGTCCAGTCGGGCGGCACGCTCGACGATTTCCAGCCCGGCATCGACTTCTTCAGCAAGCTGCAGAAGGCCGGCAACCTCCTCAAGGTCGACGTCACCACGGCCACCGTCGCCAGCGGCGAGACGCCGGTCGTGTTCGACTGGGACTACCTGAACGCGGCCCACCAGAAGGACAACCCGAACTGGAAGGTCGTCGTCTTCAACGGCACCGGCTACGCCGGCTACTACAACCAGGCGGTCAACAAGAAGGCCCCGCACCCGGCCGCCGCACGTCTGTGGCAGGAGTTCCTGTACAGCGACGCGGTGCAGAACCTCTGGCTGAAGGGCGGCGCCCGCCCGGTGCGCATGGAGGCCATGACGACGGCCGGCACGATCGACAGCACGCTCGCCGCCAAGCTCCCCGCCGCTCCGGCCGACACGGTCGTCCCCACCGAGAAGCAGTCCACCGCCGCCGGCACGCTCCTCGGCGAGAAGTGGGCGACGGCGGTCCAGTGACCGTTCTCGCCCCCGCGGGGGTGGATGCTCCGGCATCCACCCCCGCTCCCCGTCCGTCGCCCGTGCGGCGGCGTCTCTCGTTCGCCTGGCTCGGGCTCGCGCCGTTCGCGGCCTACGTGCTGCTCTTCCTCGCTCTGCCGACCGTGCTGGCCATCGGCTCGGGGTTCTTCACCGGCGCCGGCACATTCACGTGGGGCAACCTCACGGCACTCGGCGACCCGCTCGTGCTCACGACGTTCGCGAACTCCGCCGGCCTCTCGCTTTTCACGGCGGTCGTCGGCGCCATCGTCGGGGCGCTCGTCTGCTACGCACTGCTGGGCCTTCCGCCCGACGGCGCGATCCGATCAGCGATCGATGCGGCCTCGGGAGTGCTCGCCCAGTTCGGCGGCGTCATGCTCGCCTTCGCCTTCATCGCGACCATCGGCATCCAGGGCGTCATCACCCTGATGCTGAAGGACACCTTCGGCATCGACATCTTTCCGAACGGCACGTGGCTCTACGATCTGCCCGGGCTCGTCCTGCCGTACATCTACTTCCAGATCCCGCTCATGGTCATCACGTTCCTGCCCGCGCTGTCGGCACTCAAACCCCAGTGGGCCGAGGCCAACCTCACCCTCGGCGGTTCTTCTCGCAGCTTCTGGCTGCGGATCGGCTTTCCCGTGCTCGCGCCGTCCTTCCTCGCCAGCCTGCTGCTGCTGTTCGCCAACGCGTTCTCCTCGTACGCGACCGCCGCCGCCCTCGCCAGCCAAGGGTCGCAGATCGTCCCCCTGCAGATCCGCACGGCGCTCACGAGCGAGACCGTGCTCGGACGCGAGAACCTCGCCGGCGCACTCGCCCTCGGGATGATCGTGGTCATCGGAATCGTCATGATCGCCTACTCGGCCGTCCAGCGCCGCGCAGCGAGGTGGCAGGCGTGACCGCGCCGCGGCCGACGTTCGGGCCCACGCGGGTCACTCGCCTCCTCATCGGCGTGATCGTGGGCGCGTTCTTCGCGATCCCGCTCGTCTCGACGCTGCTCTACACCCTGCGGATGCCCGACGGCCGGCTCTCATTCGAACGGTGGACCGGCCTGTTCTCCCCCGCTGTCCAGACGGCGGCCCGTCCCATCTGGACCGGGCTGGGCAACTCGCTCGTCCTGTGCCTCGTGACCGTCGCGATCGTGCTGCTGCTGCTCGCACCGACGATGGTGCTCGTTCACCTGCGCTTCCCACGGCTGCGGCGGGTGTTCGAGTTCACGGTGCTGCTGCCGATCTCGATCCCCGCAATCGTCCTCGTCGTGGGTCTGGCACCGATCTACCTGCAGATCGGACGCTGGTTCGGCACCGGCACGTGGACGCTGGCGTTCGCCTACGGCATCACCGTCCTGCCCTTCGCCTACCGATCGATCCAAGCCTCCATCGAGGCCGCCGACCTGCGCACCCTGGCCGAGGCGGCGCGTTCGCTCGGTGCCGGCTGGGGCGCGGTGGCGTTCCGAGTGCTCGCCCCGAACCTCCGGCAGGGACTCCTCGCAGCATCCCTCATCTCGGTCGCCGTCGTCCTCGGTGAGTTCACGATCGCGTCGCTGCTGAACCGCCAGGTGTTCCAGACCGCGATGGTCGTCGTCCGCAACCAGGACGCCTACCTTCCCGCCATGTTCACCCTGCTCGCGCTCCTGTTCTGCTTCGCGCTGCTCCTGCTCATCGGCCGCCTCGCCCGCGGCACGCGAAAGGCTCGCCCATGACCATCGATCCGCTTCCCCGCACCGCCGACAACCTCCTCCTCACGGGAGCGACCGAGGGCACGCGCGTCGAACTGCGCGCGATCGAGAAGAGCTTCGGCACGACCCGGGTGCTCCACGGCGTCGACCTCGACATAGCCCCGGGCGAGTTCGTCTCGCTCCTCGGACCGTCCGGCTGCGGCAAGACGACCGCCCTGCGCGTTCTGGCCGGGCTCGAGTCCGCCGACAGTGGCACGGTGCTGCTCGGCGGCACCGACGTCTCCCGGATGCCCACCAACAAGCGCGACATCGGCATGGTGTTCCAGTCGTACTCGCTGTTCCCGCACCTGCGGATCGTGGACAACACCGCATTCGGCCTGCGCCGTCGCGGTACGGCTCGCCGCCCCGCCGAGGCGCGGGCGCTCGACGCTCTCGAACTCGTCGGACTGCGCCATCTGTCCGACCGCTATCCCCATCAGCTCTCCGGAGGCCAACAGCAGCGGGTCGCGCTCGCTCGCGCTCTCGTCACCGAACCCCGCGTGCTGCTCCTGGACGAGCCGCTCTCCGCTCTCGATGCGAAGGTGCGCGTGCAGCTTCGCGACGAGATCCGTCGCTTGCAGCTGCGCCTCGGCATCACGACCGTCTTCGTGACCCACGATCAGGAAGAGGCTCTCGCCGTCTCGGACCGGATCGCCATGATGGACGGCGGGCGCATCGAGCAGATCGGCACGCCGGAGGATCTCTACCTGCGGCCTCGCACCTCGTCCGTGGCGGCGTTCGTCGGACTCTCCAGTGCGCTGCCGGGGATCGCGCAGGGCGACGTCGTGCGCGTCTGGGACATGGCTCTGCCGATCGAGGGAGCATCGGTCGACGGCCCCGTCAACGCCCTGGTGCGCCCGGAGAACATACGCATCACCGCCGTCGACGAGGCTGCAGTCGCCCGTGACACCCGCCCCGGGCGTGAAGCGCACGTGCAGGAGAGCACGTTCCTCGGGAGCTATCGCCGTTCGCTCGTGCGCACCGACGACGGGACTCTCGTCCGCGTGCAGCACGGAGCCGACGACCGGCTGGAATACGGTCAGCGGGTGCGGATCACGTTCTCCCCCGTCGGGGTCGCCGTCCGCCCCCGCGACTGAGCGAACGCCGATGCGCGATTCGCAGGTGCTCGGGCGGTCGCGCTCAGACCTCGAAGTCGACCGCGACCCGGTCGGAGCGCACCGAGCCGATGTAGGCCGCGACCTCGCGATGCGCCGGGTGCACGTTGTAGGCGGCGAGAGCGTCGGCGTCGTCGAAGTCGGCCACCAGCACGAGGTCCCAGTTCTCCCCCGGGAACAGCGTGTTCGCACCCGCCGACATCGAACGCAGGGTGGGGACGGCATCCGGCAGCGCATTCAGCTGCTCGGCGGCGCGGGTCGCGTGCTCGACGCGCGTCTCGGCGTCGGAGGCGGCCATGCGGAAGGCGACGACGTGGCGGATGGTCATGCGTTCTCCTCGGTGCGGGTGTCGGTGAGTGCGGCACGCAGGCGGTCGGCGGACAGCCGCCAGTGTGCGTGCAGGCGGTCGTCGATGAGGACGACGGGGATCTTCTCCCACCACTGCTCGTACAGGGCCGGGTCGGAGGCGATCGAGAACTCTTCGACCTCCACGGCTCCGTCGGGCAGTTCGGCGACGACGTTGTCGACGATCTCGCGCGCCACATCGCACAGATGGCAGTCGGGTTTGGAGATGAGCGTGAGGGTCGTCACGGTTCCATCCTGGCACGGGGCGACGGGCATCCCGACGGACGCTCGCATCGCACGGCGGAAACACGAAGCGCCCGTCCCGGATCGTTCCGGAAACAGGCGCTCGGTGTCGGTGCCGCGATTACTTCTTGTTGCGGCGCTGGTGGCGAGTCTTGCGAAGCAGCTTGCGGTGCTTCTTCTTCGCCATGCGCTTGCGGCGCTTCTTGATGACAGAACCCACGGAAAACCTCACTATGTCAGGGGTCTGGACGAGCCTGGAGCACGTCCGGGAACGGGCATCACGAAAATGCCCTCGGAGCAGTCTAGCCGACGTCGGCGATCGGCCGTTGCACAGCGGCGGTGACGGCCTGCTCGGGCACCCGGTAGCTGCGCCCGAAACGTACCGCGGGAAGTTCCCCCGCATGCACCTGGCGGTACACCGTCATCTTCGAGACGCGCATGATGTCCGCGACCTCGGCGACGGTGAGAAATCGCACGTCCGACAGCTCTGCCATGTTCCCACTCCCCCGCGGCCCCAGTTCCCCCTGGATGGCCGTCCTCACAGAGTAGAGGTCTCGCGGGACGCGTGTAAACCTCTGTGACTTCTGTGACGTAACGGTGCTCCGCCGATGCGGCGCCTACGCGCCGGCTCAGCGCCCGGGGATCTTCTTCAGCACGCTCTCGAGGGCGTGCTTGGTGGATGCCGCGGCGCGCCCGACGAGGTCGGCGGCAGCCGCCGCGGAGTCCGGAAGCGCGGGGGTGGCGGCGGCTTCGGCGGCGGCCAGACCATCGTCGAAGAACGGCACCAGCCAGTCGTCGACGACGTCGAGCGGACCGGTCGACAGGCTGTAGTAGCGGTGCTGGCCCTCCTCGCGCACCGAGACGAGCTCCGCTTCGCGCAGCACCTTGAGGTGCTTCGACACGGTGGGCTGGCTCACGCCCAACTCGCCCACGATCTGCGACACGCTCGTGCCGTGCTCTCCCGAGGCGGCGCGTTCGCGCAGCAGCTGCAGGATGTCCCGACGGGTACCGTCGGCGATCACGTCGAAGATGTCCGCCATGACCATAGGTTAGCCCGCGCCGCGCCCCGAGTACCATGACAACGACCGAGCGTTGGGAACGAGTCGAGGAGGCGGTCATGGCGGACGATTCCGTCGTCGTCCGCGCGGCGCATCGGGCCTCGGTCCTCTCGACGCGAGTGGTTCACGCGCTGCGCGAGCTCGCGATGGCCTCGCCGCCCCGCTTCGCCGTGCTCGTCTTCAGCGCGCTGGTGCTGCTGTTCACCGGCCTGTTCTCCCTGCCCGCGGCCGCCGCCGACGGCACGCAGACGCCCTTCGCGGATGCCCTCTTCACGGCCGTCTCGACGATCTGCGTCACGGGACTGTCGACCGTCGACATGGCCGAGCACTGGTCGCCGTTCGGACACGTCATCGTCTACGTCGGCGTCAACGTGGGAGCCCTGGGCGTGCTGACCCTGGCATCCATCCTCGGTCTGGTGATCTCGAAGCGGCTGGGCCTGCGTGCCAAGCTCATCGCGGCCGGCGACACGAATCCGCTGCGTGCCCACGGCGGCCCCGTCAACGAAGGACAGACCGTCCGGCTCGGCGAGGTCGGCCAGCTGCTCGCGACCGTCGCACTGTCGACCCTGGTGATCGAGGCCGGCCTGGCGATCCTGCTCTACCCCTCGCTGCTGATCAACGGCGTCGACCCGCTCAGCGCCCTCTGGGAGGCGCCGTTCTACGCCGCGATGGCCTTCACGAACACCGGCTTCACCCCGAACGCCGGCGGCCTCGCCCCCTTCGCCGGCGACTACTTCTTCCTCACCGTGATCATGGCGGGCGTCTTCCTCGGATCGATCGGGTTCCCGGTGATCTTCACCCTCTGGCGTCACCACTTCCACCTGCGCCGCTGGTCGCTGCACGCCAAGCTCACCCTCATCACCACGGTCATCCTGTTCTTCGCCGGCGCCGCGGTCTTCCTGCTGCTCGAGTACGACAATCCGAAGACGCTCGGCGGCATGGATGCCTGGGACACCACCTTCCAGGCGTTCTTCCTGTCGGCGATGACACGGTCGGGCGGATTCTCGCTCGTCGACATCTCGCAGCTGAACGGATCGTCGCTCATCGTCGGATCGATGCTGATGTTCGTGGGTGGCGGCTCGGCCTCGACGGCCGGCGGCATCAAGGTCACGACCCTCGCCGTGCTCGCCCTGGCCGTGTGGTCCGAGGCGAAGGGGCGCCCGAGCGTGCAGGCGTTCGGCCGCCGCATCCCGAGCGACGTGCAGCGCGTCGCCCTCTCGGTGGTCGCCTGGGGGTCGACGATCGTGGCGGTGGCGACCATTACGATCGGGCAGATCACCGGGGCACCCATCGAGAAGGTGCTCTTCGATGTCATCTCCGGGTTCGCGACCGTCGGGCTCTCGACGGGGCTGACGGCGACCCTTCCCGACCCCGCCGTGTACGTGCTCGCCCTGACGATGTTCATGGGGCGCGTTGGTACAGTGACTCTCGCCGCGGCCGTGGCCGCGACATCCCGTTCGCAGCACTACTCGCTGCCCGTGGAAAGGCCCATCGTTGGTTGAGCAGCTGCGGAGCGATGCTCCCGTCCTCGTGATCGGTCTCGGGCGCTTCGGCGCCGCCTGCGCGGGCGAGCTCGACCGGCTCGACCGCGAGGTGCTCGCGATCGACGACAACCTCGAGCTCGTGCAGAAGTGGTCCGAGCGGGTCACCCACACGGTGCAGGCCGACGCGAAGAACATCGACGCGCTCAAGCAGATCGGGGCGCAGGACTTCCAGGTCGCGGTCGTCGCGGTCGGCTCGTCGATCGAGGCATCCGTTCTCATCACGGCGAACCTCGTCGACCTGAAGGTGCCCCAGATCTGGGCGAAGGCCGTCTCGCAGAGCCACGGCAAGATCCTCGCCCGTGTCGGCGCGAACCACGTCATCTACCCCGAGCGCGAGGCCGGCGAGCGCGTCGCGCACCTCGTGTCGGGGCGGATGCTCGACTTCATCCGCTTCGACGACGACTTCGTGCTGGCCAAGATGTACCCGCCGAAGTTCATCCGCGGGATCGGCCTCAACGAGTCGGGAGTCCGCTCGAAGTACAGCGTGACTGTCGTGGGCGTGAAGAGCCCGGGCAAGCCGTTCCGCTACGCGGAGGCCGACACGGTGGTCACCAACCACGACCTCATCATCGTGTCGGGCACGAACTCCGACATCGAGCGCTTCGCCTCGCTCGACCGCTGACGCGCGCTCGCGCTTGCGTTTCGCCGCGCGAGAAACACCTTCGCACGCGAGAAACCATCCCCGCAGCTGTTTCTCGCGACGACGATGGTTTCTCACGACGGCATCCCGCCACGCCGCCGCCATGACACGGTGTTGCCGTACGCGACATGGCCTCCCGCGTGCGGTCGGGCGCACTCGCCTGCCCCCTCGCCCGTCCGAACCGTCGACGGGGCTGAGCGCGAGAAACACCTTCGCGCGCGAGAAACCGTCTCTGCCCGTGGTTCTCGCGCCTGCGTCGGTTTCTCGCTCTGATCATCTCTCCTCCCCTGCGGCGGACCAGCGCATGTTGTCCACCGGTGCGGGCGGACGCGCGCCGGTGACGGCGATCGCGGCGCAGACTCGGCGCATGCCGCTCCTTCTCGCAGATCGCGCCGCCACGCGCGCGCCGCTCCCGCTCATCACCTCCGCTGAAGCGCGGGCGCTGCGCCTGCCGGTGTCGGGCGCGGCGTGCACGCGTGTGCGACGCGGCGTGTACGCGGATGCCGCCGCGGCGGCTCGTCTCACGCCGTGGGCCCGCTATGCGCTCCGTGTCCACGCCTTCGCCGTGACGCACCCGGGCACGATGCTCTGCCTCGAATCCGCGGCGGTGCTGCACGGTTTGCCGCTGTTCGGCGAAGCACGCGACATCCACGTCTTCGACGCGGAGCGCACGTCGTCGCGTCGTTTCGGTGATGTCTGCGTGCACACGAGCAGCGATCCGCGCGAGTCGGTCGAACGTGCGGGCATCCCGGTCACCTCACTGCTCGACACGGTCGTCGATCTGTGCCGTGTGCTCCCTCCCGCGCAGGCGCTGGCCGTTGCGGATGCCGCGATCTCACCGGCCCAGGGCGGCACGCTCGATCTCGATCGACTCCGCGAACGCTCGGCCGATCAGGTCTCGCGCCGCGGCGTCGCGCGGCTCGCCTGGACGTGGGCACGCGCGGACGGTCTCGCGGAGTCGCCCGGTGAAAGCGTCAGTCGCGCGGTGATCCGCTGGTGCGGCTTCGAGGATCCCGTCCTGCAGCCCGTCTTCGGCTACGAGGGTGTCGATGACCGCGTGGACTTCCTCTTCCCGTCCGCGCGTGCGCTCGGCGAGAGCGACGGATGGGGAAAGTACGACCTTCACGACGCCGCGCGCGCCGAGCAGCATCTGCGCAACGAGAAGCGGCGCGAGGACCGGTTGCGGCGGGCCGGGCATCCGTTCGCCCGATGGGACCTCGCGGATGCCGTGCGCGTGGACCCGCTCGCCACCGCGCTGCAGCGCGCCGACGTTCCGCTGGTGCGGACGCGCGACCGCGGCGGTCTCGCCACGCTCGGCCGCAGCCCGAGGACTCTCGCCTCGCGCCCGCGGTGACGGCCTGCGGCATCCTCAGCCCTCGCCCGCTCTCCCGCCGCAGGCGGCGAGAAACCACAACCAGCACGAGAAACACGTGGTGCAGTGATTTCTCGCGTTCGACGGTGTTTCTCGAGAGGAGGCGCGCGGCGCGCGCGAGCAAGGAGTCGAGGCCGCGCGTGGGGCCTGGCGGCCGGGGCGATGGGGATGTGAGGGTCCTGGGGGATGCGAGGCCACGGGCGCACGACGGCGCACGACCGCACGCAGGTCTCCGCCAGCGGCGAGAAACCACAACCAGCACGAGAAACACCTCAGGCAGTGGTTTCTCGCGGTCGGAAGTGTTTCTCGAGAGGAGGCGCGCGGGAGCAAGGAGTCAGGGCGACGCGCGGAGCCTGGGAGCGAGGGCGCGGCGTTGTGGGGCGGCGAGAGCGCTGAGTGTCGGGCGTACGCCCGCGCACCGCAGTGCGCAGGTCTCCGCAGCGGCGAGAAACCACAACCAGCACGAGAAACACCTCAGGCAGTGGTTTCTCGCGGTCGACGGTGTTTCTCGCCGGCAGACGCACGCATGGCCAGCGCGTGCGAAGGCGCACGCAGATGTGCGTACGAACGCACGAGAGGGATGCCCGGGGAAGAGCTCAGGCGGGCCAGGTCAGGCTCCGGCGGCCATCTCCTTTGCGCGGGCGAGCGCGGCGTCCGTGGCCTCGGCGAAGACACCGTCGAGGCGCGCGCCCTGCAGAACGGCGATGGCGCGTTCGGTGGTGCCCTTGGGGCTGGTCACCCGGCGGCGGAGCTCGGCGGGGTCCTCCCCCGAGGCATCCAGCAGCGCCGCGGCGCCGATGAACGTCTGCTCGGCCATGAGAGCCGCATCGGCATCCGAGAAGCCCTTGCCACGGGCGGCTTCGGTGAGGTCCTCGATCAGCAGATAGACGTACGCGGGGCCCGAGCCCGAGATCGTCGACAGCGCGTCGATCTGCTCCTCGGGAACCTCGATGACGACACCGCACGTCTCGAACAGGCGACGCACGAGCGCGACGTCGTCGGCGGATGCCGCAGCGCCCGCGGACAGCCCGGTGACGGCTTTGCCGACGACGGCGGGCGTGTTCGGCATCGAGCGGATCACCGGGATGTCGTCTCCGACGATCGAGGTGAAGGTGGCGAGGGTGACACCCGCGGCGAGGCTCACGACGATGGTGCCGGGGCGCAGTACGGGCGCGATCTCGCGCAGCAGGTCGGGGACCATCACGGGCTTCACCCCCACCAGGACGATGTCGGATGCCGCAGCGGCGGTCGTGTTGGCGGCGGGGTCGGCCTCGAGGGACAGACTGGTGACGCCGTCCTGCCCGCTCAGCGATGCGGCGCTGGCGGCGGTGCGGTTGGTCACCGTGACGTGGGGCGCCGCGCCGGAGCGGATGAGTCCGTGGAGGATGGCGCCGCCCATCGAGCCGGCACCGAGGATCGCGATCGAGGGGAGCGGAGAAGGCATACCTCCATCCTCGCAGAGGACACAGACGCGCGACCGGCCCCTCACTCGCCGCGGTCGGCGAGGATGAGCCGCAACGACGGGGCCCGCCCCTTCTCGATGTGACTGAAGGCGAGGCTCTCGGCGAGACGCGCGTTGCCGTCGGCGATCGCCGCCAGCAGCTCATCGTGCTCGTGCGACTGCTCGTGGGCATCGCGCCCGGCCCCGGTCAGGTAGAACAGCCACACGAGACGTCCGCTCACGACGCGGGTGAGCGAGGTGAGCAGCGCGCTGTCGGCCATGTCGACGATGCGGGTGTGGAAGGCAGCGTGAGCTTCGGCGATCGCGAGGCGATCCCCGCTGTCCACGGCGTGGTGGGCGGATGCCAGAGCGCGGCCCAGCCCCTCGGCCGACGCTCCGTGCCCGGCCGCCTGCGCCGCGAGGCGCGCGGCGAGCGTCTCGAGGCTCAGCCGCACATCGAACAGCTCGTCGATCGAGCGGCGGTCCCAGCCGACGATGCGGGCGCTGCGTCGCGGCGCGGTCGCGAGGAAGCCGTCGACACCGAGCTGGAGGATCGCGGCGCGCACCGGGATCCGCGACATCTGGAGCTCGTCTGCCAGACGCCCTTCGGTGATCACCGCACCGTCGGAGTAGCGATCGAGGATGATGGCGCGCCGGATGTGCCGGTACGCGGTCGCCGCGAGTGAATCGTCGGCGGCCTCTTCGTCATCGACCATGCGGTCTCCCCTCGCGATCGCGCCGATCTCACCGCGCGGGTGCGCGGGCGTCGTCACGATCGAATCGCGACCATTGTGCCAGCGCCGACGGCACGCGCCCGCTCGCACAGCAGGCGGGCCGCATAGAGGTCTTGCACGCCCAGGCCCACCGAATTGAACACCGTGAGGCCCCCGCGACCGCCGTCGGACGCCGCGACCACGTTCCCGAGCGGCTGGAGGCGCGCCGGGTCGAGCGCACCCGCCTCGCACGCGCCCCGCACGTTGCCCGACTCGGCGAGCGCGACGGCGATGTCGTCGACGACGACGGCATGGGCCTGTGCGAAGACATCTGCACAGACCTCGCTGAACCCCGGGCGGGGAGGTGAGCCGATCGCGTTGACGAGGACGTCCTCGCCCAGCATCCGCCGCGCGAGGAAGGGCTCCTGCGCCGGGGTCAGTGTGCACACGACCCCGGCGCCGTCGAGCGCGTCGCCGCGCGACTCCGTCGCGATCGCCGGGATGCCGCCCGAGCGCAGCTGCTCCGCGCAGGCCTCGGCGCGCGGGCCGCTGCGCGACCAGATCCTCATCTCGGTGAACGGCCGCACACGCATCAGGGCGCGCCCGTGCTCTGCGGCGAGCGGCCCCGCTCCGATCAGCGCGACGACGTCCGACGAGGGCGGAGCGAGCAGGTCGGTGGCGAGGGCGGTGACGGCCGCGGTGCGCAGCCGGGTCAGCGCGCGCCCGTCGATCAAGGCGACGCATTCCGCCGTGGCGGCATCGAACAGTGCCACGGTCGAGCGCTGGGCCGGCAGACCGAGGGATCTGTTGCGAGGCGCGTCTGCCAGCACCTTGATCGCGAAGATCCCGAGCTCGTCGGAGATCGCGGCCATGGGGACCACGGTCGGCGCGTCGGCGGCGCGGTCCGCGCTCGCCGGCAACGGGTGCGGTGTCGGCTGCACAGCGCTACGGCTGTGCAGGGCCCGGTGGGCAGCGGCCATCGCCGCGCGCATGCCGTCGGCATCCGCGAGTGCCTCCACATCGGCGGAGGTCAGGGTGAGTGTTGTCATCGGGATCTCCTTTGGTATCCCAAATCTAGAACCAGCCCAGAGAGACTCCACGCCGACAGTCCAGCTCCCGACGAGCAGAACGCGCCTGAAAGGCCGCACTCATCCGCGCTATTCCGCGTAATTCAGCCATGAATCGAGGCGCTCGGTCTCACAGAAGAGTTCACTGCATCGAAATCACCGGACACATGCGCGTAACAGGGATGCTCGATTCTGTATCCCAGATTGATTTCGAGAAAGGAGCAGCGGATGGCGCGACTGATCGCGAGGCGACTGATCCAAGCCCTGGCGACGATCTTCATCGTCGTCACCATCGCCTTCGCCCTGGGCCGGCTGAGTGGCAGCCCCGCTGCCCTGCTGCTGAGCGAGAACGCCTCGCGCGAGCAGATCGACGCCCTCAACGCGAGCCTCGGGTTCGACCAACCGCTGTGGAAGCAGTACGTCGACTACCTGATCGGCATCGTCGCGCGGGGAGACTTCGGCGACTCGTACCGACAGAGCGGGGTCCCGTCGATGCAGCTCGTCCTCGAGCGCGTGCCCGCGTCTCTGCAGCTCGGCGCCGCCGGTTTGATCGCCGGCGTGCTGCTGGCGACCCTCGCGGCCGTCGCCGTGCACCTGACCCGCAGCACCGGACTGCGCGCGACGCTGCTGACCGTCGGCGCCGCGCGGCAAGCGGTTCCGGACTTCTTCTTCGGGCTGCTGCTCGTGCTGGTCTTCTCGGTCGGCCTGGGACTGCTCCCCTCGCTGGGCAACCGCGATCCGCTGGCGATCATCATGCCGGCGGCGACGATCGCCACGGCCCAGTTCGTCGTCTACCTGCGGCTGCTCGACAACTCGCTCGGAGAACAGGCACGGCTGGACTACACCCGCACCGCCTATGCGCGCGGCGAGAACCGGTTCCGCGTCGTCGTCTCCGAGATGCTCCCCAACGCGGTGCTGCCCGTCATGACGGTCGCCGGCATCAGCCTCGGGTCGTTCCTCGGCGGCCTCGTCATCGTCGAGAACGTCTTCGCGTGGCCGGGACTCGGGCAGCTGATGCTGAGCGCCGTGTACGCCCGTGACTTCCCGGTCGTGCAGTCCGGCCTCATCGTCGTCGCGGCCCTGTTCATCCTCTCCAATGCGCTCGTCGACGTTCTGAGCGCCCTCGTCGACCCGAGAGTGAGGACCCTCGCATGACCGCTCCCACGTCGTCCCGACCTCCGGCCGGACCCGCCGTCATCCCGGCGCCGCCCGCCGACACCGCCGCGCGGTTCGTCTGGCCGCGCCTGCGCACCGCCGAGTGGGTGGGCGTCGGCATCCTCGCCCTCGTCGCCGCGTTCGTCCTCGTCGTCCCGCTGCTTCCCGGCAGCGACCCGTACGCGCAGGATCTGTCCGCGTCGTTCGTGCGCCCCTTCACCGATGGGGCGCACCTGCTCGGCACCGACATGCTCGGGCGCGATCTCGCCAGCCGACTGGCACTGGGCGGTCAGGTCTCCCTCGGCATCGTCCTGTTCGTCGTCGCGATCAACGCCTTCATCGGCATGATCGCCGGCATGATCGCGGGATACGCCGGCGGACGGCTCGACAACGTCCTTATGGGATGGGCCGACGTGCAGCTGGCGATGCCGATCATCCTCGTGCTCATCGCCCTCTCCGCCGCCCTCGGGCCCAGCGTCTGGCTCATGATCCTGACGCTCGCCGCCACCTACTGGGTCGGTTACGCCCGCGTGGCACGCAGCACGGCGATGTCGCTGAAGAACCGGGACTTCGTCGTCGCGCCACGTATCCAGGGCGCGACCCCGCAATGGATCGTGTCGACCCACATCGCCCCCCCATGTGGGCGTGCAGGTGTTGATCCTGGCATCCGCCGACATCGGCGGCGTGCTCCTGCTCACCTCGTCGTTCGACTATCTCGGTCTCGGCGTGCAGGCACCCACCCCCTCCTGGGGCCTGCTCATCAGCGAGGGCCAGAAGTACGTGCGCGAAGCCCCCTACCTGGCCCTCATCCCCGGGATCGCCATCTTCCTCGTGGTGATCGGCGCCAACCTCGTCAGCCAGCGCTTCACGTCGGAGCGCGAGCTGTCCACCCTTCGACGCAGGAAGAAGGCCCGCGCATGACCCGTGACGTGCTGCTGAGAGTCGACGACCTCGTCGTCGGCACCCGCGACGACCAGGGGCGCGAGGTGCGGCTGGTCGACGGCGTCTCATTCGAGATCGCCGAGGGCGAGGTCCTCTGCGTCGTCGGCGAGTCCGGCTCGGGCAAGAGCATCACCATGGCGGCCGTGCTCGGCCTGCTGCCGGCCGGCGTCGAGGTGCTCTCGGGACGCGTCGAGTACCGCGGCGAAGACCTGCTCTCCGCGGGAGAGCGCCGGCTGCGCGAGCTGCGCGGACGGCGCCTCGCGATGGTCTTCCAAGACCCGATGACCGCCCTCAACCCCGTCAAGCGGGTCGGCGCGCAGATCGCGCGAGCCGTGCGTCTGCACGGCGACCGCCTCACCCGCGCCGAGGCCGATCGGCGCGCGGCGGAGCTGCTCGCCGCCGTCGGGGTGCCGGATGCCGCGGAGCGCGCCCGGGCATACCCCCACCAGTGGTCCGGCGGTATGCGCCAACGCGCCGTCATCGCCACCGCGATCGCGCACGACCCCGACCTCCTCGTCGCCGACGAGCCGACGACGGCGCTCGACGTCACCATCCAGGCGCAGATCATGCAGCTGCTCGCCGAGGCGCGCGGCCGCACGAGCGCGGCGATGGCGCTCATCACACACGACCTGGGGCTCGTGGCCCAGACCGCGGATCGCATCGTCATCATGTACTCCGGCCGGGTCGTGGAGACCGGCACCGTGTGGGAGCTGTTCGATTCGCCCCGGCATCCCTACACGGCGGGTCTGCTCGCGAGTCTGCTCACGGCCGAGAGCTCGACCGGACGCGCGTACGCGATTCCGGGGTCGCCGCCGCAGCCGTCGGCGCGTCCCGCCGGCTGCCCGTTCGCGCCGCGCTGCGAGCTGCCCGCGAAGTCCGCGCGCTGCCTCACCGAGGTGCCGCTGCTTCGGAGCGTGGCCCCTGACCACGACTCCGCCTGCCACCATGCGGACACCGTGTCCCGCTTCGCCGAGGAGGTCGCCGGATGACCGTCGCCGAGCCCGTGCTGCAGATCGACGACCTGCACGTGCGCTTCACCCGTCGCACCGGATGGCGCACCCGCCATGTCGTCGACGCCGTCGACGGCGTCTCGCTGACCCTCCACCGCGGCGAGACCCTGGGCCTGGTCGGCGAGTCCGGATGCGGCAAGTCGACGCTCGTGCGCACCGTGTTCGGGCTGAACACCCCGGCATCCGGCGACATCCGGATCCTCGGCCACCGCATCGACGACCTCCCGCCGCTGCAGCGTCGGCGTCTGCGGAACCGTGTGCAGCTGGTGTTCCAGGACCCGTATTCGTCCCTCGATCCCCGGCTGAGCGTGCACGACATCGTCGCGGAGCCGCTGACGATCGTCGGGCGCTACTCGAAGGATCGGGTCGTCGAACTGCTCGAGAGCGTCGGGATCGGCGCCGAATCGCTGCGTCGGACACCCGCACAGTTCTCCGGAGGGCAGCGTCAGCGCATCGGCATCGCCCGGGCCCTCGCGCTGGAGCCGGAGGTCCTGGTGCTCGACGAGCCGGTCTCGGCGCTCGACGTCTCGGTGCAGGCGCAGGTGATCAACCTGCTGCAGGACCTGCAGCGCGAACACTCGCTCTCGTACCTGTTCATCGCCCACGACCTCTCGGTCGTCCGCCACCTCTCCACCCGCGTCGCCGTGATGCGACAGGGGCGCATCGTCGAGATCGGCGAGCGCGACCAGATCTTCGACCGGCCGCAGCACGACTACACCCGCACGCTGCTGGCCGCGATCCCGATCCCCGACCCGCACCTGCGGTCGGACGCTCCACCCGCACCCACTCCCGCTCTCCCCTGAACGAACCGAGGAACGTCATGACCCACCGCTCATCGCGCGTCCGCCGCGCACTCACCGCCGTGGCTGCTCTCACCGGCGCCGCACTCGCCCTGTCGGCGTGCGCCGGGGGCTCGGCCTCCAGCTCCGACGCGCACAACCTGACGATCGGCGTCGTCGCCGAGCCCGAGAAGTCGCCCGATCCCATCGTGGACGGCTCGCTGGCCGGCTACAACATCTACTACACCCTCTTCGATCAGCTCACCGTGCTCGACGCCGACGGAACCATCCAGCCGTCGCTGGCGACATCATGGACGCCGAACGCGGACTTCACGCAGTGGACCTTCACACTCCGGGACGGCGTGACGTTCCAGGACGGCGAGCCCCTGAAGGCCTCCGACGTCGCCTTCACCTACGAGACGGTCCTGCACACGCCCGACTCCGACAACCTCGGGTACATGGGCATGCTGTCCTCGGTCACGGCGCCCGACGACCACACCGTCGTCTTCCAGCTGAACTCGCCCTTCTCGCCGTGGCCGTCGATCACGACGGCGCAGTCGATCGTGCCCGAGAAGGTGTACACGGCGCTCGGCTCAGAGGGCTTCGCCGCGGCGCCGGTGGGCAGCGGCCCCTTCTCGTTCGTGAGCTGGAAGCGCGGCGTCGACTACGTCCTGAAGCGCAACGACAGCTACTGGGGCGGCGCGCCGAAGATCGACACCCTCACCTTCCAGACCGTCTCCGATGAAGAGGCCCGTCTGAACGGCGTCATCTCCGGAAGCCTCGACCTCGCACTCATCTCGCCCAACCAGGTCACCTCCGCCGAGGGCAGCGGTGTCGACGTGCGGTCGCGTCCGGCCAACGGCACCACCTTCCTCGGCATCAACTCCACGTCCGGCCCGCTCGCCGATCAGCGCATCCGTCAGGCGATCTGGCACGCCATCGATCGGGATGCCCTGGTGAAGACCGTGCTCAGCGGGCGCGCCGTCGCCAACGACCAGATCGTGGCGGCGAACGTGGCCGGTTACGCCTCCGACGCCACGGGGCCGGCATACGACCCGGCCGCGGCCAAGGCCCTGCTGGCGGACGCGGGGTACACGGGAGAGGCGATCCCGCTCGAGTACGCGACCAGCGGCCGCATCCCGATGAGCGCCGAGATCGCGCAGGCGATCGCCGGGTACCTCGACGCTGTGGGCATCACAGTCACCCTGTCGGGGATGGACCAGGCGACGCTGTCGAACCACATCTACAGCACCGTGGACATGAAGGGCCTGTACCTCAACACCTGGGCACCCTCGACGATGGATGGCGACATGCCGGCGACCAACCTGTTCGCCGGGGGCCAGAACGACTACGCCAAGAGCCCGGCGACCGCGGCGCTCGTGGCGAAGCAGCGCACCGTCGCGGGTGACGAACGGCTCGCGACGTTCCGCAGCCTCGCCGAGGCGAACTTCGACAACGCCTTCATCGTGCCGCTGTTCACACCCCAGGCCGACTACGCGGTGTCACCCAAGGTCACCTGGACTCCCCGCGTCGACGGCGAGTACAAGCTCGCCGGCGTCACCTTCGCGGGCTGACCCCGCCGGGGAGGGGAGGCCGCACGGCCTCCCCTCCCTCCCACCGTTCTCCGCCTCCCTCGAAAGGTCCGACCGTGTCCCCCACGCTCCTGCGCAACGTCCGCCCCTGGGGCGGCGACGCCCGCGACGTCCTCATCGATGCCGACGCGATCCGCGAGATCGGAGCCCCGGGCACGATCTCCGCGGAGGGCGCCGTCGCCGTCGACGGTGACGGCGGCATCCTGCTGCCCTCGTTCAGCGACGTGCACGTGCACCTCGATTCGACCCGCATGGGGCTGCCCTTCCGCCCGAACACCGCGGGCGACACCCGCTGGTCGCATATCATGAACGACCGCGAGAACTGGCGCTCGGCGGAGCGGTCCGTCGCCGACCGGGCGACCTACACGCTGGGCAGGATGATCGCGCAGGGCGCGACCCGCGTGCGCAGCCATGCGCAGGTCGACGCCGATTCGGGTCTGGAGAAGTTCGAGGGCGTCCTCGCGGCACGCGACGCCCACCGTGACCGCGCGAGCGTCGAGATCGTCGCCTTCCCGCAGGTGGGCATCCATCTCGAGGACGGCGTGCCCGACCTGTTGGATCTCGCGCTGCGCTCGGGTGCCGACCTCATCGGCGGCATCGACCCGTGCGAGATCGACCGCGACCCCATCCGTCACCTCGACACCGTCTTCGATCTCGCCGACCGCCACGGCGTCGGCGTCGACATCCACCTGCACGAAGGCGGTTCGCTGGGCCTGTTCTCTCTCGACCTCATCCTCGAACGCACGCGTGCGCTCGGCATGGCGGGGCGGGTGAGTGTCTCGCACGCGTTCTCGTTGGCCGACCGCTCCCCCGGCGTCGACCGCGCTCTCGAGCAGGTCGCCGAACTCGATGTGGCCCTCACGACGATCGCCCCGAAGGGCTCGCTGACGGTTCCGCTCGACCTTCCGATCGAGCGGCTGCTCGAGACGGGTGTCCGCGTGGGCCTCGGGATGGACGGCCAGCGCGACTACTGGTCACCGTGGGGCGACGGCGACATGCTGGAGCGCACCTGGATGCTGGCCTTCACGCAGGGCTTCTCGCGCGACGACCTGATCGAGGACTGCCTGGCCGTCGCGACCTGGGGCGGCGCGTCGGTGATCGATGCGACCCTCCCGCGCCTCGCGCCCGGGGTGCGGCCCGGGGTTGCGGTCGGAGACCCCGCCGAGCTCGTCGTCGTGCGCGGCGACACCCCTACGGCCGCTGTGATGGACCGGAGCTCCGAACGCCTCGTGCTGCATCGCGGCCGGATCGTCGCCGAGAACGACGATCTGCGATGACGACGACGATTCTCGCGGCCAACTGCAACACCGACCCGGCCATGACAGCCGCGATCGCCGGTGTCGGCCAGTCCGCGGCGTCTGCGGGCACGACCGTCGTCGGCGTCACCCCCGCCTGGGGCCCGTCGTCGGCCGAGGGATACGTCGAGAGCCTCGTCACGGCGGCGGCGGTGATGGATGCCGTCGCTGGCCACGGCGACCCGTTCGATGCCGTCGTGATGGCGGGATTCGGCGAGCACGGGCGCGAGGGGATGCGTCAGCTGATCGCGCAGCCCGTCGTCGACATCACCGAGGCGGCGGTCTTCGCCGCCTGCCTTCTGGGCCATCGGTTCGGCATCGTCACGACCATGGGGTCGGCGATCCCCGGCATCCACGACTCGCTGGCGACGATGGGCACGGCAGGACGGTGCCGTTCGGTGCGCGCGGCCGATGTCCACGTGTCGGCGATCGGCGACGACATCGCCCGCACCGCGGACGCCCTGGAAGGCACCGGCCGCGCCGTGCTCGCCGACGGAGCCGACGTGCTCGTGCTCGGCTGCGCGGGCTTCGCGGGACTCGACGTCGAGCTGGAGCGCCGGCTCGGCGTGCCCGTGGTGGACGGCGTCGCGGTGGCGGTGCGCTTCGCGGAGAGCCTCGTCGCGCTCGGCAAACGCACCGGTAAGACCGGGGCGTACGCGCCGCGTTCGGCGGACAAGGAGTGGGCAGGCCCCACCCTCGGCTCGCTCCGCGCGTTCGTCTGACGTACAGATCGAGCCGTGAGGTCGTCGGAGTAGGATGCGGTCATGACGCTCCTCGACGGCATCACCTCCCGGATCATCGACACCGACCGGTTGTCCGTCGCCATCCTCGAGCGGGTCGGCGACGACGCCTCGGCGTCCGCCGAGAAGACGATCGTACTCGTCCACGGGAATGTCTCGTCGAGCCTGTTCTGGCAGGAGCTCATGCAGGACCTGCCGAGCGATCTGCGTGTCGTGGCCGTCGATCTGCGGGGGTTCGGCGGAACGGAGAGCCTGCCCGTCGACGCGACGCGCGGCGTGCGCGACTTCAGCGACGACCTGTTCGCCACCGTCCGCGCCATGGGCCTGGACAGCGCCCACCTCGTCGGCTGGTCGATGGGAGGCGGCGTCGTCCTGCAGTACGCGCTGGATCACCCCGCGCTCTCCCTGAC
Organism: Microbacterium dextranolyticum; assembly: GCF_016907295.1. Taxonomy (NCBI): domain Bacteria; kingdom Bacillati; phylum Actinomycetota; class Actinomycetes; order Micrococcales; family Microbacteriaceae; genus Microbacterium; species Microbacterium dextranolyticum. Next base: position 2,676,046 of record NZ_JAFBBR010000001.1, read on the forward strand.
GCTGGAGGCGCCGGTGTCGCCCTACGGGTTCGGCGGCACCCGCCGTGACGGCTCGCGCCTCACCGACGACGACGCCGGCTGCGGCGCCGGGGGCGCGAACCCCGATGTCGTGCAGCGTCTCACCGACCGCGACACCTCCGACGAGGCCCCCACCTCGCCGCGCAACGTCTTCCGGTCGGGGTATGTCTCCCCCGACTACACGAGCGAGAACGAAGACCTCTGGGTCGAGTCGATGAACACGACCTCGACGGCGACCGGCAACTACCCCGGCGACAGCGTGGCGAGCGAGAACTGGCCGGGATTCGCTCCAGGCCGTCTCGGCGTGCTGAACACGATGGCGCCGCGCTACTTCGACGTCTCCGGCATCGTCGATCTGGCGATCAAGCCGCCCATTCTGTGGGTGCACGGGACCGCGGACGCCATCGTGTCGGATGCCTCGTTCTCCGATCTCAACCATCTCGGCACTCTGGGGATCGTGCCCGGATGGCCCGGCCCCGACATCGCGCCGGCGCAGCAGATGGTGTCGCAGACACGTGATGTGCTGGATGCCTATCGCACGGCGGGCGGCGAGGTCTCGGAGATCGTCTTCGACGGCGTCGGCCACGCACCCCACCTCGAGCGCCCCGCGCAGTTCCGACGGGCGCTGCTGGAGAACATCGGCTACATCGGCAAGCCGGCCGACCCGGCGCCGCCCACCGAGGCGATCATCCTCGCCTCCTGGGACTGAGACGCGTCCCCGCCGTCAGCGGCGCTCGTCGAAGAAGCGACGCAGCACCGCACGCGCCTCGTCCTCGAGGACGCCACCGACCACTTCGGCGCGCACCGGCAGCCGGCGGTCGCGCAGCACGTCGTACACCGACCCCGCCGCCCCCGCCTTCTCGTCCCACGCCCCGAACACGACGCGTCCCACCCGCGCCTGCAGGATCGCGCCGGCACACATGAGACAGGGCTCCAGGGTGACGGTGAGAGTGCAGCCCTCGAGGTTCCACGAGCCGAGTGAGCTCGCCGCCGCCCGGAGCGCGACGATCTCCGCGTGCGCGGTGGGATCCGCGGTGGCCTCGCGCAGGTTCCCGCCTTCGCCGATCGGCTCACCCGCGGCATCCGAGACGACCGCCCCCACCGGAATCTCGCCGGTGGCGGATGCCCGTGCCGCCAGTGCCAGCGCGCGACGCATGACGGTCTCGTCGCGCGGTCGGTGGGGCAGGCTCACCCTGTCAGCGTAGAACGCGCGCCCGTCCCCTGGCGGACACGGGACGGCGCGGAGTGGGGAGTCCTCCCCATCGAGGCCGCTCGCACCGGCGCCTCGACTCGACCTCCGGAAACCGCCGTCGGAGGACGGACCGGACGCGTAGGCTGACACCATGCGCGTGCACGTTGCCGACCACCCCCTCATCACCCACAAGCTCAGCGTGCTGCGCGACGAGCGCACGCCCTCGCCGGTGTTCCGCCAGCTCACCGAGGAACTGCTCACCCTTCTGGCCTACGAGGCGACCCGGAACGTCCGCGTCGAGGACATCGAGATCCGCACCCCGGTCACCACGACCATGGGCGTGCGCATCTCGGAGCCCCGCCCGCTCGTCGTGCCGATCCTGCGGGCCGGGCTCGGCATGCTCGACGGCATGGTGAAGCTGCTGCCGACCGCCGAGATCGGGTTTCTCGGGATGGCACGCAACGAGGAGACGCTCCAGCCGTACACCTACGCGGAGCGTCTGCCCGAAGACCTCAGCGACCGTCAGTGCTTCGTGCTGGACCCCATGCTCGCGACCGGCGGGTCACTCGGCGCGGCGATCGACTTCCTCTTCGCACGCGGCGCGCAGGACGTCACCGCCATCTGCATCCTCGGTGCACCGGAGGGCGTCGCGAAGATCCAGGAGCAGGTCGGCGACCGTGATGTCACCCTGGTGCTCGGCGCTCTCGACGAGCGCCTGAACGAGAAGGGCTACATCGTTCCCGGTCTCGGCGACGCCGGCGACCGTCTCTACGGCACGGTCTGATCCCACCACGGTGCGGCGCCGACGCGGCGCCGCTGCGGCATCACGACGCGGTGCGCCCCGTCTCCTGCTCCCAGAACTCCAACTGCTGGGTGAGTGCCTTGGCGAGTTCGAACACCTGCTGCGGGGGGATCCGCACCCGCTGCACGACCTGACCGGGAACCACCGTGATCGGGGTTCCCTCGGCATCCGTCCCCGCCTGCGGCGGTCGGGCGAGCGAGACGAAATCCATCACGAACACGTCGGGCGTGTGCCATACGTTCGCGAAGTCGGCGTAGCTTCCCGCCACCACGTCGGGCGGCAGGTCGATCTCGAACTGGCGGGGGGCTTCGTCGGCCATGGCATCCCTCGATGTCTGCGGGCAGCGGGTGTCGCGAGTCTACGCGCCCGCGCCGGGAGCGGGCGGCCTCAGCCGACCTCGACGAGACGCGCGAACGCGCTGAGCCGCGCGACCCCCTCGGGCGTGCGGGGCAGATCATCGAGCAGCCCCGTGCCGTAGACGACGAACGCCGTGTGCTCGGCGCGCGAAACGGCGACGTTCAGACGGTTCTGCAGCAGCAGGAACTCCAGGCCGCGCGGCGCGTCCCGCCCCGACGAGGCGGCGAGCGACACAATCGCGACGGCGGCCTCCTGACCCTGGAACCTGTCGACCGTTCCGACGGGAACATCGCCGAATCCCGCGGATGCCAGGGCCTCCTCCACGAGCACCTGCTGCGCGTTGTACGGCGTGACGACGATGAGATCCGTCTGCACGAGGGGGCGCGGCGCGGCATCCGCCCCCGACACCCAGCTCCGGCCGATCAGGTCGGCCACGAGCGCGACCACCGTGTGCGCCTCTTCCGGCGATGCCGTCGCATTGCGGGTGTGCGCGAGCGGCACCTGGACGACGCCCGGAGGCACTCCGTCCAGGTGCCGTGCCGAGGTCGACGGGTGCGCGGCGAGCCGGCCGTCGTACGACAGCTCCGACACGGGAGCCGCCACCTCGGGCCGCATGCGGCGCGTCTGGGCGAGGAAGGACCCGCGGTCCTCCGCGATGACCGCGGCGCCGTCCATGATCCATCCGAGCGCCGAGGTGTCGACCGGCTCGGGGTGCGTCCCCTGGCTCACCTGCGGCAGCTGCTGCGGGTCGCCGAGCAGCAGCAGACGCTGCGCGGCGACCGAGACGGCGATGGTGGATGCCAGGGAGAACTGCCCCGCCTCGTCGATGACGAGCAGGTCGAGGCTCGCCCGGGGAACGCGTCCGGCGTGGCTCAGGTCCCACGCCGTGCCTCCGATCACGAACCCTTCCGGGTGATCCGCTGCGAAAGAGGCGTAGCCGTCCTTCGCGATCGGGGTGAATGAGGGCTCGCTGGTCGCCGTCGACTTGCGCGCCTTGGCGACCTGCCCGCGCGGCACACCGGCCTCGACGATGCGATCGAGCATGTTCTCGACGACGGCGTGCGACTGGGCGACGACCCCGACGCGGTAGCCGCGCTCGGCGACGAGACGGGCGACGACGTGCGATCCCACGTAGGTCTTGCCCGTTCCCGGCGGGCCCTGGACGGCGAGGTAACTGTGATCGAGGTCGTGGACGGCCCGCACGATGTCGTCGACGTCGTCACCGCTGCGCGGCGGCAGCGTGCCCGCTCCGGTGCGCGGGGCGCGCCGCAGCAGCACATCGGTCGCGGCATCGTGCGGGAAGAGGTCGGATGCCGCAGGAGCAGCGGCGATCACGGCATCCGCCCACGCGTCGATCGCCGCCTGCTGGCTGCCTGCCTGGGGCGGAGCGGCCGGTGTCAGCGCGATCGGCAGCTCCTGCCAGGTGAACCCGGCCACCGAGGTCTCCTCGACGACGACCCCGTCGTCGAGGACGTCGACGACACGCACCGAGCGCGCCGCGTGGATCCACCGGGGACTCGTGTCGATCGGGAACGGGGCGGGCAGCTCGTAGACCACGAACGTCGACGAGTCGGGCGTCAGCTTCGTCCCCGGAGCGAGGTCGCCGCGCAGCTCGACCACGCGCCGCTGCACCCGCGCGCCCTCGGGCACGTGCCAGTCGGTGAGCACCCGACAGCGCTCATGGTCGAACACGACGACATCGCGTGTGTCCTCCCAGATCGAGACCGGCTCACGCAGCCGCAGAAAGTGCGTCGCCCAGAAGGTCTTCGCCTCGCGCGGGTAGTAATCGATCGCCGCCGACCCCAGTCGCAGCGCGGCCACGGTGCGGTCGTCGGGCTGCGGTGCCGCGGCGGCGGCATCGGCCAGGCGCGTGAGGGCCTCGGCCCTCGGCGACGGTTCGTACGGGCGCTCGGACGCGTCGATGTCGGCGGAGGGCACGAGCTTCGCCTCGCGGGCCCGCTCGACCAGCCAGTCGCGCAGCCGCCGTGTCGACACGCAGTCGTAGCGGTTGTAGTCGGCGAGGTCGGCGAGGATCGCGTCGCCTGCCGCACGGTCGCCCGCGTCCCACAGCGTGCGGGCCTCGACGTACCTCACGATCGAGTCGTCGCCGCGCTGGACGTCGCTCGTGCGCACCTCGTCGCCCATGTACAGCGGCTCGAGCTTCTTGATCGAATACGACCGCGACCCCACCCGCAGCGCCCGCCGCACGATCGGGTAGAGGTCGACGAACACACCCTCGCGCAGAAGCGTGTCGACCTGCGCCTCGCGCACCCCGTAGGTGGCGGCCATCGCGAGCAGGTGCGTCGTCTCGTACGGCGCGTAGTGGTAGATGTGCATGCCCGGGTGCGTCCGGCGGCGGAGCATCACGACGTCGAGGAACGTCTCGAGTGCCGCGCGCTCCTCGGCGTGGGTGTGCGCCCACAGCGCCGTGTACTGCTCGCGGTCGTCGACCCAGCCGAACAGGTAGTCGATGCCCCAGTGCGGGCGCTCCCCCGATGCCGGCGTCTCGGTGTAGAGCGGGTCGCCTTCGAAGTCGAAGAAGATGTCACCCCGATCGGGACGGGGCAGCGCCCCGATCGCCTTCGGGAGGACGACCTCGTAGGTCGGTGCGGGCGGCCGCCCCGCGCGTGCGGACGGGCCGACAGCCACGGGGTCGACGCCGCCCGCGGGGCTCGTGAGCTGCAGCCGCGCCTGGGTGCGCAGTCCCGAGAACGTGTCCCACGACATCCGCTCGGGAGCCTCGCGGGCGCCGGCGAGGTCGTCGATCGTGCGCAGGCCCGCGGCGCGCAGCCGGTCGCGCTGCACGGGCCGCATCCCGGCGACCAGCAGCAGGTCGCGATGTGCCACGACCTCGGCGTCGCAGGTCGCGCAGCGTCCGCAGGCGACCACCCGAAGTGCCCCCCGATCGTCTCCCCAGGGAATCGCCGTGCCCGACGCTCCGGCCGTGACGTCGCGATCGGCGATCAGCGCACGCAACCGGTCGCGCCGCAGTCGGAAGACGGGCATGAGGTCGCGGATCTCGTGTGCCGAGACCGAGCCGTCGCCGAGGAGGAGCTCGACCCGGCCGCTGTGCGCCACGCCGAGGCGATCGAGCTGATCGACGTATGCCGCAAGCTGCATGAGCGCCGTGACGCGGGCGTGCCGGGCGAGCTTGGTGTCCTGCACGACCCACAGCCCTCCGTCGGCGTCGTCGCGCACGAGGAAGTCGGCGAACCCGACGAACTCATCGGTCGAGAACACCGCCTGATAGACGACCGCCACCGCGGGGTCGGCCAGCGCGGCATCCGTTGCGGCCACCGCGGCGGCGATGCCGGCGGCATCCGACGAGCGGGTCTCGGGAAGCTCGACCACTCGCCCGGGGTGCTCCGCGCGATAGGCCTCGAGCTGGCGCACCTCGTGCTGGGTGCCGAGCCTGCCGGCGCGTGCGAGCGTGAGGTCTTCGGGCTCGACCACAGCGGGCACCCGGCCCAGCTTCGCATCGATCGCGCGCAGCCACGCGAACTCGCACTCCGCCGCCGCCTTCAGGTCGCTCGCGCTCCACACGACGCGTGCGTCGCCGTCCCCGCCGTCGATGATCCGCATGTCACCCTTCCTCGATCGACCCTAACCGCGACATCCGACAGCGAGCGCGGGACCGCACGCCCAGCCGACCTGCCAGACTGGACGGGTGAGCGAGAACCTGCCGTTCGAGAGCGTCTACCGGCACGGGTTCGCGCGGGTCGCGGCGTGCACCGTGCCCGTCGCGATCGCCGACCCGGCCGCCAACGCCGCCGCCGTCATCGCCTCCGCGCGCCGTGCCCACGACGAGGGCGCCGCCGTCGCCGTGTTCCCCGAGCTGTGCCTCACCGGGTACGCGATCGACGATCTGGTCATGCAGGATCCGGTCCTCGACGCGGTGCTCGCGGCGATCGACGAGATCGTCGTCGCCTCGCGGTCGCTGCGCCCCCTGCTCGCCGTCGGCGCTCCGCTGCTGCTCGGGTCGCGGCTGGTCAACTGCGCCGTCGTGATCCAGGCCGGGCGGGTCCTCGGCATCGCCCCGAAGACGTTCCTTCCCACCTACCGCGAGTTCTACGAGGCGCGCTGGTACGGCACCGGCGCCGAGGCGCCGCGCACCACCGTGATCGCGGGCACCGAGGTGCCGGTGGGTGCCGACCTGCTCTTCGCAGCGACCGATGTTCCCGGTCTCGTCGTGCACGCCGAGGTGTGCGAAGACGTGTGGGTGCCCATCCCCCCGTCCTCGACGGCAGCGCTCGCGGGCGCGACGGTGCTGCTCAACCTCTCCGGCAGCCCCATCACGGTGGCGCGCGCCGACGACCGGCATCTGCTGGCGAAGTCGCAGTCGTTCCGCTGCCTCGCGGCCTATGTCTACGCCGCCGCCGGGCAGGGCGAGTCGACCAACGACGTCTCATGGGACGGCCAGACGATGATCTACGAGGCGGGCGCCCTCCTCGCCGAGACCGACCGCTTTCCCGACGGGCCGCGCACCGCTCTCGCCGACATCGACCTCGACCGCCTTCGTCAGGACCGGCTGCGTCAGGGTACGTTCGACGACAACCGCGCCGTGGCCGCGCCTGCGGCATCCGCCGTCCGCCGCATCCCCTTCACAGTGGGCGTCGGCGTCGACGGGTTCGGCGCGGATGCCACCACACTCCATCGACCGCTCGACCGCTTCCCGTTCGTCCCGGACGACGCGGCGCGGCTCGACCAGGACTGCTACGAGGCGTTCACCATCCAGGTGTCCGGCCTCGAGCAGCGCATGCGCGCGATCGGGCAGCCGCGACCGGTCATCGGCGTCTCCGGAGGCCTCGACTCGACGCACGCCCTGCTCGTCGTCGCGCGCGCGATGGACCGCATGGGCCGCCCGCGCAGCGACATCCTCGCCTACACGATGCCGGGGTTCGCGACGAGCGACCACACGAAGTCGAACGCCGTCGCCCTCGCCGAGGCGATCGGCGCGTCGATCGAGACGATCGACATCCGCCCGATGGCGACCGAGATCCTGACGGGCATCGGGCATCCCTTCGCGCACGGCGAGCCCGTGTACGACGTCACGTTCGAGAACGTGCAGGCGGGCGCGCGCACCGACTTCCTCTTCCGCCTCGCCAACCAGCACGGCGGCTTCGTCGTCGGCACCTCCGACCTCTCCGAGCTGGCGCTCGGCTGGGCGACGTACGGCGTCGGCGATCAGATGAGCCACTACGCCGTGAACGCCGGCGTGCCCAAGACCCTCATCCAGCACCTGATCCGCTGGGTGATCGCCCACTCTGACGCGGATGCCGCCACCGACCTCTCCGACGACGCGAAGGCCGTTCTGCAATCGGTCCTCGACACCGAGATCAGCCCCGAGCTCGTCCCCGCCGGCCAGGACGGCAAAGTGCAGTCCACCGAGGACACGATCGGTCCCTACGCCCTGCACGACTTCGCGCTCTTCCACATCCTGCGCTACGGGCTGCGCCCGTCGAAGATCGCCTTCCTCGCGGAGCAGGCGTGGGGGGATGCCACGGCGGGCGCCTGGCCGCCCGGATTCCCGGATGCCGACCGCTACGCCTACGACCGCGCCACGATCGTGCGCTGGCTGCGGGTGTTCCTGAAGCGCTACTTCGGCTTCGCGCAGTTCAAGCGCACCGCGATCCCGAACGGCCCCAAGGTGCTGCCGGCAGGCTCGCTCTCGCCGCGGGGCGATTGGCGCGCGCCGTCGGACGGCAACGCACGGGTCTGGCTCGACGAGCTGAGCGCCGCGCTTCCCGAGCTCTCCGCCTGACGCGCGGCGCGGAAGCTCCGATCGCGCCGGGCGCCGGAGGATCGCCTGCTGCCCGCGTCGAAAACGCGTCGAAATATGTTGCCGACAACATCAAATCTTCATAGCGTGTGCACCACCAACCCACAGGCGTCGCTGTCGACGTAGAGGCGCGCCTCGAGCTGAAAGGTGTTCATCGATGAACTCGCCCTCCCCGCTCGCCCGCAGACGATGGGCGGTCGCTCTCGCGGCATCCCTCGCTGCGGGCGCACTGCTCGCACCGGCCGCCGCCGCTGCGGCGACACCGACTCCGGCACCGGTCACCGTCCTGTTCTCGAACTTCGAGCAGGGCCGCATCGCCCCTTGGGTCGCCTACGGCGACGGCGTCTCGCTGTCGAGTTATCACACGGTGCGCCTGAGCCACGAGACGAGCCTTCGGGTCGCGCAGCGCACGCAGTCCTCGCACGGCGTGACGACCGACATCACCGCTCTGACCTCCGCCGGACAGCGGTACACGGCGGGCGTCTGGGCACGCCTGGAGGCCGGCGCCGCGCCGACCCGGGTGACCATCACAGCCATCGAGAACGGCGAGCGTGCCGTCGCGGTCGCCGCGGCCACAACGGTGACCGCGGACGGGTGGACGAGCGTGGCGGGCGACTACACGCGCGCGGCCGACGCGACGCGAGTACAGATCGTCGTGTCGGCGGAGAGCGCGACCGACTCGTTCCTCATCGACGACGCCCTTCTGACCGCGTACTCGTCGACGGTCGGCGTCATCCCCGACACGAAGCCGCTGAAGGATGCCATGCCCTTCCCCCTGGGAGCGGCGACCTACCAGCGGTTCACCACCGGAGGCCCGGGCGAGGTCCTCTCGCGTCACTTCGATCAGGTGACGCCCGAGAACTACATGAAGCCCGAGGCCTGGTACACGGCCGACCGGTCCTTCGTCACGTCGAACCCCGAAGCCGACGCCCTGATGGACTGGGCGAAGAGCACCGGCGGGCGCGTCTACGGCCACGTCCTCGCCTGGCACAGCCAGATCCCCGGCTGGTTCTTCCAGAACGATCAGGGCGGCGCGCTCACGTCCTCCGACGCCGACAAAGCGGTGCTCCGTGGACGCCTGAAGGCGCACATCGACAACATCGCGAAGTACTTCGCCGACCGCTACGGGCCGTACGGGTCCGCCGGCAACCCGTTGACCGCGTGGGACGTGGTCAACGAGGTCATCGCGGATTCGACCTCCGCGTCCAGCAACGGCATGCGAACGAGCAACTGGTACAACGTCCTCGGCGAGGGCTTCGTCGACGACGCCTTCCGCTTCGCGGACGAGGCTTTCAACCACACCTATGCCGCACCCGGATCCGCGCGACCGGTATCGCTGTTCATCAACGAGTACGGCACCGAGGGCGGCGACAACGCCTCCTCCAAGCTGCAGCGCTACTACGACCTCGTCACACGCCTGCTCGCTCGCGAGGTTCCCGTCGACGGTGTCGGCCACCAGTTCCACGTGAGCCTGAACACCCCTGTCGGCAACCTCGACCTGGCACTGAAGAAGTTCGAGGCGCTCCCCGTCGTGCAGGCCGTGACGGAGTTCGACGTCGCGACCGGGTTCCCGGCCACCGAGCGCCTGCTGATCCGTCAGGGCACCTACGTCGGGCAGGCCTTCGACATCTTCCGCGCACACGACGCGAACAAAGATCTCTACTCGGTGACCGTCTGGGGCCTGGCCGACCTCGGCTCCTGGCGCTACTACGAGGGCGCACCGCTGCTGTTCGACGACTACTACCAGCCCAAGTGGGCCTACGCGGGAGCCATCGGCGCTCCGATCCCCGCGGAGCCGAAGGCGCTGTCGGTCTTCGGCGGCGATGTCGCCCTCGACGCCCACGCGTTCACCGCCCCCACCTGGAGCGCGCTGGCCCGCACAGCGATCCGCGAAGGTTCCGACTTCGCCGCGCGCTGGAGCGCAGATCACCTGACCCTGCATGTGCGCAGCAACGACACGAGCACGAGTGCGGATGACGCCGTCGTCGTGCAGGTGGACGGCGTCGCGTACGAGCTGCGGCGCGACGGGACGGGAGACCTGCCCGGCGTCGCCAAGAACACCGCAACCGGCTGGGAGACGGTCGTCCACGTTCCCGCAGCGGACCTGCGCGCCGGCTCGGCGCTGAAGTTCAACGTCGTCGTCCGCGACGGCGTGAACGAACAGGGATGGAACGCCCCCGGCATCAGCGGGGATCTGACCCTCCTCGAGGATCTGTCCACGGTCGACATCGTCCGCACCGTGTCGGCCCCCGACATCGACGGCTCCGTCGACCCCGCCTGGGCGGATGCCCACCCCGTCACCACCGGCAAGGCCGTGAACGGCACCGACACCGCATCGGCCGAGGTCCGGTCGCTGTGGAGCGGTAGCGATGACACTCTGTACCTGCTGGCACAGGTGACCGACCCGATGATCGACACCTCGGCATCCGCCGCCCACGAGAAGGACTCGGTCGAGTTCTTCGTCGACCTGGGCAACACGAAGTCGGGTGCGTACACGGCCGGCGACATGCAGCTGCGCATCAACGCGAACGGCGAGCGCAGCTTCGGCGCCGGTGACGCCGCGGCCCAGTCGGCACGCGTGGCCTCCGCGGTCGCACGGGTCGACGGCGGCTACATCGTCGAAGCGGCCATCGCCATGAACGGTCATGGCGGGCCCGGTGCGCACGTGGGCCTGGACTTCCAGGTCAACGACGCCGCCGACGGCCGGCGCATCGGGGTGCGGACCTGGGCCGATCCGACCGGATCGGGCTGGAACAGCACCGGGCGCTGGGGCGTCGGAACCTTCGTCACCGGTGAGGATGCCGCACCGATGGCGATCGTGCTGGGGTCCCCGTCCGTCGTCGCGGGTGGCGCGGTGAGCGCTCAGCTCTCGGGCTTCACGCCCGGAGACCTGTTGGAGCTCTCGGTGGAACCGGCCGCGGGCGCATCGACACGAGCGCTCGCTGCGGAGGCATCCGTCCCCGTGTCGACCGTCCCGGTCGCGATCGACGAGAACGGTGGAGCGAGCGTCAGCGTCCCGATCCCCGCCGACACGGCGGCCGGTGACTACACGGTGCGCGCTCGGCAGGTCGGCACACTTCTCGCCGATGCCGCGCTCACGGTGACGGCCCCGACGACTCCCGGCGACGGCGGCGGCACGGACCACGGTTCGGGCACCCCGGGTACGGGCGGCCAGCCGTCCGGAGGTCAGGCCTCCGGGTCGCTGTCATCGACGGGTGGCGACGCCTCGGGACTGATCGGAGCGACCCTCGGCGGCGTGCTCCTGCTCGCGGCCGGCGCACTCCTGCTGCGACGGCGGCGTCTCGTGCGCTGACCGAGCGCGCGCCGACGCTGACGCGACGACGTGCGACGGCGCCCCTCCTCGGCAGAGGAGGGGCGCCGTCTCGCGCGTGCGCGTCCGCGGGTCGCGACACGCCGTCGCCCGCGGACGTCAGTCCTTCGGGAGCACCCCGACGGCGATCGTGATGACCCAGCCGTCGCGCGAGGCATCCGTGAGCGCGTACTTCGCGTTGCGGTCGGGGATCCAGCCCTTCGCGCGGCCGGTGTCGAGCCGGACGTGCTCCGGCGGCACGCGCACGCCGCGGCCGTCTGCTTCGAGGACGGCCTGCACGCGCACCCAGTGCTGCAGCAGGTCGGGAATGTTCGTCTCATCCAGCAGCCGCGAGTGCTTCTGCATCTGCCGCACGTCGGCGGGCTCGGGATGCATGTCGCGGATGTCGATTCCCACGGGAAGCGCCGGGTCGCAGATCGCGACGACCGTGGCGGCCCGATAGCTCGCGGTCACGATCGCGATCGGCAGCTCCTCACCCCCGCGCGAGGCGATCAGGCGGGTGTGGTACCCGAAGCCGCGCGGCGCCTCGCGCTCGATCGTGACATCCTTCGTCTCGCAGCCGAGCTTCGCGGCGATGAGCTCCTTCGCGATGATCCGTCGCCGGTCGTGGACGCTCGTCCCCGGGTCCCACCCCAGGCGTGCCGTGACGCCGTCGGGCGCATCGAGGAGAACCGTCTGCAGGGCCATAGGGAGACTCCGTTCGTGGGGCCGTGGACCCGGGTGGGGGTCCGATCGTGACCATCATCGCGCACTCGTGCACCGCGCGACGACGACGCGTCCAGAAGAAAAAGCGCGACCGCGAGCTTCGGTGCGGCCGGGATGGCAGGATCGGAGGGTGAAACTCCTCGTCGCCGCACTCGCTTCCGAACTCGTCGCCTTCGAGCAGGACCCGGATGGATTCGAACGCCTCGTCACCGGCCCCGGCAAGATGCACGCAACGTATGCGCTGACGCGACGCCTGGACGCCGGGGGCGTCGAGGAGATCGTCGTCGTCGGGACCGCGGGCGCGCTGGATGCCTCTCTCACCGGCGTGTACGACATCGCCGAGGCCCTCCAGCACGACGTGTCGGACATCGACGGCGTCGTCGGCCAGCACGTCTCCCTCCCCGCGCGCGTGGTGACGGGGCGCGGGGACGCGGTCATCGCGACGGGCGACAGCTTCGTGGACGATGCGGATGCCGTGGCATCCATCCGGTCGCTCGGCGCGACCCTCGTCGATATGGAGACCTACTCGTACATCTGGGTGGCGCAGCAGTTCGGCGTACCGATCACGGTGCTGAAGGCCGTGTCGGACAACGCGCAGGACGACGCGATCACCGATTGGCGCGACGCGGTCGCCGCCTGCAGCGTCGTGCTGCGTCGCGAGGTGCGCGAGCGCTACGGGGTCTGAGGGGGACCGCCCACCTGGTTGACGGTAGCCTCGGAGTGCCGCCGCGGGCGCCGCGGCCCGATCCGGAGGACCCCATGTCGACCACCCCACCCACCGGCCCGTTCGATCCCTCGGGCGAGGCGGAGCGGAACACCCCGACGACGCCGTACGACCCGAACACGCCGTACACGCCGCCCACACCCCCGGCACCGAGCCCCGACGCGCAGCCCACCGTGGCATTCGGGCCGGCAGACGGCGCCCCGGCGCCGCAGGCCCCGTCCGCTCCGCAGATCCCGCCGGCAGCGCCGAACGGCTACCCGCCCACCGGCTACCCGCAGCAGCCCGGCTACGCTCCGGCGGGCTTCCCGCCGGCCGCCTACGGCGCTCCCGCTCTCGGCGCACCGGGGGCACCGGGAGCCCCCGATCAGCGGCCCAAGACCCTGGCCTGGACGGCGCTCATCCTCGGCGCCGTCGGCACGCTCCTCGCCCTCGTCGGCTTCGTCCCCGTCCCCTGGCTCGGACTGATCACCGTCTTCGTCAGCGGCTTCGTCCTGCTCGCGGCGTTCGTCGTCGCGTTGGTGGCGCTGATCTCGAAGCGACACGGCGGCACGGCTCTGAGCGTCACGGGTCTGGTCCTGTCCGTCCTCGGCGGCACGATCGGCGCGTTCGCACTGATCATCGCGGCGCTGTTCACCGGATTCTCCACGGCGAACGTGGTCGTCAACGACGGCCTGCCCGCGCCGGCGCCGACCGCGCAGGTCAGTCAGGACCCGTACGACGTCACCGAGACCCCGCTGACCTCCGACGAAGAGGCCTTCATCGCAGAGGTGCGCCCGCAGGTCAACGCGATCATGGCCGACATCGACCCGTCCCTCACCGCCGACATCGTCGAGCAGTCGCTGCCCGACAGCGCTCTGGTCGCGATCGGTCAGGGCCTGCTCGTCACCGGCGAGAGCGGGATCGACACGTACGCCGGACAGATGCAGGCGGGCGCCGGCGACTCCGTGAGCACGGATCAGCTCCGCACCCTCTTCGAGGCCATCTACCAGGCTGCGCAGACGCACCTGAAGTGAGCCACCCCGAAGGCCCGGGCGGCACGTGTCGACACACGTCCCGTCCGGGCCTTCGCGCGTGAGCGGAACCCTGCGCCGCTCCGCGTAGCGTGGAGGCATGAACTGGTCGCCGCTCGCCGCCCGCCGTTCGCCCCTGTTGCAGGTCGCGAAGTCGGCGGTCGCGACCCTGGTGGCCTGGCTCGTCGCCGGGGCGCTGGTCCAGGGCCCTCCCCCGGTGTTCGCGGCGATCGCGGCCCTGCTGACCGTCCAGCCGAGCATCAGCCAGTCGTTCGGTCGCGGCGTGGAACGCACGGTCGGCGTCGTGGCTGGCGTGGTCGTGGCCTCGTCGATCGGCATGATGCTCGGCGCCGGATTCGTCAGTGTGGCACTCGCGGTGGTCGCGGTTTTGCTCATCGCCTGGGCGCTGCGGGCGGTTCCGGGCACGGCGAACCAGATGGCGATCAGCGCGCTGCTCGTGCTGGCCATCGGCACCACCACCCCGCACTACGCCGTCGACCGCATCGTCGAGACCGTCATCGGCGCGGTCATCGGCCTCATCGTGAACATCGCGATCGTTCCCCCCGTGACCCTCGGACCGGCCCGGGAGCGGGTCGCCGCTCTCACCGCCGGCGTCGGCACAGCCCTCGACGACCTCGGCGACGCTCTGCTGTCGCCCCAGACCACGGGCGGCCTCACCGCACTGCTCACCCGTGCCCGCTCGCTGCGTGCCGCCGCGACGGCGGCCGAGTCCGCGCTGGCGGATGCCCGGGACTCGCTCACCCTCAATCCGCTGCGTCGCCGCCGGTCCGAGGACGTCGCCCTCCTCGAGCGCGACGTCCGGCGCGTGTCGGCCATCGCGACGCAGGTCATCGGCATGACGCGCGCGTTCGTGGACGAGTACGACGACACGGTCGCGGGCGACCCATCGGCCGCCGCGATCGCCGAGCAGCTGCACCGCGCCGCGCACGACGTGCGGATGAGCCCCTCCGGGACGACAGCGCCGCCCGAGGAGCCGCCCGCGCTGACGCGGCCTCTCGAGATCGTGCAGGCGCCGCCGACCCACTGGCTGCTGATCGGATCGATGCTCGTCGACCTGCGCCGCATCCACGACGGACTCGCCGAGGCGGACCACCGCTGAGACTCCAGGCCCGTCCGGTCGGGCACTTCGCCGCCGCGAACCCTCAGGCGGCCTCGACCCCGTCCTGACGGATGCGGCTGGGCCCCTCGCCGGTCGCCTCGACGAGCAGCTGCGCGGGGAGCTGTTCCTTCATCGCCTCGACGTGGCTGATCACACCGACGGTGCGCCCGCCGGCCCGCAGATCGTCCAGGGTGCGCATCGCGAGCTCGAGCGTCTCGGGGTCGAGCGAGCCGAACCCCTCGTCGACGAACAGCGTGTCGAGACGGATGCCCCCTGCGCGCGAGGTCACGACCTCGCCGAGCCCCAGGGCCAGCGCGAGCGAGGCGAGGAAGGTCTCCCCTCCGGAGAGGGAGTGCGGCGCCCTCAGCTTGCCCGTGTGCGCATCGAGCACGTCGATGCCGAGACCCGAGGCGCGGCCTCGTGATGCCCGGGCGTCGGAATGGTGGAGCGTGTACCGCCCCGCGGACATCTCCGACAGACGGAGGTTCGCCGCGGCGACGATCTCCTCGAGCTCGGCGGCGAGCACGAACGTCTCGAGATCCATCTTCATCGTGTTGGGGGCGCGCCCCGAGACGGTGTCGGCGAGGCGGCCGACGACCGCGGCCTCAGCCGCGACGCCGTCGACATCGGCCATCGCGTCGTCGATCTGCTGCACGAGCTCGCGCAGGCGGTGCGCGGTGAGATTGGCATCCCGTGCCGCGGCGATCGCCGCGGTGCGGCGCGCGTCGGCGGCCTCGACCGTTTCGGCGGAAGCTGCGACGCCGGCATCCGTGGCCTCCTCGCCGGCGTCGGCCAGGTCGAGTTCGAGCTCGAGCAGGCGCTCACGCGTCGCCCGCAGCTCGGCGGCGTGGGCAGTGAGGCGTGCGTCGAGCTCATCCCGCTCGGATGCCGGGAGAAGAGCCGCGCGCGCCGCGTCGACGGTCTCGAAGCCGCTCGAGGCCAGCCGCGTATCGAGGTCGGCGCGCGCCGACCGTTGCGACCGCTGCCGCTCGGCGGCGGTGTGCACGGCCTCGACGAGGGTGCGCGCGAGCGCGCGGGAGACCTCTCCATCGGCGACGCGCTCGGCGACGCTGCGGAACGATCCACGGGCGTCGGAGATCACGGCGTCGGCGCGCGCGACGTCGGCCCGTGCGGCGGCGAGCGCGTCGGAGCGCTCCGCACGCTGTTCGGCGACGGTCGCGCTCTCGCGTGCCGCGCTCTCGGCGAGAGCGGTGAGAGCCTCGCGCTGCTCCGCAAGACGCACGAGTGCCCGCGCGTCGGACTCCGCCGTCTCGAGCTCGTCGCGGATGAGCAGCAGGGCCGCCTCCACGGCGGCGAGCTCGCGATCGCCCGAGCGGGCCCGCGTCTCGGACAGGAGGTCCCGCGCCGCGCGGGCCGCCTCCGCGGCATCCGCCGCTGCGACCGCCGTCCGGTCGCGCCGGTCTTCGGCGGCGGCGAGGTGGTCGTCGGTGACGGGGTCGCCTGACCGCACCGCCGGATGCGGGTGAGCGAGGGATCCGCAGACCGCGCAGGGCTCGCCGTCGACGAGATGCTCGGCCAGTTCGCCTGCGGCTCCCGCCCACCGGCGGCGCAGCAGCTCCGCCACCGCCGCCGCGGCGAGGGCGGCGTCGTCGCTGGCCGCGAGGTGGCGGCGTTCGGCGGCGTCGCTCGTCTGTGCGAGCGCCGCGGCCTCGCGCGCGGCCTCGCATTGGGCGGCGACCTCGACGTGGCGTCGCCGCAGGTCGTCGACGCGGGCGGCGCCTGCGCGGGCTCGATCGATCTCCGCATCGAGCCGCGCGCGCTCGTCGGGGATCGCCGCGAGACGCGTCGCGAGCTCGGCGAGCGCCTCGTCGAATCGGGTGACCTCGGCGGCCTGCGCCTCGATACGTCCGCGGAGATCGGCCTGAGCGCGCTCGAGCGCGGCGGCATCCGCCCAGCGCGCGAGGTCGGCGGTCAGCTCGTCGATCCGTGCCGCGGGGTCGGCCTCCGGCGATCCGCCGGACGCGACCCACGCGGCGAGAGCGGCTTCGCGAGCCCTCTCCGCCTCCTGCCACGCGCGGTCGGCGCGCTCGAGCAGCTCGATCGGGGCCCGCAGCGTCTCTGCGTACCGTGCCCGATCGTGCCGCGCCCGGTCTGCGTCGATCTCGGGCGCACGCGCGTCCAGGTCGTCCAGCCGCTGCCTGAGCGCCGCCCGCTCGCGACCGCGCCGCGCCCGGTCTTCGAGCGCGGTGTGCGACGCCGCCGCGGCGCGCCAGGCGGCATCGCTCAGCTGCTGCTCGGTCACGGTCTGCTCGACGAGGTAGTCGGTGCGCGTCATCGCGTCGATCAGCGCGACGCGACGAGCAGAGAGGTCGTCGGGTCGGGCAATGGGCGGCGAGTCCGAGGCGGGGTCGTCATCGTCCGTGGGGTGCGGCCCGAGTGCGTGCTCGACGACGAGCGCGTCGGCGAGGCCGATGAGCGTTCGCGCATGACCGCCGGCGGCGTCGAGCCTCTTCTGGGTCTCGCGCCGACGCCGGTCGAGCTCGTCGCGGTACTGCTCGAACCGCCGCGTTCCGAACAGCGCGCGCAGCAGCGTCTGCCGTTCGTCGCCGGGGGCGAGCAAGAAGCGGGAGAACTTGTTCTGGGCGAGCAGGATGACCTGCTGGAACTGCTGCGCCCCGAGGCCGAGCAGCTCTCCGAGGGCGAGACCGACGTCGCGGGGCCGCGCGGCGCGACCGACCCACACGCCGCCGACGAGCTCGTCGAGTTCGGCCCGGGCGATCTCGGTCGTGAGCCCGCCCCCGCGCTTGGCGGGCCGCTCGTAGTCGGGCGATCGCGTCACCCGCCACCGGGCGTCGCCGATCGTGAACTCGAGTCGCACCTCGGTCGGATCGGTGAGAGCGCAGTGGTCGCTGCGCAGACGCTTGTCCGCGCCCTCGTAGCGCGGCACGGTGCCGTAGAGGGCGAAGCTCACCCCGTCGAGAATGCTCGATTTACCCGCCCCGGTGCGCCCCGTGATCAGGAAGACGCCGTCGTCGGCGAACGCGTCGAAGTCGACCCGCTGCGTCTCGCGGAAAGGACCGAACCCGGTGAGCTCGAGCGTGTGCAGCCTCACCCGGCGCCCCCCGCGCCGACATCGCCGCCCGCCGACACGGCCTCGACGGCGCCGGCCGGAATGCGCCCGAGAACGCTCACGCAAGCGCCTCCGCCCGGGTGCGCTCGTCGAGCACGTCGCGCAGGACGTCGCTCTCGCGATCACTCGCGCCCTCGCCCGCACGCACGTGCGCGAGGAACGCATCCACCAGCTCCTGATCGGTGCGCGCAGCGCGCACCCTCTGCACGTAGGTCCGCGCGTCGCCCGTCTGCGCCCCCACCGGTGCGTGCACGACCGCGGCGCAATGGGGGAACCGCTGCTGCAGCCGGCGCAGCGGATCGGCCTGCGGCAGGGCATCCGTGTACTCGACGCTGACCCAGGCCGCCTCCGCCTCGGCATGGGCGGTGTCGGAGAGCAGGTCGTCGAGCTCGCCCCGCAGCGTCATGAGACGTCGGGGCACCGGCAACGGCAGCCAGTGCGCCCCCGAGAAGCCCTCGGCCCCCAGCTCGATCAACCACGACCCGCGCGGTTTGTCGCCCTCACCGAAGGAGTAGTGCAGCGGAGCCCCGGCGTAACGGATGTGGGGCGCCAGCTGCTGTCGCCCGTGGATGTGCCCGAGCGCGACGTAGTCGACCCCGTCGAATGCCGCCAGCGGGACGACATCGAGACCGCCCTGCTGGATGTCGCGCTCGAGATGCGGGGTCGGCTCGACGCCCGCAGCGAAACAGTGCGCCATCGCGACCGACCGCGCGTGCGGATCCGAGCCGCGACGCTCCGCGAGATCGGCGCGGACGAGATCCATCGCGTGCGTCAGAACATCCGCCTGCGAGCGGACGCCCGCCCATTCGTGGCGCAGCAGCGCGGGCTCGAGGAAGGGGATGCCGTAGATGTGGACGGGACCGTCCGCGTCGACGACGGTGACCGGCTCGGCGATGCGGCCAGGGTCCGTGAGCACGTGGATGCCGTCGCGCAGGAGCCCCGCTTGAAACCCCAGACGTGCGGCGGAGTCGTGGTTGCCGCTGGTCACGACGACCTGAGCGCCGGTGTCCGCGAGCGCGCGGAGCGTGTCGGACAGCAGTGTGTAGCACCCCGCCGCGGGGGTGGCCGAGTCGAAGACGTCACCGGCGACCACCACGACGTCGACGTCGTGCTCGCGCACCTGATCGGTCAGCGCCTCGAGCACGCCACGGAGGGCATCGAGCGTCGCGTGGCCGTGGAAGGTCCGCCCGATGTGCCAGTCCGAGGTGTGCAGGATCCGCATGCTCCCACGCTATTCGGGGGCACGGACATCTCCGAACCAACCCGCGGCGATCGGCCGACGCCTCGACCGTCGCGGGGGTCGTGATCGAGCGGCGACGGGCGTTCAGCCGCGGCTCGCCGCGCCGCGCCGGCGCGAGACGAGGTCGGCGACTCCGAGCAGGAAGGCGAGCGAGACGAAGACGGCGACGGAGACCATGCCGTAGGCGTATGCGTCGTGGAACACATCGATGCCGTGCTCGTCCGCGGCCTCGTCGCGGTAGATCGCGGAGTAGAACAGCGAGAGGGCGACCGCCGTGCCGACGGCGGTGCCGATCCGCTGTCCGAGCTGGCCGACCGAACCGGCGAGGCCGCCGGAGCTCGTCGGGATCTCGGCGAGCGTCAGCGTCTGGTTCGGCGCCACGACGAGCCCCGCGCCCACGCCGGCGACGAGCATGACCCCGGCCATCGCATACGCGACGATCTCGGCGGGAACGGTGTAGGCGACCACGGCGAGCACGATGACCGAGGTGAGGACGATCCCCAGTCCCCACACGACGAGAGGCCGGCCCAGACGGGTGACGAGGTTGCCGCCGTACCAGGCGCTCACGGCGCTCGCCAGGGCGAAGCCGATCGAGACCATGCCGGCGAAGACGGGCTCGAGCCCGACACCGAGCTGCAGGAACAGCGTCGTCAGCAGGAACAGCGCCGGGATCGCGGTGAAATAGGTCGCGGCGATCAGCGTCCCGTTGCGATAGGACGCGATCGAGAACAGTCGGAAGGGCACGAGCGGTGCACGACCGGATGCCTCGTAGCGCCGCTCCCACCAGACGAACGCCGCGGCGACGACGCCGAACGCGGCGAGCGTCCACCATCGGCGGGGGTCGTCATCGGGCGAGCCGGTCGTGAACAGGAACGGCCACATGAGGCTGACGATCATGACGGTGAACAGCGCGAGACCGACAGGGTCGAGCTGCAGCCGCCCCGGGGTCGCGCGCCGGGTGGCCGGAAGCAGCCAGACGACACCGGCGAGCACGGCGAGACACAGCGGCACGTTGAGCCAGAAGATCCACCGCCATCCGTCGGTGGGGCCGCCGAGGGCGATCATCAGGCCGCCGAGGGTCGGCCCGATCGCCGTTGCGACGCCGATGGTGGCGCCGAACAGACCGAACGCGCGGCCGCGCTCCGCACCGGTGAAGAGCTGCTGGATGGTGCCGATGACCTGCGGCATCTGGATGCCGGCGGCCAGCCCCTGCACGAGCCGCCCGGCGAGCAGGATCTCGGTCGTGGGCGCCGTCGCGCAGACGATGCTGGTGACGGTGAAAAGACAGAGCCCGATGAGGAAGAGTCGCCGCCGGGAGCGCTGATCGCCGAGCCGGCCGAACGGCACGAGCGCGAGGCCGAACAGCAGCACGTATCCGGAGACGACGATCTGCAGCTGCGTGGACTGCGCGCCCAGCGCCTGCTCGATGGACGGGAGGGCGACATTGACCTTGCTGAGGTCGAGGATCGTGAGCGCCGCGACCGAGACGCACACCCAGAAGGCGCGCCAGCGCTGGCCGCGATCGAGCGGGATGCTGGCGGTCGCAGGAGAGGTCATCGCCCCCAGGCTACCTCCGGCGCGGACACCGGGGACCACCGCACCGGAGACGACGATGGGGGCGGGGCGGCCTGCGCCGCCCCGCCCCCATCTGCCGATCAGCCGCAGGTGGTGGCGTTCGCCGTCACCGTGAGGGACGTCGTGCCGGCATCGCCGGACGCCGTCGCGACGACCGAGACGGACCCGGCGGTCGTCGACGCGACGCGCGTCGAGAACGCGAGCGACATGCTCTTGCCCGCCGAAACCGTGACGGTCCGCGTGCCGTAGCGACCGGTGACGACGGCAGAGACCGACGTGGTGGACGCGTTCGTGACGGTCACGACCTCGACGACCTTTCCGGCCACGCACCGCGTGGTGACTGCCGCCGAGACGTCCGGGCCGAGCGCGAGCGGCGCCGAGGACGACGGCGAGACGCGTCCGTCGGTGTATCCGTCGTAGCTCGCCGTGACCGCGGCGACACCGGCGGGGACCTCGACCGAAGCGGCACCGCCCCGGACGGTCGCCGTCGCCGACCAGGTGCCTCCGGAGAAGGTCACCGTGCCCGCCACGTCGCCTCGGTCGGCGGCCGCGACGTGCGCGGTGACGCTGCGGCCCTCGTGCGAGAGCGTCGTCGTCGAGGCGGTCGCGGCGATGCCGGTCCAGCCGTGCATCGCGTCGAGCACGCCCTGCGAGACGCTCACGAACGCCCCGTGCCGGGGGCTCGCGGGCAGGCCGCCGGGTGCGCGGACGTTCCAGTCCGACCGACGCGAGAGACGGTCGTTCTGGGTGCTGGAGGCGATCGCGTCTCCGTTCGTGACGAACGCGCGATAGCCGCCGGCACTGTAGTTGTCGACGAGGAACACGTAGCCGTCGCCGGTGTTGTTCGGGTCACCGTCGTTGAGCTTGATGATCTCGGGGCCTTCACCGGCCTGGTTGGTCTTGAGCGAGGTCATCCGGGTGTCGACGAGCTGCCACGTCGTGGCCGGGTCGGCCGTCCAGCTCGACTCGGTCGTCGGTGCGGTGAGCACCTTCGAACGCTCGAGGAAGATGTCCTTGCCCGCCTCCAGTGGCCCGGCGGCGCCGTTCTCCTCGTTCTTGGTGAAGCGGTAGTAGTAGTCCCCGATCTTGGTCACCGTCGAGTCGATGCGCGAGTACCCGGTGTCCTGCCACGATGCCGGCGGCGCGGTGAACGTGCGGAAGTCACGAGTGAGCACGGCGAACATCCGGGCGTACAGCTTGTCGGTGTTCGAGTGGCTCGCATCCGAGTAGAGCCGGGAGGCGAAGAACACGACGTAGGACTGCAGATCGTCGTCCCAGTACGCCTCGGGCGCCCAGGTCATGCCCGCGGCCGGCTGGTTGACCGTGATGCCGGTGTTCTCGCCGTTGGTGCGCGTCCAGGTGACGAGGTCGGTGGACTCCCACACTTCGATCTTCAGGCTTCCCTGGGACTGGGCGGGGCCCCATCCGGTGCCGCAGCCGATGCAGAGGTCGGTGGCGACCATGTAGTACTTGTCGCCGTCCTTCGAGCGCAGGATGTACGGATCGCGCAGGCCCTTGGTGTCGGTGGTGGAGGTGATGACCGCCTTGCCGCCGTTGACGGGCGAGAACGTGAAGAAGTCGTTGCCCGACGTGGCCGCCTGGTAGATCTTCTCGTCGCTGTCGGATTTGAAGTAGGCCGCCGCGTAGCCGGCATCGGGCGCAGAACGTCCGTGCTCGGCGACGGTGACCTCGAAGGAGCGCTCCGCCGACGCGCCGTTGAGGTCGGCACGTGCCGTGAGGGTCACGGTGCGGTCGCCCGAGCCGTAGGCCGGGCGCGCGACGAGGCCGCCGCCGCGGTACGGATCGGCCAGTCCCACCGCCGGCGCGGTGTACGCGGCATCCGTGCCGGTCACGAGGGCCGGATCGGACGAGGACCAGGTGATCGCGGCGCCGTTGACGGGGCCGGTGGTCGTGAGCGGCAGGTTCTCGGTGGTCCGCGTCGCGAGGACGATGGCGTCGAGGTCGGCGGCCACGCGCGGCGCCACGACGGTCACGTCGAACGCGAGCGTCGCGCCGAGCGAGGTCGCGGCCGTGAGCGTCACGGGGGTGTCGCTGGTGACGGCCCGAGAGACGACGCCGCTCGTGGAGACGACCGACGGAGCGGAGGAAGACCACGTGAGCCCGACGCCGTTGACGGTCGCCGGCAGGGTGAGGTTCGACGAGACGCTGGTGAGCGAGGTGTTCGCGCCGAGCATCTGGGCGAGAACGTCTCCGCGCAGCAGCGCGGAGGTCGAGGCGCTCTTCTGCTGCGCCGTCGGCATGCTCGCCGTCACCTCTCCGGGGGTCAGGGCGACGTCCCAGAACTTCACGTCGGAGACATCGGCCCGCAGGAGCGGATCGCCCTGATACAACGACCGCCCGAGGTAGCCGAGCACCGAGCCGCTGGGGATGATGGAGCTGAGCGAGAGCGAGTGGGACAGCGTCGAGATCTGCTCTCCGTCGCGGTACAGCGTCAGGGTGTTGCCCGAGCCGACCATCGTCAGCGTGGTGAACCCGGGGTTGAGGCCCCCTCCGGCGGGAAGGCGCGTCTCGCCGTTGCTGCTGCCGCTTTTCACGCGGATCGCCGAGAGCACCTGGTTCGCGTAGCCGCCCTGCGCCGAGCGCGGGCTGAGGAAGATGTGGTTGCCGAGCTGCGTCGTGTTCCACGCGCCCACGCCGTCACCGATGACCCAGCCGAAGTGGTTCGCCGAGGTCTGGGTCGACACCGTGTACTCGACCGTGAAGTCGTTGTCGGATGCCGTGATCAGGCCCTTCGGGAGGGAGGCGTAGCCGTCGGCGCGGAAGCGCAGCACGGCGTCACCGGCGGCATCCGCGAACGACGCGTCGGTGAGTCCGGTCAGGGTGGCGTTGCGGCCGTTGCCCGACACGTCGAGCAACGAGGTTCCGCTGTGCGACATGTCGTAGTGCGCCGAGGGGGCAGGCGCGGTGTCGGCGTACGCCGCCGGCGCGGCGATTCCGACGCCGGTCAGCGCCAGGACGCCGCTGACCGCGGCCGCTGCCCACCGCCGCCCGGTGGATGCCCTCGAAGGGGAGGAAGGTGATCTCATCGTCGGTTATCTCCTTGTTGCCGGACGCTGCTGTGCGTCGATGTCCCGCGCGAAGCGGTCGTTCGCCCGTTGAGGCGGGGCGTCGCCGATGTCCGACATCGTGCGGTGCGGTGGATGCGCCGGCACCGCGCCGCAGGGTCGCCGGAGCGGCGATGACGGGCGCCGCGCGGGGCGGCGGGGACCGTGATGCGGTGGGGGAACCGTCTCATGTGAATGCGTGTACTTCTCTGCACGTCGTCGGACAGGGTGTTAGCGCTCACTTTACTCAGCGATGCGGCACTCCGTCCAGGGTTTCGAGAGTCACGTCTCGGTAACGACACGCCCAATTGTGAGCGGTAACGCGATACCGTGAAAAGTGATGCCCTCACCCCCAGGAGGGCATGGATCCACAATGGAGAGGTTCACATGGCAATGAAGTCATGGCGACGAGTGAGCGCGGCGGGAGCGGCGATCGCCGCCCTCGCCCTGAGCACTCTGGTCCCCGTATCGGCGCTGGCCGCCACGACCCCCGACCCCGACGTGCTCGTGCACTACGACTTCGCCGTCGACGGCGTCGTCACCGACGTCTCGGGTCACGGCAACGACGGCACGATCGTCGGCACGGGCGCGCGGGTGTCGGGAGGGGAGCTCACCCTGCCCGGCGGCGGCGCCGGCAGCGGTGCGGGCTACGTCCGCTTCCCGGCCGGCATCTTCGATGGCAAGGACACGCTCACCGTGTCGACCTGGCTGCGCAACGACACCGGCTCCGGAAACTACGCGGCCATGTTCTTCGGGTCGGGCACCGGTTCGGCCCCGGCGCAGTACTGGCTGCTGAACCCGCGCAACCCCGCGGGCCGCTTCAAGACGGTGATCACCAACGGCAGCCAGCCGTCGTCGCCCTGGAACACCGAGTACGGCATCTCCCCCACCACGGGATCGCAGGGCGTGAACGGACCCACCACAGGCAGCGAGTGGGCGATGTACACCACGGTCATCACCCCGACCTCGATCACCGGCTACTACAACGGGGCCCTGGTGGGCACCGTCGCCACGTCGCGCACCGTGTCGCAGTTCGGCACCGGGCTGGTGGGCTACATCGGACGCTCCACGTACAACGACCCGTACTACAAGGGCGGTGTGGACGACGTCCTGGTCGCGACCACGGCGTATTCCGCGGCACAGGTCGCCGAGCTCTTCCACGGCAACGAGCGCACCTCCGCGGCCCAGACCCAGGCTGCGCTCACCGCGGATGCCGACGCCCTCACCCTGCCGAGCGAGGCGACGAGCGATCTCACTCTGCCCGCCACCGGCGCCACGAACCTGTCGCACATCTCCTGGGCATCCTCGACGCCCGGCGTGATCGCCTCCGACGGCCGCCTCACGCGGCCCGGCGACGGCGAGGGGGATGCCACGGTGACGCTCACCGCCACTTTGACCCTCGCCGGACGCTCGCTCACGCGCGACTACACGGTGATGGTCCCGGCGCTCGACGCGCAGCGCGATCTCGAGCGCTCCGCCGATGCCTTCGACCTCGGCATCCGGGTGACCGCGCAGGACGTCGCCCTGGCATCGCAGTGGCAGGGCGCAACCGTCGGCTGGGCCTCGTCCGCGCCGGCGGTGCTCTCCCCCGCAGGCGCCGTCAAGCGCGGCGACGCGGACGCGACGGCGACCCTGACGGCGACCTTCACGCGCGACGGGCGCACGGCGAGCCGCACCTACGACGTGACGGTGCGCTCGCGCGACGTCGGTCAGGTCGCGGCGTATGTGCGCAGCGGCGACACCGCGCGCACCGACGTGCTGCACCTGGCCGCCGGAGCGGACGGGGCATCCCTCGTCGCCCTCAACAACGACAAGGGCGTCCTCTACCCGACCTACGGCACCGGCACCTCGCGATTCGCCAACCCGACGCTGTTCCGGAAGCCCGACGGCACCTTCGGCCTGGTCGCGAGCGACAACGCCAGCAACGGACGCATCTTCGTCTACTCGTCGAAGGACCTCGTGACCTTCACCGACCAGAAGTGGGCGCTGACGAACACGCAGGGCATCGTCGTCTCGCGCGCCGACGTCCGCTACGACAACGGCACACGGCAGTACCGGCTGACGCTGCGCACCCCGTCCGGTTCCGCGTACGAGGTGACCACCGCGGACTTCTCCACCTTCAGCGCGCCGGTCGCGACCTCGCCGTCGACGGTGCCGAGCGTGACGGGGCTGCCCACGGGAGCGGTCGAGGCATCCGCCCTGCGCGTCAGCCAGGCCGAGCTCACCCGTGTGCAGACGGCGCTCGGTCGCATCGTCAACACTTCGGTCGACGCGGGGCCCGATCTGACGGTGCAGGCCGGCGGCACCCTGGATCTGCCGTCGAAGGTCGACCTCGGGTACTCGGACGGATCGTCCAAGAAGCTCGGAGTGGACTGGGACACCAGCGGCGTCGACCTCTCGCGCGCAGGGAGCTACACCGTGACCGGAACCGTCCGTCAGCCGACGTACGGGGATGCCAAGGGCATCCTCGTCCCCGAACGCGCCGACCCCTGGGTCTACCGCGACGACGAGCGCACGGGCAGCGCCGAGTACTACCTGACCGGCTCCTACCCGACCACCCAGGCCAAGCCCGGGGTCGGCTACGACCGGATCGTGCTGCGGCGCGCCGACTCGATCAACGGGCTGACGACGGCGTCCGAGAACGTCCTGCTGTGGGCGCGGGGCGCCGCCTCGCCCGACACGTCGAACGGCTCGACGGTGGCATCCGACAACTACCGCTACTTCTGGGCGCCGGAGCTGCACCGCATCAACGGCGACTGGTACATCCTGTTCACCTCGAGCAGGAGCTCGAACGTGTGGGACATCCGCCCCACGATCATGCGCGCCCCCGGTGACAGCGACCCGATGGTCGCCTCCAACTGGAAGGTGCTCGGCTACGTGAAGGCTGCGCCGGGCGACTCCGCGGCGTTCACCAGCTTCTCGCTGGACATGACCTACTTCGAGGCGGCGGGCAAGCACTACCTCGTCTGGGCCGAGAAGCCCGGCAGCTCGGATCTGCGGATGGCCGAGATCGACCCGTCCGACCCGACGCAGCTGACGAGCCGGTCGATCCTGCTGTCGACGCCCAATTACGCGTGGGAGCGGACATCCAGCCAGGTCATCAACGAGGGCCCCGCGGTCATCGCCAGCGACCGCGAGGTGTTCGTCTTCTTCTCCGCGTCGGAAGTCAACGAGACGTACGCGGTGGGCATGCTGCGCGCTCCGCTGGACGGAGACCTCATGAACCCCGCGACGTGGACGAAGACGGGCTATCCGCTGCTGACCTCGGACGACTTCGGCGGCGCGCAGAACGGTCCGGGACACAACTCGTTCACGCTCGACGAGAACGGCAACCCCGTGATCGTGTACCACGCGCGCCCGCCCGTGTCGGAATGGCCGGCCGGCGCCGACGGCGGGCTGAACGATCCCAGCCGCCACGCACGGGTGAAGACCGTCCACTTCGCCGTCGACGGCTCCGCCGTGCTGAACCAGACGCGTGAGGAGGAGCTGGCCCCCGCCTTCCGCACGGTGACGCGGACGGTGACCGTCCTCCCCGCTCCCGAGCCGGTTCTGAACGTGACGACGTCGGTCACCACGCGGTGCGTGGCGGGCAAGGTCGTGCAGGTCGTCACGGTCACCAACGGCGAGAGCATCCCCGTGACGCTCTCCGCGACGGGCGCGTACGGAACGAGGTCGTGGGGTGCGGTCGCCGCCGGCAAGACGCTCTCGGCGGCCATCTCGACCCGCGTGGGCGCCATCCCGAGCGGCGAGATCACCGTCCAGGGCTCGGCGACGAAGGACGGCAAGACCGTCCGGTTCGAGCGCTCGACACCGTACACGGCGGTCTCCTGCGGCTGACCGGCACGCGAGACACGGCGGGGGTCGTCCGATCGTTCGGACGGCCCCCGTCCGCGTCTGCGGCGCCGACCGCAGGGTGCCGAGCGGTGCGTCATAGGGTGGAGAGATGCCTTCCGACGACAGCGTTTCCCCCGACCCCGCCGCGGCCGCCGATGCCGTGAGAGACCGCGTGGACGAGATCGTCGACGAGGCGACGGATGCCCTCGACCGTGCCGTCGACGAGGCCACGGGCGTGCCCACCGACGACGGCGACATCGAGGAGTTCACCCACGACGGGTCGACCCTCATCGCCGAGCGTCGGGGCGATCTCGCGTCGCCGCGGACCTTCGTGCTCGTCCACGGCATCGGCATGGGGCGAAAGGTGTTCGCCGACCTCGTGAAGCACCTGCAGGACGGCGCGGTCGTCATCGCGGTCGACCTGCCCGGCTACGGTGAGGCGCCTGAGCCGCCGCGCACCCCTGCCATCGAGCGGATGGCCGACCTCGTGGCCGCCTATGTGGCGCACCTCGGGCGAGGTCCGGTGGTCCTCCTCGGCCACTCCATGGGGACGCAGGTGGTCACGGAGGTCGCGGTGCGGCATCCGGACACCGTCGACCGACTCGTCCTCGTCGCCCCCACCGTCGATCGCCGCCGACGGCGACCGTGGAGCCAGCTGTGGCGGCTGGGCGTCGACCTGTTCGGCGAGAGCGGCAAGGTCCTGCTGCTCGGTGCGCGCGAGTACCTGCGTGCGGGGCCGCATCTGCGCCGCAAGATGCACGCGATGCTCGTGCATCGCCCCGAGGACGCATACCCCCGGGTGCGCGCGGCGACCCTGGTCATCCGGGGCGAGTGGGACGTCGTCGTGCCGCAGGAGTGGTTCGAAGAGGTCGCCGCAGCCATCCCCGACGCGACGGCGTACGTCGTGGCGGGGCACCACCACGAGACCCTCATCCGCACGGCACAGCCCGCCGCCGACGAGCTGCATCGCTGGCTCGCAGACGGGTGAGCCGCCCGCCCGACCGTTCATCCCTCCGACGACCGGAGGGCGAACGGCGGCGGGCGAACGGCTCACCGACCGGTGCTGTTACTCGGTGGTCTCCGACCGATCGACGTGGAAGGTCTCGCTGCGCCCGTCCGGCGTCGTGACGACGACCTCCGCGATACCCTCTCCGCCGGGGAAGACGCGCAGCGTCAGCCCGTCGAGGTAGTCGTAGTCGGGGCGGTCGTCGCGCGCGCCCCACGGCAGCACCGCGCCGCCGCGGACGTACACCGGCAGCGAGTCGAACCCGTGCCGCTCCGCACGCCAGCCGCCGCCGGAAACCTGTTCGCCGCTGAGCAGGTGCGTCCACGTGCCCTCCGGAAGGTAGAACGTCACGTCTCCGGACTCGGAGAACACCGGCGCGACGAGCAGGTCGGCGCCCAGCATGTACTGGCGGTCGAGATAGGCGGTACCGGGGTCGTGCGGGAACTCCAGCGCCATCGGCCGCATGACCGGGATGCCCGTCGCCGAGGCCTCTCGACCCACCGCGTACAGGTACGGCATGAGCCGCAGCTTCAGCTTCGAGAACAGGCGCGCCACATCGACCGCCTCGTCGTCGAACGCCCACGGCACCCGGTACGAGTCCGAGCCGTGGAAGCGGCTGTGCGAGGACAGCATGCCGTACGCCGTCCAGCGCTTGAACACGCCCGGGTCGGGCGTGCCCTCGAAACCGCCGATGTCGTGGCTCCAGAACGAGAACCCGCTCCAGGCGAGCGAGAGTCCGCCGCGCAGCGTCTCGGCCATCGACGCGAAGGTCGAGAAGTTGTCGCCGCCCCAGTGCACCGGCATCGTCTGTCCACCCGTGGTGGCCGACCGCGCGAACAGCACGGCCTCGCCCTCGCCGCGCTCGGAGACGAGCACCTCGTGCACGGCCGCGTTGTAGAGCTGCGTGTACAGGTTGTGCATGCGCTCGGGGTCCGAGCCGTCGTGCCACACGACGTTCGTCGGGATGCGCTCACCGAAGTCGGTCTTGAAGCAATCGACGCCCTGGGCGACGAGCCGCCGCAGGTGCGACTGGTACCAGGTGACCGCCTCGGGGTTGGTGAAGTCGACGAGCGCCATGCCGGGCACCCACAGGTCCCACTGCCACACCGATCCGTCGGGACGCTTCACGAAATAGCCGCCGGCGACGCCCTCGTCGAACAGCGCGGAGCGCTGCGCGATGTACGGGTTGATCCACACCGACAGACGCAGCCCGCGCTCGTGCAGCCGGTCCAGCATGGCATCCGGATCGGGGAACACGCGCGTGTCCCACTGGAAGTCGCACCAGTTGAACTCGCGCATCCAGAAGCAGTCGAAGTGGAAGACCGACAGCGGCAGGTCACGCTCGGCCATGCCCTCGATGAACGAGGTCACGGTCTGCTCGTCGTAGCTCGTCGTGAACGAGGTCGTGAGCCACGTGCCGAACGACCACGCCGGCACGACGGGAGGGCGACCGGTGAGCGCCGTGTAGCGCCCCAGCACGTCCTTGGGAGTGGGCCCGGCGATCATGAAGTACTCCAGCGTCTCGCCCGAGACCGAGAACTGCACGCGCTCGACGTTCTCGGACGCGACCTCGAACGACACGTGCCCGGGGTCGTTGACCAGAACGCCGTACCCGCCGGAGGACACGTAGAACGGCACGCTCTTGTAGGCCTGCTCGCTGGAGGTGCCGCCGTCGGCGTTCCAGATGTCGATCGTCTGGCCGTTCTTCACGACCGGGCCGAAGCGCTCGCCGAGGCCGTACACGGTCTCGCCGACGCCCAGGTCGAGCTGTTCGAGCAGGTAGTGCGACGACGAGGGCACACCCGTTTCGGCACCGGCACTGCCGATCACACCGGTCTCGACGTCGGCGTCGGCGGCGAGACTCGCCCGACCGAGCGCGCGGGTGCCGCTGCCGGTGAGGCGCACGCCGTCGAGCTCGAACGAGAGGTCCCACGGGGCGCCGGGTGCGACACGGGCCGCGAGCGCACCGGTGCGCAGCACGCCGCCCGCCTCGCCGACCTCGACGTCCCCGATGCCCGCCACGGCCCCGGGCAGGTCGAAGCCGCCGTGCCAGCGCCCGCCGGCGTGGTGGGTCGCGCGCACCCGCACGACGCCCTCCATCGGCGAGGACAGCGTGACGGTCAGCAGCGTCCGGTTGAGGACGTCGCCGCGCTTGGCGATGACGCGCGTGGGCGCGTGGATGACCAGGCCCGGCCCGTCGGGGGTCGCCTCGGTGGCGGCGATGTCGAACGCCTCGACGGCGTAGTCGACCTCGACACCGGGACGCATGAGCCAGAATCCATCGGTGAACTTCATTACTTGACTGCTCCTGCCGTGATGCCGCGTGTCAGCGTGCGTTGGAAGATGAGGAAGAAGATGAGCGTGGGGATGATGCCCAGCAGCGCCGACGCACTGATGGTCGTGACGTCCATGAGGCGGTCGCCCTGCAGCACGCTGATGGCGACGGGCACCGTCTGGTTGTCGTTGGATGCCAGGAACGTGAGCGGGATCAGGAACTCGTTCCACGTCCAGATGAAGAAGAAGATGAGCAGCACCGACAGGGTCGGCCGGCTGATCGGGAAGACGACTCGCCACAGGATCTGCCAGCGGGTGGCGCCGTCGAGCGACGCCGCCTCGAGGATCTCCTTGGGGAACGTGCCGTAGACCGAGGAGAGCAGGTACGTGCCGAACGCGGCCTGGACCACCGTGAAGATGATGATCACCGACCACAGGTTGTCGTAGAGGCCCACCGACTTGAACATGTAGTACAGCGGGTAGAGCAGAGCCTCCTGCGGCAGCAGGTTCGCCAGCAGGAAGAGCAGGACGATCCCCGTGCGCCCGCGCACGCGCCCGATGCCGATCGCGAAGGCGTTGAGCATCGAGATCAGGACGGCGAGCACCGCGACGACGCCCGAGATGAACAGGGAGTTGCCGACCTTGCGGGGGAAGTCCACACGCTGCCAGAAGTTGACGATGCCGGTGACGTCGAGGTGCTGCGGCAGCGCGAGCGGACCCGAGGTCGCGTAGTCGATGGGCGACTTGAACGAGTTGACCAGGACGAGGTAGAACGGCGCCACGACGAGGAGCGCCCCGATCGCGACGAGCGCGAGCAGCAGCCAGTCGACGGGCCGACGCCGGGTCATGCCTCCGCGGGCACGGGTGCGGCGCTGGCGCGTCGCAGTGGTGGTGACGAGGGATGCCGAGGCCATCACAGTCCCGCCCTTTCCTTGCGTTCGAGTGAGGTCTGCACGCGGATGAACACGATCGAGACGATGACGACGACGATCGTGAGCACCGTCGCGATCGTCGCGCCGTAGCCGACGTCGCGCTTCGTGAAGAACTCGAGGTAGGCGTAGTACGCCGGCACGAGGGTCGAGCCGGCCGGCCCACCCTGGGTGATGACGTAGACCGGTCCGAAGACCTTGAGAGCGGCGATCGTGCAGGTGAGGGTCACGACGAAGATCTCGGGCCGGATGATGGTCATCGTGATGGCGGTGAACCGCTGCATCCAGTTGGCGCCGTCGAGCTCCGCCGCTTCGTACAGTTCCGGATCGACACGCTGAAGCGCCGCCATGAAGACGACGACGGGGTAGCCGAGCTGCACCCACACCAGCACGACCATCAGCACGATCAGCGCGGACGGCATCTGGCCGAGCCAGTCCACGGGGCCGACGCCGAATGCTCCGAGGATCTGATTGAGCGCACCGTTCTCGCCCGGGCGGACGATCCAGCCGATGACGATGCCCGCGACGGCGACGGGCAGGATCTGCGGGAGGTAGTACGTCGCGCGGAGGAAGCTGCCGACCTTGCCGCCGAACTTGCGTCCGACGACGTCGAACAGGAGCGCCGCGACGGTGAGGCCGACGATCGTGGGGACGACCACCATCGCGAGCACCATCCAGATGGAGTTGCCGAAGGAGGTCCAGAAGTCGTCGTCGGTGAGCAGCTTCGCCCAGTTCTCGAGGCCGATGAACTGCGGGGCCCCCACTCCCCGCCACTTCGTGAAGGTGAGGAACACGTTCCACACGAGGGGGATGACGATGATGATCAGCAGCAGGACGAAGCCCGGCAGCAGGTACAGCCAGTACGAGGCCGTGCTGCCGCTGCGCTGCGGGATGGCGGGTTGTTCGGGAGGCGGCAGAACGCGCGCCGAACGAAGGGGACGAGACATGTCGCTCTCCAGGTCGAGGGGTGGTGGACCGGTGCGGCGCGTGTCTTCACGCGCCGCACCGGCCGACAGGGGTCAGGAGGATCAGCGGTACTGCGCCGTGCCCTCGGTGTACTTCTTGTCCAGATGCGCGTTCGTCGTCGCGACGTCCTGCGCACCGGTCACGAGTCCCTGGAGCTCCTGCACCATGACGTCGTAGAAGCCCGGCGCGGGCCAGTCCGGGTAGAACGACAGGGCGTCGTCCTTGAGCAGTCCGTTGAAGGTGTCGATGAGCTCCTTGCTCTTCGGATCGGTGATGTCGGAGGTGTTGGCTGCGACCGGCACGCCGCCGGAGTTGCCGATGACCGCCTGGATCTCGGGGCTCATCGTGATGTCGATGAACTTCTCGGCGAGGTCCTTGTCCTTCGACTTCGTCGGAACGACCCAGAGGTTGCCGGAGGAGCCGAGCGAGAGCTTCGAGCCGGGGAACCCGGCGAGCGTCCAGGAGAAGTTCTTCGCGTCGCTCACCATGCGGCCATACCACCACGAGCCCGAGACGAAGATCGGCGAGGTGCCGTTGATGAACGAGACGCCCGCGTCTTCGGCCTTGATCGAGGAGACGTCCTTCGCGATGTACCCCTTGTCGACGTAGTCCTTGAGGGTCTGCGACGCGTACGTGGTCTCCGCACCGTTCCAGTCGACCGGGTTCTTGTAGGTCTGGTAGTCGTCGACCCAGGAGCGGTCTGCCTTGGTGAGGGCGAGCTGATACCAGAGCTGCTGCAGCGGGTACTCGGCACCCGCCTCGGCCAGCGGCGTGATGCCCTTCGCGAGGAAGGCATCCAGCACCTTGACGAAGTCGTCGTAGGTCTTCGGCACCTCCAGACCCGCGGCCTTGAACATGTCGAGGTTGTAGTAGACGCCGACGAACTCGCCGTAGTTGGGCACGCCGTACCAGGTGTCACCGCCCATGACACCGTTGCTGGAGTACTTCGCCGTGGTCTGCAGCGACGGCGCGAGCTTCTTGTCCCAGCCGTACTTCGCCACGGCGTCGCCGAGGTCGGAGATGAGCCCCGTGCTGGCGAGGAACCCGGCGGTCGCGTTGCCCTTGTTGAATTCCATCAGGTCAGGGGCCGCATCGGTGTCGAGCACCTGGCTCGCCGTCTTCTGGATCTGCTCGAAGGACTTCTCCTCGATCTTGACCGTCGCACCCGTCTCTTTCTCGAAGATCGGGACGGCCGCGTTCCAGGCCTTCGCCATCGCACTGTCGGAGCCTTCGTAGTGCCAGAGCGTCAGCGTCTTGCCGGCGCCGTCGGTGCCGCCGCCGCCATCGCCGGAGCCGCCTCCGGAGCATGCGGACAGTGCGAGCGCCGCCGCGACGACCGTCCCGACGGCGACGAGCACGCGAGTCGCGCCCGTCCTGGTGTTCTTGCGTGCCATTGTCGGCACTCCTTTCGTTGTGAATCCGCGTGTTCATTGGTGTCCGTCTGCGGTGACGGGCTGCTGCGGCTGGTATCGAAGCGCTTCGACTCGAAGCGCTTCGATACCGGCGGTGCAGAAGCGGGATCTGGAGTTTTCGGAGGAGGAGATCAGGGAAGAGCGCCCCGGGGCGCGACCGACCCGCGGTCGAGGTATGCCGGAGCGATGAGGTGGAGCCCCGGAGCGACAGGGCGCCCCGAGACGAGATCGATCGCGAGATCCACGGCGAGATCGCACGAGCGCGGCGGCACGAGCGGCAGCGCATCGAGGGGCACCGACAGCGACCCGGTGTCGAAACTCGTACCCACGGAGACGATCGAAACATCCGACGGCACGTGCAGGCCGAGAGCGGCCAGCTCGGCGAGCGCGACCTGGTGGACGTCTTCGGGCGCGTGCAGGACGAGTCCGGTCACCCCGGTGGCGACCAGCTCACGGATGAGGCGGCGGCACTCGTCGCGGTTCGTGACGACGTCGCCCGTCGCATGCGCCGTGAGAGTGGCGCGACGCTCGACCGCGCGCTCCTGGGCGGCGCGACGGACGCGAGGAGGGAAGTTCGACCGCTGGTACGCCCGACGCGAACCTCCGAGCAGACCGAGACTCCGGTGTCCCGCGTCGATCAACCGATCGACGGCGCGGCGCGTGGCCTGCTCGAAGTCGAGATCGACGCAAACCATCCCCGCATGGTCGTCGGGAATGCCGATGAACAGCGTGGGGGTCGCCGACCGCCGGGCGATGGCCACGCGCTGGTCGTCGGGGGCGACGTCGAGACAGAGGATCGCGTCGACCAGCCCACTAGCGGCGACACGGCTCATCCCCGCCGAGGCATCCTCGTCGGTGAGCAGGAGCATGTCGTAGTCCGCTCGACGCGCAGCCACGGTCATGGCGTGCATGAAGGCCATGTGGCTCGGCGCGTGACTGTCGGCGCGCAGAGGCTCCGAGAGCGCGAAGATGTTCGTTCGGCTGCCGGCGAGCATCCGCGCGCCGGCGTTGGGGCTGTACCCGAGCTCGCTGACCGCGGCCTCGATGCGGCGGCGCGTCTCGGCGGCGACCGGACGCTTTCCGCTCAGCGCGTACGAGACGGTGCTGATCGATACGCCGGCCGCGCGCGCGACCTCGTCGATCTTCGCCATGGCAACCCCTTCGTAGCTATCGAAACGCTTCCTGGAAGCGCTTCGACGGACACGCTAGATCACCAGCGCGAGCCCCGCAAGGGTTAAGTTGGAATTCACAACTTAAAGATCCGCCGGAAGGATCTCAGGCAGACAATTCCTCCACGAGACGTCGCACGAGTTCCTCGTCCACATCGATGCCCGTGTCGTCGAGGCGACGCCGCACGGCGGTCTCCACCGTCGCGGCATCCTCCCCGGACAGGTCCGCGCGCACCTGGGCCACGAGCCCCTGCAGACGCTCGTCCTCGGTCGCCTCGTTCTGCGCGAGGGCCGGTGAATCCTGGGTCTCCTCGGGCATCAGCGCTCTCCCTCGTCATCGGCGTCGTCCGACGCCAGATCGGGGTCGATGCCCTGAGTGATCTCGGCGCTCTCGACATCGTCCGCGGCGGCGACGTCGTATCCGCTCGCTGCATCCTCGGGAAGACCGGCCTTCGCGCTCTCCGCACGGGATCGTTCGTCCGTCTCGGCGTCGGCGACCTCCGCGCTCTCCCATCCGGTCGCCGGGGCGGCGTCGACCACGCCGTCGGGGAGGTCGGGTCGATCGTTCTGCGGCGCGTTCGCCGCGGCTTCCTGCGACATGTGCTCGCCTTTCGTCGTCGTCAGCTCAGTGTGACCCGCTGCCCGAGCGCCGGGCAGGGGCTTGACGACTCCGACGAGGGGCGGTATCCCTCAGCCGGCCGCGCGGGCGGCGAGCAGATCCGCACGTTCCGGGTGAGCGTCGAACCATTCCGCGACATACCAGCACACCGGGCTCACGACGCGGTCCCCGCGCTGCGCGATCTGCTCGACCGCTCGGGCGACCACCTCCCCCGCGTAGCCGTGACCGCGGAACGTGGGGATCGTGTAGGCGCGGGTGAGCGCGACCGTGCGACCGTCGTCGCGGTAGTCGAGGACACTGACCAGGTCGGCGCCGCGGTACAGCGTGTAGCGCGAGGCATCCGTCTCGTCGGCGAAGGTGAGCTCGGTCATTCCCCCACGCTACGCCCCCTGGCCGCCAGCGAGGCGAGCCAGGCATCCACCTCGCGCTGCCCCCGCAGCCGCACCACCGGGTCTCCCGCGTCGATCCGCGCACGCATGAGCGCTGTCATCACGGGGTGGTTCGTCCATGCCCACCGGAGGATGTTCTTCTCGGGCGCCCATCTCAGCCACGAGGACGGTCGCTCCCTGTTGCCGTGCCACAGGACCTCGCGCGTGACACCACGACGCAGCGTCCGCACGATCACCCGGCGCATGACGACGCGGCGCGGGTGATCGATCCAGACGATCACATCCGCACCGCCGGGCGTGCCGGGCTCGAGCAGGCCGTCGAGGCGGCTCGTCCAGTTGCCGTCCGTGACCCAGCCCTCCGGATGCGCGGCGACGAACGCCCGGACGAGGCCTCGCGCCTCGTCCAGATCACGACGCGTCCATTCGGCGTCCCAGAACACGGCATCGAGTTCCAGGCGCGGCAAGCCCGTCCGCGCCGCCACGAGAGCGGCGAGGTGGCTCTTGCCGGAGCCCGAGGTCCCGACGATGCGGATGCGGCGCGGAGGATCGGGGAGGGCGGGCATCCTTCGATTCTCTCGCCGGGGTCGTGCAGTGACAACCGCGCATTGCGGACACGGTTTGACACGAAGCGGCACTGTTCGTCATAATCGGCCCATGACTGACAACGCACGCACTCTGTCCGCCCGGGAGGCGAACGGAACTGCCGGCATCATGATGCCGCGCGTTGTCATGTGTTGCCGAATGTGTATCTGACGGTCATCCCCGCCGGGTCGCCCCTCCGCTTCTGAACGCGGAGCGCATCGACCCCCGAGTCACCGCTCTCCTCCGCCCACGACGCGGACGTCGGATGCCTCGCACACCGGCCGCTTCCTCGAAGAAGCACGGCCGCTTCTGCAACACCGCTCGAACCCGCTCCAGGCGCACCGCCCGGGTTCACGCCCCGAAGGACTTTCCTCATGTCGACCACCGCCCTGCTCGCCCCCTCCGCCCCCCTCGCCCAGCCGCGTCATCTGCACGCCGTCGAGGATCGCCCCCTCGCTGCCGCCCCGGTTGCTCCCGTCGCACCGACGACCGGCAGCATCCCGGTCGGAACCGCACCCCGCGGCTTCGCCCTCTACGTCGGCATCGACGAGGCGAAGGCCGCGGCCGACGGCGTCTCGCTCTCGACCCTGGTCGAGGCGCTGCGCCGCACGCTCGGTGAGCTCGCCCCCCACGCCGAGACCTACGCCACGGTCGCCCTGGCGCCGACCGCCGCAGGTGGCCGTGACGTCGACGTCGTCCGCCTGGCCCTGCACGAGCCCAGCGCCGTCGCGCGCACCAAGACGACCGAACCCGACGAGGACCACGTTCCCGGCGGCGTCACGATCGACATCTCGCGCCGCCGCGTGCACATCGACGGCGAATCGGCCGCGCTGACCTTCAAGGAGTTCGAGCTGCTGCAGTACCTGGTGCTGCGCGAGGGGCGCACGATCGAGCGCACCGAGCTCGTGTCGTCGCTGTGGAGCCACGCGGACGGCGATGAGGTACCCGGTGAGCGCACGATCGACGTGCACGTGCGGCGTCTGCGCGCGAAGCTCGGCCGCTACGAGGACATCGTCCGCACCGTCCGCGGCATCGGCTACCGCTTCGACCGGCACGCCGACGTCGTGATCCGCTTCGGCCACGGCACGCCGTCGCCCGACCGCTTCTGACCGCGAGTCGACGTCTGCCGTGACCGGCCTGCCCGGTTCCGTCCCGGGCCAGGCATCCTGCTCGGCGACCGCACGATCGGTGTCGGGGGGTCTGACGTAGGGTGACGGCATGACGACGCGGACACGGATGCCCCACCCGGGCGCTCCGGTCCGGCACGATCCGCGGCCGGTGATGCCGCTCCCGCAGGAGGCTCGCCCCGAGGCCCGGCGCGAAACCGAGTATCGTCCCCCCTCGCCGATCGATGTCCCCCGCGCTCTCGCTGCGCATCAGCGCGGCGCGCACGACCCGTCCCACCTGCAGCGGGACGGCGTCGTCTGGCGGGCGATGCGCACACCCCTCGGAATCGCGACCCTCGCGGTGCGCCCCGACCGCGTCCGCGTCCGCGCAGCGGCGTGGGGACCAGGGGCGGAGTGGGCCCTCGATCAGCTGCCGCGCCTGTGCGGCGGAGCGGACGATCCACGCGGCTTCGACGCGCACCACCATCCGCGCGTCGCCGACGCGCACCACCGTCACCCGGCCCTGCGGATCGGTCGCACGGATCTCGTATTCGATGCACTCGCCAGCGCGATCTTCGAGCAGAAGGTGACGGGTCTGCAGGCCTTCGGCGCCTGGCGGATGATCCTCACGTGGTGCGGCGAGCGCGCGCCCGGCCCGACGCCGCGACCGATGTTCGCTCCGCCCGCTGAGTGGCATCTCATCCCGAGTTGGACGTGGCACCGCGCCGGACTCGAGCCGCCGCAGTCGCGCACGGTGGTCGAGGCTTCTCGTCGCCGGGCGTCGGTCGAACGCGCCTCGACGGCGGCATCCGACGGCGAAGAACGCGAGCGCGTGCTCACGAGCCTGCGCGGAGTCGGGCCGTGGACGAGTGCCGAGACCCGCATCCGCGCGTTCGGCGATCCGGATGCCGTCAGCGTGGGCGACTACCACCTGGCGCACCAGGTGGGATACGCCCTCACCGGAGCCCGCGTCGACGACGAGGGCATGCTCGAGCTCCTCGAGCCGTGGCGCGGGCACCGCCAGCGCGTCATCCGACTGCTGATGCTCGGCGGCGCCTTCGAACCGCGACGGGGACCCCGCCTGGCGCCCGAGGACCATCGGTCCCGCTGAGCCGCCTGCGCATCGCACGGACCCGGCGCGCCCCTCTACGCTGAGGTCATGACCCCCGACACCCCGACCACCGGTTGGCCCCGCGGACGCTGGGGATGGATCGCGGGCACCGTGGTGCTCCTCGTGCTGGGCGTCGTCGTCGGTCTCGTCATCGGCAGCGTGTGGCTGGGACTCACCCTCGCCGTGATCGTCTCGATCGGCTGGCTCATCGCGTACGAGTCGTGGCGCGGTCGCACGCCCGGGCTCGACGATCCCTGGGACGACGGCGCCCAGCTCTGACGATCTCGAGCCGGGGCCGAGCAGCGCGGTGGTGGTGCGCCCTACCATGGCGAGCATGATCCCCGCCTCGCGGCCCGCCGCCCTCGCCTATCGCATCGCGGCGTCCGCGGTCATCCTCTGGGGCATCGGCCGCGTCTCGGGGATCTGGGCGGGCGAGCCGACCTGGTCGTCGTTCCTCTACTACACCGTGCTCAGCAACGTGCTGTGCCTCGTCTGGATCGCGGGCTCCGCGATACGGACGCTGTCCGACGCGCGCGCGTCGGGATGGCGGGGACCGTCCACCCCGTCCGCGCGCGGCGCTGCGGCGGTGATGGAGGCGATCACGGTGACGATGCTGATCTACCTCTTCGTGCTCGCTCCCGCGCTGTTCACGCAGCCGGGCGCCTACCGCCCCTTCACGCTCACGGACAACCTCGTCCACATCGTCACACCGGTTCTCGTGATCGTCGACTGGCTGCTGTTCGTGCCGAAGGGGCGCCTGAGAGCGTACGACCCGCTGCTGTGGGCGCTGATCCCCTACGCGTACCTCGTGTTCGCCTTCGCGTACAGCGCGTCGGGCGGTCGATTCGCCGGAGGCACGACCGTTCCGTATCCGTTCATGAACGTCGAGACGCACGGCGTCGGCGGGGTGGCACTGTGGATCATCGGGCTCACTGCGGCCCTCGTGGCCGTGGGGTACGTGTTCGTCGGCGCCGATCGACTGCTCGGCCGGTTGCTCAGGCCGGCGCTTCCTCGTCCTCTTCGGGATTGAAGTTCGACGGCTCGTCGGTGTGACCGGCGGCGACGCCGTCGGGGTCGGCGGGGATCGTTCCGTCCTGTCCGAGCCCGCCGGGCTCGGCGGTGACCTCGGTGTCGTCGGCGCGTGTCTCGTCGTGGTTCTGTTCGCTCATGAGGGTCTCCTTCGGGGATGACCGGGCGAGAGCCTCGCCCGTCCGCTCACGCTACGGCGCGGCGGACGGGCCCACAGGGGGATTGACCCGTGACGGGTCGCGTAGTACCCCGCCTCACATCTCTTCGTGTGTGTCGGGGTCGCCGTCCCACAGCCGCCCGCGTTCGAGCCCCGACACGGCGGCGATCTCGTCGTCGGTGAGCGTGAACCCGAAGACATCGGCGTTCTCGATCTGCCGAGCGGGGGTGGCGGACTTGGGGATGGGCGTCGACCCGAGCTGCGTGTGCCAGCGCAGCACGGCTTGCGTCGGGGTCACCCCGTGGGCGGCGGCGACGTCGTTCACGACCTGTTCGGTGAGCAGTTCGCTGCGCCGCGCGAGCGGGCTCCAGCTCTCTGTGCGGATACCGTGCGCGGCGTGGAAGGCACGCAGCGCCTGCTGCGGGAAGTACGGGTGCATCTCGACCTGGTTCACCGCCGGAGTGACGCCGGTCTCGTCGATGACGCGCGCGAGCATCGCCTCGGTGAAGTTCGAGACTCCGACCGAGCCGACGAGCCCGTCGCGCTGCAGGTCGATCATCGCACGGAAGGTCTCGACGTACCGGTCGACGCTGGGGTTCGGCCAGTGGATGAGGTAGAGGTCGATACGGTCGAGACCGAGGCGGTCGAGGGATGCCCGGGCGCTGCGCTGCGTCTCGTCGTAGCCGTGGTCGCGGCCGGGGACCTTCGTCGTCACGAGCAGCTCGTCGCGGATGCCGCTGCGACGCACCGCCTCGCCGACCTCCGTCTCGTTCTCGTAGTTCACCGCTGAGTCGAGCAGCCGGTAGCCGCCCTCGATCGCCGAGACGATCGCCTGCGTGCCGTCTTCGCCCTGGAGCTTGTAGGTCCCGAAGCCGAGCTGCGGGAACGCGGTGCCGTCGTTGAGGGTGACCGTGGGAATCGTGACCATGCCTCCACGCTACGCCCCCGTGCCCCCGTCAGCGCGCGAGGAAACCCTCGATCACCGTCAGCACTCCGGCATCGGCGTGGGAGGGCGCCCGGTGGCGCGCCACGGCGACGACGTCGGGATGGGCGTCGGCCATCGCGTACGACCAGTCGGCGGCCTCCAGCAGCTCGATGTCGTTGAGGTAGTCGCCGAATGCGGCGGTCTGCGCGGGGGTGACGCCGAGAGCCGCCTGCAGCGAGCGCAGCGCGACCCCTTTCGAGACCGTCGCGTTCATGATGTCGACCCAGTGAGCTCCCGAGACGACGACCTGATGCGTGCGCGCCATATCGGCGAAGGCCGGTGCGGCGTGCGCCTCACCGCCGTCGACGTCGTAGATGGCGAGTTTCAGCACCTGATCGTCGACGGCGAGCAGGTCGTCCACTCGTTCGAGCTTCGCGTAGTACTTCTCGACCTCGGCGACGAACTCGGCCTCGTCGGACTCGATGTACGCCGAGCGTTTGCCGCAGACGACCAGCGCGGCGTGCAGCTCGCCCGCGGCGACGAGGCCGCGCAGCCGCTCGATGACGGATGCCGTGACCCCCGGGTCCAGGGCATCCGAGCTCACCTCGACGTCGCCGCGGACCACGTACGCGCCGTTCTCGGCGATGTAGTCGAGCTCGTCGTCGACGCGCGCGAACATGCGCTGCAGGGTGGCGAGCTGCCGGCCGCTCGCCGGCGCGAACGCGATGCCCCGTTCACGCAGCCGCTCCAGAAGCGTCCAGAGCCCGTCGGGGATCGTCCCATCGGGCAGAAGGAGGGTGCCGTCCATGTCGACGGCGATGAGGCGGATGTCGGGGGTGCTCACCCGACCATCCTCCCAGCCACCCCCTCTCCCCCGCCGCACACAGACCGCGGACACCGGGGGTTATCCCGACCACGGATCCTCCGGCTGCCACCCGTGCGGCCGTCCCGTACGCCGCCCTAGCGTGGAGACATGTCCTCCGCACCGCCTGTCGCATCGCCGGCCGATCCCACCCCGAGCCCTCCGCCCGCAGCCGCCCGCGTGCGCTTCTCCGCCCACCTGGGCGCCGTCGCGCAGCTCGCCGCCGTGGGGTTCGTCGGCTCGCTGTACTTCGCCGCCCTCGTCTCGCTCCTCGCTCTCGGGTTGAGCCTCCTGCCCGCGCTCGGCATCGGCCTGCTGTTCCTCGTCGCCTTCGTCTACGTGCTGTGGAGTGCGGCGTGGCTCGAGCACGAGCGGGTCGAGGGGCTCTACGGCTTCGGCATCCCCCTGCTCCGCGCCCGTCAGAGCGGTCGGCCGGGTTTCGGTGGATGGCTGCGGACCCTGTGGGCCCAGGCGACCGACGGAGCGATGTGGCGAGGCGTCGCGTCGGCGGGGATCGCCACGATCCTGGGCCTTGTCACGCTGTCGCTGATCAGCGCTCTCGCCACATGCCTCATCCTGCCGTTCGCGCCGCTGCTCGAACACGAGCGGGCGAACTGGTACCTGCCGCTGGTCGACGTGCCGATCCCCCTCGAATGGGCGGTCGTCGCCGGCATCCTCGGGGTGATCGTCTGCGCCGCCCTGCTCGTGGGCATCGCACTGCTGCACGCTGTGATCACCCGTGCGATCCTCGTTCCCAACCGCGAGGCTGCGTTCCTCGAGCAGGC
This sequence comes from Microbacterium dextranolyticum, assembly GCF_016907295.1. Classification (NCBI taxonomy): domain Bacteria; kingdom Bacillati; phylum Actinomycetota; class Actinomycetes; order Micrococcales; family Microbacteriaceae; genus Microbacterium; species Microbacterium dextranolyticum. The sequence goes on from NZ_JAFBBR010000001.1 coordinate 2,719,210, forward strand.
GCGCGCCGCGGGCACGCAGCGCGAGAGCGCCGTGCGCGCCGGCGAGCTCGAGCGCACCCGCATCGAGCGCGATCTCCACGACGGCGTGCAGCCGCGGCTCGTCTCGGTGGCGATGACGCTCGGACTCGCACAGCAGAAGATGGACGACGACCCGGATGCCGCGAAGGCGCTGGTCACCGAGGCGCACACCTCGACCAAGGCCGCGATCACCGAGCTGCGGCAGCTCGCGCGCGGCATCCACACATCGGTCCTCGACGACCGCGGACTGGACGCGGCGCTCAGCGCCCTGGCCGCCCGGTCGCACGTGCCTGTCCTGCTCGATGCGAGGCTTCCGGAACCGACGAGCGGGCGATGCAGCCGCACGGCCGAGGCCGCCGTGTACTTCGCGATCGCCGAGTCGCTCACCAACGCCGCCAAGCATTCGAGAGCCGGTGAGGTACGTGTGACGCTCCGGTTGCGCAACGACGAGGCGGTCGGCGGGCGACCGACGCTCTGGGCGCGGGTCGAGGACAACGGCGTCGGCGGCGCGCGGATCCTCGCCGGCGGCGGCCTCGACGGCATTGCGAACCGCATCACCGCGGCGGGCGGCGTCTCACGCTTGGACAGCCCGATCGGCGGCCCGACATCGCTGGAGGTGAGCGTGCCGTGCGCATCCTGATCTGCGAGGACTCCGCCCTCCTGCGCGAAGGGCTGGTGCGCCTGCTGGCCGACGCGGGCCACGATATGGTCGCCGCCCTTCCCGACGCGCGCGAGTTGCCCGAGGCTGTCGCGGCCACCGACCCCGAGCTGTGCATCCTCGACGTCCGCCTGCCGCCGACGCACACCGATGAAGGCATCCGAGCCGCGCTCGCCCTCCGCGCCGCGCACCCGGGCCTTCCCGTGCTGGTGCTCAGCCAGTACGTCGAGGAGCGATATGCGAGCGAGCTCATCACCGGGCAGTCCGCGGCGCTCGGCTACCTGCTGAAGGACCGCGTCGCCGACGTACGCGAGTTCCTCGACGCGGTCGCCCGGATCGGCGAGGGAGCCACGGTGCTCGATCCGGAGGTCGTCGCCCAGCTGCTCACCCGGCGCGCGCTCGATGACCGGATGGCGCGCCTCACCGATCGCGAGCGCACGGTCCTCGCACTCATCGCTGAGGGCAAGAGCAATCAGGCCATCGCCCGGACGCTGTTCGTCACCGAGGCGAGCGTCGAGAAGCACATCACCTCCCTCTTCCAGAAGCTCGACCTCGAGCAGGACGAGCACGGCAACCGGCGTGTGCTCGCGGTGCTCGCCCATCTCGAACACGGCCACCACGCCGGCAGCGATGCCCTCCCCCAGAACGGAATCCCGACATGACCACGACGCTCACTCCGCCGCCGCTTCCCCCGACGCCGATGGGTCCCACCGGTCCCGGCGGCCCCGGCGCATCGGGTGCAGGCTCGACACCGGCGCCCCCGGGCGGGCCCCGGTCCTCGACCCGGGTCGTCGCGATCCTCGCGATCGTCCTCGGAGTCGTGATCATCATCGGGTCGCTCGCCTCGGCGGCGTTCTCCGCGATCCGCACGAGCACGCGGGGGTCGGCGCAGCTGACCGCGGATGCCACCGGCATCCGCACCCTCGACGTCGACATCTCGGCGGGCGACCTCACGATCGTCTACCGCGGCGACGAGGTCGCCCTCGCCGTGCGGGGTGACACGGACGCATGGCGCCTGGATCGCGACGGCGACAGCGTGCGCGTGCACACGGACCGCCCCTGGTGGAACGGGTGGCGCGTGTTCGACGGCGAGGACTCCGCTGTACTCACCCTGCCCAGCGCTCTGGAGCACACCGCGCTCGATGCCGAGCTGAAAGTCGCCGCCGGAGTGCTGCGCACCGATGCGACCTTCGATGAGCTCGCGGTGCGTCTCAGCGCCGGATCGGTGGAGGTGCGCGGCAGCGCACGCACCGTGGATGCCGAGGTCTCGGCCGGCCGGGTCGTGTTCGATCTCGCGGGCGCCGACAGCGCCGACCTGCGGCTGAGCGCCGGTGCGATCACCGGTTCGCTCACGGGTGCCGCGCCGAGCACCGTGGCCATCGACGTGAGCGCGGGCCGGCTCGAACTGACACTCCCCCGCGACGTCTACGCCGTCTCGACCGATGTGTCGGCGGGCACCGTCGACAACGGGCTGCGCGTCGACCCGACGTCTCGGCACCGCGTGACGGCGAGCGTGTCGGCGGGAGCCGCGGTGCTGCGCGACTGAGCGCTCTCGAACCACTGAGGCCTCCTGGCCCGCCCGCGCATCCTGAACGTTCGCTGTGCGATCGATATGGGATGCGCAGACGCCCGAGCAGCCGTTACCTTTCCGTTATACAGTCGTCTCATCGCCGGTCCCTCCCCACTCCGGGTCGGCGAAGCAGACTCCCCAGGTCTGCGATTCCTCTTGGTGCAATGTGGTGCAACGGGACGCAGGGCCGGTCGGCGAACACGCCGTCCGGCCCTTCTCTCTTTTCCGTCCACGCCACCGACCGCACCCGGGTTTTCTTCCCGCGGCCGTGCTGCCGCGACCGAGGCTCGCGCGCTAGCGTGGAGCCCGTGACCACGCCGATCGATCCCACTACCACTCCCGCCTGGACCGAGCTGTCGGCCGAGCGCGACGCCCTCGTCCCCGACCTGCGCGGCTGGTTCCGCGACGACGCCGACCGCGCCCGCCGCTTCAGCTTCGAGCTGGCCGACCTGCACGTCGACCTGTCCAAGAACCTCGTCGACGACGAGATCCTCGCCTCGCTCGTGCGCCTCGCCGAGCAGACGGGCGTGGCCGACCGCTTCGCCGCCATGCTCCGCGGCGAGCACATCAACACCACGGAGGACCGTGCCGTCCTGCACACGGCGCTCCGCCGCCCCGCCGGGGCATCCCCCGCACTGCATGTCGACGGGCAGGACGTCGACGCCGACGTGCAGTCGGTCCTGGATGCCATGACCGCCTTCGCCGACCGGGTGCGCTCGGGCGAGTGGACCGGCATCACCGGCAAGAAGGTCCAGACCGTCGTCAACATCGGCATCGGCGGGTCGGACCTCGGCCCCGCCATGATCTCGGCGGCGCTCGAACCGTACGCCACCGCCGGCATCTCGGCACGCTTCGTCTCGAACATCGACCCGTTCGACCTCGCCCACAAGACCGCCGATCTCGACCCCGAGACGACGCTGTTCGTCGTGGCATCCAAGACCTTCACGACCCTCGAGACCCTCACCAACGCGCGCCTCGCCCGCGATTGGCTGTGGGCGGGCCTGGAGGCATCCGGGGCGATCGACGGCGGCGACGAGGCGCGCACGGATGCCGTCGCCCATCACTTCGTCGCCGTCTCGACCGCTCTCGAGAAGGTCGCCGCCTTCGGCATCGACACCGCGAACGCCTTCGGCTTCTGGGACTGGGTGGGCGGACGCTACTCCGTCGACTCGGCCATCGGCCTCTCGCTCATGATCGAGCTCGGCCCCGACAGCTTCCGCGAGCTGCTCGCCGGCTTCCACGCGGTCGACGAGCACGTGGCGTCGACACCCCTGGCATCCAACGTGCCCGTTCTCATGGGCCTGCTCAACGTCTGGTACACGAACTTCCTGGGCGCGCAGTCGCACGCTGTGCTGCCGTACGCGCAGCAGCTGAGCCGCTTCGCCGCGTACCTGCAGCAGCTGACGATGGAATCCAACGGCAAGAGCGTCCGGTGGGATGGCTCGCCCGTCACGACGCAGACCGGCGAGATCTTCTGGGGCGAGCCGGGCACCAACGGCCAGCACGCGTTCTACCAGCTGATCCACCAGGGCACGCGCCTCATCCCGGCCGACTTCATCGCGTTCGCAAACCCGGCCTACCCTCTGAAGGACGACGGCCGCGACGTGCACGGCCTGTTCCTGGCGAACTTCCTCGCGCAGACGAAGGCACTCGCGTTCGGCAAGACCGCCGAAGAGGTCGAGGCCGAGGGCACGACCGGCGCCCTCGTCGCGGCACGCACGTTCCCGGGCAACCGCCCGACGACGTCGATCTTCGCCGCCGCGCTGACCCCGCGCGTCCTCGGCGAGCTGATCGCGCTGTACGAGCACATCACCTTCACGCAGGGCGTCATCTGGGGCATCAACTCCTTCGACCAGTGGGGCGTCGAGCTCGGCAAGCAGCTCGCCCTGCAGATCGCCCCGGCGATCGAGGGCGATGCCGAGGCCGCCGCGGCACAGGATGCCTCGACCCGCGCGCTTCTGGACTACTACCGCACGCACCGCGCCTGACGCACCCCGGGGCGGGGGTGGGCGGGCCTGCGGCCCCGCCCACCCCCGCCCCGTCTCGTCCGCGTCCGCGTCCGCGTCAGCGTCCGCGTCGCCGGCGCGAGAAACCACATCCCGCGCGAGAAACACCGTGGTGCCTGGTTTCTCGCGACGGTTGTGGTTTCTCACGTGCGCGGCGGGGCCGTGAGGGACGAGGCGAGAGATGCCTCAGGCGGGGACGGGTTCCGCGTCGCGAGAGGGGGGCACAGCCGCCAGATCGGTCGCGGCGTGGGTCACGCTCGCCGCCCGGAAGTGGCCCAGCACCGAGAGCAGCAGGCCCCCGACGGTCCACGCGGTGAGAACGAGCCAGCCGAGCGAGGCATCCGCCTGGGGGAAGTACGACGCGTCACGCAGGAGCGTCGCTGCCGCCCCCGGCGGGAACAACTGGCCGACCGCGCCCCAGGCGCCCGGCAGGAACTCGCGCGGCATGGTCGCCGACGAGATCGGGTTGGCGAACAGCAGCATGACGACCGGCCCCACGGCGATCCCCGGGCGTCCGATGAGGGCGACGGCACCCGTGATCGGCGCGGCGATCGCGGCGAGCGCGAGCGCGATGACCGCGGCCTCGACCCAGAAGTCGCCCTGCAGCGCACCGAACCAGCCGGCGAGGATGCCCGTGAGCGCGACGCCGCCGAGCGCCGAGTAGATCAGCACGGCGACGACACGACGCATCGCTCCGACGATGAGCATCGAGATCACGATCCCGCCGATCATGCCGCCCATGACGAGCGGGAACATCGCCGCGGCGAGGCCCGTCCCTCGCGGATCGGAGCTCGCCAGCGGCACGACGTCGGTGACGGTGACCGCGATGTGTGCGGGCGCGGGCGCACCGGCGGCGGATGCCGCAGCGGCCGCCGCCTGGTTGGTCTGGGTCTCCAGCGCGCCGGCGAGAGACATCAGCATCTGGTTCGCGGTGATGTTGGCCGCCGACGCGGTCAGCACCTCCGGAGTGGCTCCCGCAAGGATCGCCCCGTAGACCTCGCGCCTCTCGATGGCGGTGACCGCCGCACCGCGATCATCGACGCGCTGCAGATCGAAGACACCGGGTTGCTTCTCGGCGAGAGCCGTTTCGAGCGAGGCCGCGGCGGAGTCGGCTCCGACCACGGCGACGGGCAGGTCTCGAGGCGCGGCGGTGGCGCTCGGCCAGGCGAAGGCGAGCACGACGATGCAGACGACGGCGGCGAGCGCGACGGCGACGGCCGTCACGCGGCCGAGCGGGGTGTGCGGCGCAGGTGTGCGCGCCGCGATGGATGCGGACATGAGTTCCCTTCCCATCACAATAAAAAACGAATGCTCGTTCTTTATACGCCATCGGCGTAGGATCGACAACGTCATCACAAAGGAGTCGGCATGCCGAAAGTCAGCGACGAATATCGACTCGCTCGACGGGAGGAGATCCTCGACGTCGCGATCCGATGCTTTCGCGCGAAGGGGCTCGCACGCACCTCGATCGCTGATCTGACGGCATGCTCCGGGCTGTCGGCGGGCGCGATCTACGGCAACTTCCCCGGGGGCAAAGAGGAGATCTTCCACGCGGCGGCCGCGCGGATCCTGCGATCCCGGCGCTCCGAGCTCGCGCAGCGCAAAGGCGACGGCGCGCTCTCGCCTGCGGCGATCATGGCAACCCTCGTCTCCGGCGTCCGATCCGAGCCCGTCACCCTGGGCATCCTTCCGCAGCTGTGGGGCGAGGCGGCCGTCGACCCCGAGATCCGGGCGTTGGTGCAGAGCGTGTTCCTCGAGCTGCGACGCACGATCCGCGATGCCGTCGCCGAGTGGGCCTCGGACAACCCCGACCGAGTGAGCGGCGACCCGCACTCCTGGGCGGATCGGGTGACCCCGGTGCTGCTCTCGAGCGCGCCGGGCTTCATCCTGCAGCAGACCCTGTTCCCCGACTTCGACGGAGACGCGTACCTCGAGACCCTGCTCGAGATCCTCCCCCACTGAACGACGTCAGAGGTCGCCGACGCGCGTGTGGAATCGCTCGCCGTCGGCGCTGAAGATGCTCAAGACCTCTGACGGGCCGTCCGCGGTGGCGCTGATCGAATGCGGCAGCCGCGTGTCGAACTCCGCCGCCTCACCGGGGTCGATCAGGTGTTCGGCGCCGTCCAGCGCGAGCCGCACGCGGCCGCTCAGCACGTAGAGCCACTCATAGCCGTCGTGCACCCGCGGTGAAGGCGCGCCCGCCCTCGCGGGGTAGACGATCTTGACGGCCTGCACCGGGGAATGGGCCAGTGTGAGCGGCGCGATGACCATGCCATCGCGACGCTCCACGGCGCGATGGACGCGCGGATCGACCGTCTCAGCGGGCAGCAGATCGTCGATTCGGATGCCGAGTGCCCGCGTGAGCGGCAGCAGCAGCTCCAACGACGCCTGTCGCTTGCCGGACTCCAGTCGCGAGAGGGTGCTCGCCGAGACGCCCGCCAGGCGAGAGAGGTCGTCGAGCGTCCACGCGCGCGCCCGACGGGCGGCCCGCAGTCGCGGGCCGACCTGGTCGAGTGCCGTCGTCATGCGCTCCATCTTGCCATTTCTGCATATCCATTTGCACAGAGCGGACGCCGGCGCGCACGCTGAAGCCATGAACGATCAGACGTGGGACGCCGTCATCATCGGCGGCGGGGCGGCCGGACTCAGCGCAGCGCAGATGCTCGGGCGCGCACGTCGTCGCACCCTCGTCATCGATGCCGGCGAGCCGCGCAACCGCTTCGCCGCCCACATGCACGGGATCCTCGGCCACGACGGGCTCGATCCCCGGGAGCTGCTCGCCCGCGGGCGAGCAGAGGCTGCCCGCTACGGCGTCCGCATCGAGGTCGGCACGGCCGTCGCGGTGCGCGACACCGGCGCCGACCTGAGTGTCCGACTGGAGGGCGGCGCCACCCTGCGCACCCGTGCGGTGGTCATCGCCTCCGGCATCCGCGACGCCCTGCCGTCCGTCCCCGGGCTCGCGGAGCGGTGGGGCAGAGAGGTCCTGCACTGCCCGTACTGTCACGGGTACGAAGTCGCCGACGGGGCTCTCGGCGTGCTGGTCGCGTCCGACCGGGGCATCCATCAACTCGAGCTCGTCCGGCAGTGGAGTGCCGACATCACGGCCTTCACGTCGAACGTCGAGCCCCTGGACGACGACGTCCGCGCGCGGCTCGTCGCCCGTGGCATCCGGATCGTCGAGGCCGCCGTGACGGACGTCGATCCGGACGGCGTCGACCGCCCGCTGGCGATCACCACGGCCGACGGAGCGCGACACCCTCTCGACGCCCTGTTCGTCGCCCCCGACCCCGTGCCGGGTCTCGGCTTCGCCGATGCCCTGGGTCTCGCCCGCACCGATGCCCCGGGGTCCCCCCTCGCCGTCGACGCCGTCGGCGCGACCAGTCATCCGCGCGTCTGGGCGATCGGGGGCGCCGTCGCACCGGCGGCGACCGTGCCCGTCGCGATGGCGGGCGGATGCCTGGCGGGCGGCGCCGTGAATGCGGCCCTCGTCGCCGACGACGTCGCCGTCGCGGTCAGCGAGCGTGCTCGGGAGCGAGCCCGCGCCTGGGAAGCCCGCTACGCGACGGCGAGCCAGACCTGGTCCGGCCGGGTGAACGCGGCGCTGGCCACGATCGCCGGAACGCTCACGCCGGGGAAGGCACTCGACGTCGGGTGCGGGGAGGGCGGCGATGCCCTCTGGCTGGCTACGGAGGGCTGGCACGTCGTCGGCGTGGATGTCTCCGCGACGGCCGTGGCCCGTGCCGCCGCGGCGGCCGACGAACGCGGGCTGGCCGATCTGGTCGCCTTCACGACCGACTCGATCGATGCGGCCGCGCCCGCCGAGAGCTTCGACCTCGTGACCTCGTGCTTCCTGCATTCCTGGGAGGACGATTTTCCGCGGATCGCGCTTCTGCGTCTCGCCGCGGATCGGGTCGCCCCGGGCGGACACCTGCTGATCGTGTCGCACGCTGCGCCCCCGCCGTGGGCGCAGCACGTGCACGACGTGCCTGCGCCGCGCCTGCGTCCGCCGGACGAGGAGCTGCGACTGCTGGCCCTCGATCCGACGGAATGGACTCCCCGCATCGTCGAGGTACGCCGTCGGGACGCCCGCGACCCCGACGGCGCCGCCGCGGTGCTCGAGGACGGCATCCTGCTGCTCCAGCGGAGCGTGGCATCCATCTGAGCGCCCGAGGCGCGACCGCGAGGCGCGAGGCGCGAGGCGCGAGAAACCATCGCCGACGCGAGAAACCTCGGCGGGGGGTGTTTCTCGCCACGAACGGTGTTTCTCGCCGCCACAGCCACCCCGCCCCGGCACGCCTGCGCACCCCCGCCGAGCGGCCCATGCGCGCTCGGCGGGAATGGGACCTCCGACGGATGCCGGATACACCGCGAGGCCGACGACATCGACCCCGGGGCCGCGAACACTGGAGTCATGAACACTTCCGTACTGTCCGCCACCGGCCTGGTCAAGAAGTACGGCGAGCTCGTCGCGCTCGCCGGTGTCGACGTCTCGATCGCCGCGGGCGAGTCCGTCGCGATCATGGGGGCCTCGGGCTCGGGCAAGACCACTCTGCTGCACTGCCTGGCCGCGGTACTCCCGGCCGACGCGGGCTCGATCCGTCTGACCGTCCCCGGTCAGGCCCCGCGGGAGATCGTCGGCATGAGCGAGAGCGAGCGTTCGGCGGTGCGCCGCGCGAGTCTCGGTTTCGTCTTCCAAGAGCACCTGCTGCTCCCCGAGCTCACCGCGGTCGAGAACGCGGCACTGCCCCTCCTGCTGCAGGGCACCCCGCGCGCGCAGTCCGAGTCGCATGCGGCGGGATGGCTCGCCGTTCTCGGCCTCGCCGGCATGGAGCAGCGGCGGATCGGCCAGCTCTCCGGCGGTCAGGCGCAACGCGTGGCGATCGCCCGAGCTCAGGTGACGGGTGCGCCGCTGGTCTTCGCCGACGAGCCGACGGGGGCGCTCGACTCGCACACGTCGGATGACGTGATGAATGCCCTGCTGTACGCGACGACGGCGCAGGGCCGGAGCCTCGTCGTCGTCACCCACGACACGGCCGTGGCCGCTCGCTGTGACCGCACCCTGCGGATGGTCGACGGGCGCATCGTCGCCTCCGGGCATCCGGATGCCGCGGCGGCCCCCGCCCGCATCGGCGCTCCGTCGGGATCCACCGCGTCGACGACGGAGGGCCGGCGATGAGCGCCGCAACCCTCGTCATCCCTCCGGCGCCCGCTCCCGCGCGACGGGTCGGCGGTCCCGCACGCACCATCGGTCTCACGGTGATGCTGGCACGACCGGCCCGCCAGGGAATCGCGGCGCAGCTTCTGCCGGTGGTCGCGTTCGCGGTCACCACGGCGCTGTTGCTGATCGTCGCGGGCGGCGTGCACATGTTCTTCACCGACGCCCGTGCCGCCGGTGACACGGCGATGCTCTACCAGGTACTGAGCGCCCTCGCGCTCGTGCTTCTCACGGTGCCGATCGCCACCCTCGGTGCCGCGGCGGCGCGACTGTCGGCGCGACGACGCAACGATCGCCTCGCGACTCTTCGACTGCTCGGGGCGAGCGTGGCGGAGGTGAGCGCGATGACGGTGCTCGAAGCGGCGACGACGGCGCTGGCCGGCGCCATCGCGGGTGTCGCCCTCTCCGTGGCACTCCTGCCTCTTGTCGAGCTGCTGCCCTTCTTCGGCGGCCCCGTGGGCGCGGCCGCGCTCTGGGCCGGCCCCGCCATCGCGGCCGCCGCGGTCGTCGGGGTCGTCGCGATCGCGACGGCGAGCGCCGCATGGGGTCTGCGTCGAGTACACCTCACGCCTCTCGGCGTACGCCGTCGCACCGACCCGCCGCGGCGCCGCACGGCCGTCCTCATCGGCGGGGTCCTGGCGCTCATCGCCGTCGCGCTCCTGGCGGCGAACGTCAACGTGCTCGCTCAGCTGTGGGGCTCGGCGGTCACGATCATCGTGCTCCTCGGCCTGTTCGCCGGCGCCCTGCTCCTGGTGAACGTGATCGGCGCTCCGATCACCGCCGCCCGTGGCCGCGCGATGGCACGGTCGACGTCGTCCCCCGCGAGACTCATCGCCGGTCGCGAGCTCGCGGCGCACGCCGCCGTCGCCTGGCGGCGCGTGTCGGGGATCGCGATGATCTCGTTCATCGCGGTCGTCGGCGGGTCCGGGGCGAGTCTTGCGACGATGGGCGGCACCGAGGGCGCGGACGTCGTGATCTTCGACGACATGCGCACGGGGGTCCTCGTGACCCTGGGCATCGGCTTCGCGCTGCTGGCATGCTCGGTGGGCGTGACCCAGGCCGCCTCCGTCCTCGAGGATCGGGAACTGATCGTGGGACTGGACCGCCTGGGGATGCCCGCGCGCGAGCTCGACCGCGCACGCTCGCTCGCCGTCATGGTGCCGCTGCTGTGGGCGGCGCTCGGAGGCGCCGCGGTGGGAGGTGTCCTCGCGTTCCCGTTCGTCGGGGCCACGATCCTGTTCGCCCCCGTATCGATGCTGATCATCGCCGGCACCTTCGTCGCGGGCATCCTGCTCGTCCGGCTGTCGCTGCTGGCCACCCGACCTCTCGTGACGGCGATGCGTCGCGGCGCTTAGGGCGAAGCCAGTTCCGCACCGGGCGGCGGGCACGGCCCGCCCGCTCACCGCAGGGCGGGGCGGTTCCAGACGCCGGGTTCGTCGAACTCGCCGTAGCGCACGTCGAGTCCCTGCGCGCCGCCGAGAGACGCCGTGCACACGAGCAGCGACTGCGTGGGGTAGCCGAACGGCCGGTTGTCGCGCACGATCGCACGATCGTCGACGGGGCCGACGCCGCTCGTGCGCTGCAGCACGTCCAGCCATCCCTCCATCCATCGCTCATCGTCCGGGGCGGTCGCGCCGAACTCCTCGCGCCACGCCGCGATCCGCGCGGTGCGCGGGTCGTCGAGGTCGTCGTGCGCGATCATGTGGATGCCGGGGTCCAGCCGCACCCGACGCAGCGCCTCGCCGTCCCACATCGTCACGGCGGCTCCCTCGGGCCCCAGCTCGACGAGGTTGAACCCGTGCGTGCGCGGCGGATCGGCGAGCGGATGCCCGGTGACGGCGTCTAGCACGATCGCGCCCCGCGAACGCGGCGGTTCGCCGTCCGTCAGGATGTCGGCACGGTTGAGGATGACGGCGAGTCGCCCCGCCGCGGCGTCCGCGGCCAGCCACGCTCCCCCGGCGCGACGATCGCGCACGCCGATGACGTCGGGCGTCTCCGGCCACCACGCTCCGAGCGGGTCCCACGTGCGGGCGGGGTCCTCGTCGCGCACGGCGAGAAGGCGCACGGGGTCCCCCGAACCGTGCGGGACGTGGACGATGACGGTGCACATGCCGGTCGTGGCCTCTCCCCGATCCGGCCCGCGCGAGCGCGTGGCAGGATCGGACCATGTTCGTTGTCGTGGGCGTGACGGGCGGCATCGCCGCGTACAAGACGGTGCACCTCGTGCGTGCACTCGTGACGAACGGGCACGAGGTGCACGTTGTTCCCACCGCCGATTCGCTGCGCTTCGTCGGCGCGACGACCTGGGAGGCGGTCAGCAGGCATCCCGTCACGACCAGTGTGCACGACGACGTCGCGCAGGTGCGCCACGTCGCCCTGGGAACCTCCGCCGACCTCGTGATCGTCGCCCCCGCCACCGCGAACACGGTGGCGCGTATGGCCGCGGGGATCGCCGACGACCTGCTCGGGGTGACCCTGCTCGCCACGACCGCGCCCATCGTGGTCGCCCCCGCCATGCACACCGCCATGTGGGAGCATGCGGCGACGCGGGCGAACGTCGCCACCCTACGGGAGCGCGGCGTGCACGTCGTCGGCCCCGCGGACGGCCCGCTCACCGGCGGCGACAGCGGCCCCGGTCGGATGGCCGAGCCCGACGAGGTGCTCAGCGCCGCCCTCGCCGTCGTGACGAAGCAAGACCTCGCGGGGCTCACGGTGGCGGTCTCGACGGGCGGCACCCGCGAGCCGATCGACCCGGTGCGTCACCTCGGCAACCGCTCTAGCGGGCGCCAGGGCGTCGCCGTGGCACGAGCGGCCGCCGAGCGCGGAGCCCGTGTGCGCCTGGTCGCCGCACACGTCGACGAGGGCGTGCTGACCGATGCCCTCCACCCGAGGATCGAGATCGCACGGGTGTCGACCGCCGCAGAGCTCCGGCAATCGATGCACGCGGCAGCCGACGGCGCCGATGTGGTGGTCATGGTCGCCGCCGTCGCCGACTATCGCGTGGCGCAGGTCTCGGATCACAAGCTGAGGAAAGAAGATGGGGCTCCGGTCCTCGAACTGGTCGAGAACCCCGACATCCTCGCCGAGCTGGTCGCCGCGCGTGAGCCCGGCCAAACGGTCGTCGGCTTCGCGGCCGAAACAGCCGACAGTGAGGACGAGCTCCTCGAACGCGGACGACGCAAGCGCAGCCGCAAGGCGGTCGACCTGCTGGTGGTGAACCGGGTCTCGCACGACCGCGGATTCGAGTCCGCCGACAACGACGTCACCCTCGTCGACGCGCACGACGAGGTCGTCTCGCACGCTGCCGGCTCGAAACGTCTGGTGGCAGACACCCTCTGGAATGAGGTGGTCTCCCTCCGCCGGTGAGCGACAGGCGGACAATGGAATCGGACCGCATCTCGGTGATGCGGCTGCACGCCGATCGACGACGCCACGGCGGGGTCGATCGGCGTTTTCGCGTGGCACGGAGGTGTCACGCCGGACCACGAAGGAGAACATCATGTCCACTGCCAAGGTCGCCCTCGTCACCGGTGCCGGTCAGGGAATCGGCCGCGGAATCGCGCTGAAGCTCGCTGCCGACGGCTATGACATCGCCGTCGCCGACCTCGCGTTCCAGGAGGAGAAGGGCCGCGCCGTGGTCGCGGAGATCGAGGCGCTCGGTCGCCGCGCGATCTTCGTCGCCGCCGACGTCTCCCAGAAGGAGGACGTCGTCGCCGCGGTGAACGCCGCCGCCGAGCAGCTGGGCAGCTTCGACGTCATCGTCAACAACGCGGGCATCGCCCAGGTCAAGCCGATCCTCGAGGTTACGGCCGAGGAGCTCGACAAGATCTTCTCCATCAACGTCAACAGCGTCGTGTTCGGCATCCAGGCCGCCGCCGCGAAGTTCCTCGAACTCGGCGTGAAGGGCAAGATCATCTCCGCCGCCTCGATCGCCTCGATCAAGGGCTTCCCGATTCTCGGCGCCTACTCGGCATCGAAGTTCGCCGTGCGCGGCCTGACGCAGGTGGCGGCCCAGGAGCTCGCTCCCCAGGGCATCACGGTCAACGCCTATGCCCCCGGCATCGTCGGCACGGGTATGTGGGACCTCATCGACGAGAAGCTCTCGGAAATCAACGGCAAGCCCCGCGGTCAGAACCTCAAGGAGAACGTCGAGAGCATCGCGCTCGGCCGCATCGAGACCCCCGAGGACGTCGCGGGCGTCGTCTCGTTCTTCGCGAGCGAGAAGGCCGACTACGTCACCGGTCAGGTGCTGCTGGTCGACGGCGGCATGCTCTACAACTGAGCCACGCAACGACGGAGCGGCCGGGGACCTCGTCCCCGGCCGCTCCGTCGTTTCTTCGGCGGGAGTGTCGTGCGGCGACTCGTCGCCGCACGACATGTCACGCCGTCGGCAGGTGCCGCCGCCAGCTGAGCGCGACGACTCCGACACTCAATGCGGCCAATGCCGCACCGGCGAGGAACATCGTGGTGTACGGGATCCATGCGCCGAGCGCAGCCAGGATCGCCGGAATGAAGAATCCGAGGTAGGTCAGCGAGTAGTACACCGCCGTCAGCCCCGCAAGATCTCTCGGACCGGCGATCCGCTGGATCTCACGCAGACCACCCACCAGCAGCATGCCGTACGAGGCGCCGAGCGCTGCTGCGGCGATGAACGCCCAGACGAGCGAGTTCAGCTCGACCGCGACGGCGGCGAGCGCCATCGAGGGCACGGTCACGGCGAGCGCGACGCCGATCCCGCGGGCCGACCGGGGATCGTCGATCTTCGCCGCGAACCGCTGCACGGCCACACCGCATCCGAGGGCGACGACACAGAGCAGTCCGGACATCCCGATCTGCAGCCCGGGCGCTTGCGCCATCATCAGTCCGGGAAGGATCGCATACGCGCTCGCGGCGGTGCCGAACACCCACGGCGCCATCGGCACCACGACCAGCAGGAAGCGACGGTGCATCGCGGCGGGGATCCGCAGGTCGGCCCACAGCGCACCGGCATCCTCGCGCCGCGGACGGCTCTCGGGTGCGCTCCACAGCAGGAGGAAGGCGGCGAAGGTGATGAGGATGTGCAGCAGGTAGGGCGACGCCGTCGGAATCGGCCCGAACTGGCCCAGCGCGGCCGCGAAGCCTGCGCCGAGCGCGAAGCCCGAAGTGAGGGCCAGTGCGGCGCGCGAGGCCCCCCGACCGTCCACGGAGCGTGTCGTGAACGGCGGCTCGGAGAGCTCCTTCACCCAGCTCGTCCCGACCGCCATCACCAGCCCGAGGGCGATGCCCGAGAGCACGCGCCCGGCGAACAGCATTCCGATGGATCCAGAGCCGAAGGCGAGCAGCGCGCTGCCGGCGATCGCGATGAGCGGCGCGGGCACGAAGAGGGGCCGTCGACCGTAACGGTCCGACAGCGGTCCGCCGAGCAGCAGCGCGGGCACGATGCCGAGGACATATGCCCCCAGCAGCACATTGACGGTGAACGCACTCATCTGATCGATCTGCCGGTACATGACGAGCAGTGGGGTGAACTCGTTGCCACCCCAGGCGACGGCGAACAGCGCCGCGCTGACGCGCATCCACGGCACGATGGCGGTGCGCTCGCCTGCGACGGCGACGGCGGATGTCTCGGTCATTTCAGGATCTCCCGGTGAGTGGTACGGATGTGCCGGCCGACGCCGACCTCGAAAGCGGTCTCGTCGCGGTCTGCGATGAGTCGGATGAGCAATTCATGGTCGGCGAGCACCTGCTCGGCGCGTTCGTCGCGGCGCCACAGCGATCGCGCCAGCATCCGCCGTTGGCGATCGCGGAGCGTGGCGAAGAACTCCGACAGCAGCGCGTTGCCGCCCGCGGCGACGATCCGCGCATGGAACGCGGTGTCGGCCTCGGCGAGGCGGGACAGATCGCTGTGGACGTATGCCTGCCGCTGCTCTTCGAGAATGTCGCGCAGGTCCGCCACGACGTCTTCGACCCGCGACGGTTCGCGCACGAGCCGCCGCACCGCGTCGGTCTCGATGAGGATGCGCGCCTCGACGATGTCGTCGAGCTCGCGGGGAGCGATTTCGCGGATGAGAGCGCCCCGTTTGGGGTACAGGCGCATCCATCCCTCGGCTTGCAGCCGCAGGAACGCCTCGCGCACCGGGGTGCGACTGATCCCCAGCTCGTCGGCGATCGTCCCCTCGCTGATCATCGTCCCCCCGGGCAGATCTCCGTCGAGGATCCGCTCCTTCACCTTCGCGTAAGCCGCGTCGGCCGCGGAGGCCTCCGCGTGCACCTGGTTCATCCGAACGCACTCCTTCACATCAAGAACAACATAGATACTAGATGCATTTCACTAGCATGCAAAAGACCCCCTCGGCATCCGATGCCGAGGGGGTCTTGCGCGACCTGACGAGTGCGGGTCAGGACTTCTTCTGCACGTCCAGCAACGCCTGACCGTGCGAGACGGGCCCGAGCGTCGCGGGATCGACGGTGTCGAACGTGTCGCCGTTCAGAACGATGACCGGAGTGATGAGCGGGTAGCCCGCCTTCTCGATCACGGCACGGTCGAAGGTCACCAGCGGGGTGCCGGTTTCGACGCGGTCGCCGTTCTTGACCTTGACGTCGAAGCCTTCGCCCTTGAGGTTCACCGTGTCGATCCCGACATGGATCAGCACCTCGGCGCCGTTGTCCAACTGCAGCCCGAAGGCGTGGCCGGTGGGCTGCGCCGCCACGACGACGCCTGCTCCCGGGGCGTAGACCGTGTCACCGGTCGGTTCGATCGCGACTCCGGGGCCCATGACACCACCCGCGAAGACGGGGTCGGGCACCTGATCGAGGGCGACAGCCGTGCCATCGAGCGGCGAGGCGACCTGGATCAGGGCGCCGACGTCCGGGGCTTCGCCGTGCGCCGCGGTGGCGACCGCGGTCGCCGTGCCCGCCGCTGCGGTGCCCGCACCCCCCGGAAGCAGTTCGCCGCCGCCCGCGACACCCGACACCGCCTGCGCCTCGTCCGAGACACGTCCGGCCGCGCCGGCCGCCGGCGCTCCGGCGCCCGCAGCCGCCGGCTCCGGGTTCTTGTAGCCCGAGACGATGACGAGCATCATCGCGACCACGAACGCGCCGGCGACGGCGATCAGGTAGAGCCCGATCGGGTCGAAGGCGGGGATCGTGAGCAGCGACGTGAAGACGAAGGCCTGCGTCGTGATGCCGTTCTTCAGACCCAGCACGAGCGATCCGATGCCGATGATGAGACCACCCGTGAGGCATCCGACCAGCATGCGCGGGTAGATGCGCTTGTACCGCAGATGGATGCCGTACAGCGAGGGCTCCGAGATGCCGCCGAGCAGACCTGCGGCGAGTGCACCGGTCGCCGTCTGCCGCATCTGCTTGTCCTTCTCGCGCCAGGCGAGGACGAGCACGCCGGCTGTCGCACCGAAGCACGCGAAGTTCCACGCGCCCATGGGGCCCTGGATGAAGTCATATCCCAGGGTCTGGATGTTCAGCAGCATGATCGCGTTGATCGGCCAGTGCAGGCCCAGCGGAACCATGAACGGGTAGGCGAGCGGGATGACGATCGCGAAGATGAAGGGCGAGAACGTGTTGATCGCACTGAGCGCGTTCGCGAGGGCCGCGCCGGCGTACACGCCGATGGGACCGATGAGGAAGGCCGTGAGCGGGATCATCACGAGCATCGAGATGAACGGCACGAAGATCAGCTGGATGTTCTCGGGAATGACCTTCTTGAGCCCCTTGTAGACGAGGCCGAGGACCGCCGCCATCAGCAGTGGCGGGAAGACCTGCGAGCTGTAGTCGAAGATCGTGAGCGGCATACCGAACACCTGCACGGTGGTGATGTTCGAGCCCAGGAACGTCGTCTGCACGGCATCGTCGGTCTTGCCGAGTGCGGTGAAGCCGGGCAGCATCGTGACCGCCATGATGGCGAAGCCGACCCACGGATCGGCGCCGATCTTCTGCGACGCGTTGTAGGCGACCATGAGCGGCAGGAAGATGAACACGCACTGCCACATGAGGTTCACGAACGCCCACGACGGCGGCAGCACGACACCCGGCGCGTTCCATGCCGGGATCCAGCCGAGCGTCGCCGCCAGCGCCATGAAGGTGATGAACAGGGATGCCCCGAGCAGAGCCCCCAGGATCGGACGGAACGAGTCGGAGAGGAACTCGAACAACGTGTCGAGCCACGCGTTCGTGCCGCGCGGGCCCTTCGCCCGTTCGCGCGCCTTGATGTCGGCGTCGCTCTCACCGGAGCCGGCCTCGGCGGCCCCTCCGCCGCCGGCCATCACGGGAAGCGCCATGATGTCGTTGTAGACGGTCTGCACACCCCCGCCGATGACCACTTGGAACCGATCGCCGGCCTGCGGCACGGCCCCGAGCACACCCGGAATCGCCTCCGCACGGTCTTTGTCGGCTTTCTCGCCGTCGCGCAGCTGGAAACGCAATCGTGTTGCGCAGTGCGTGAGGCTCGCGATGTTGCCGGGTCCACCAACGGCGTCGACGATGTCGGCCGCGGAATTGGATGCCATGGGTCCTTCTCCCTGTTTTCGCGCCTGTAATGTCGCTGTGTTCGCGACTCTATACCGGCCCTCGGGCCCCGGAAAGGCGGGCCGCGTCCAGCGCGGAGCTCCCCTCGAGGGCAGTTCCTGACCATCGTCCCATACAGGGAACGCCCAGGTTTCATACCCGTTCCGTCCAGAAACTGTTGCCAATCTGTGACCTTCGTGTCCACCCGAGGACGCACGCCGCACGCGCACCCGAGCGCCGCGGCGCTGATGCACCGGAAGTACTCCCTTTATGTCTCGTAACGTTCTCCGCTCCGCCACGCCTCTTCTCGTCTGCGCCGGCCTCGTCGCCGGGATGTTCGCCACCACCGGCGCGGCCTTGCCGCAGGCATCGGAAGGAGCCGGCATCGACGCCTCCGCGTCCACGCAGACGCATTCGATCGCCGCTCCCCTCAGCACGATCGCCTCGCGCGCGCAGAGCACGCTGGATGCCGCGCGTCAGGCGATCGCCGACGCACGCACGGTCGGCACCGACGTCTCCACCTCCGGCCTGACGGTGAACACCACGGCGACGGTCATCGACACCGACCAGCTCGACGCCTTCGTCTCGAAGCTCAATGTCGTCGATGTGACCCCCACCCTGCTCGTCCCCACCCTGACGGCGAACGCCGCCGCCGAAGTCCAGTCGGTGCAGGAGAAGACGGCAGCCCTGCGCGGTCAGCTCGACGCCGCGAAGGCGAAGAAGGCCGAGGAGGAAGCCGCGGCGAAGGCCGCCGCCGAAGCCGCCGCTGCCGCGCAGGCAGCCGCTGAGGCCGCCGCTGCGCAGGCCGCCGCCGAAGCCGCCGCCAAGGCCGCAGAAGAGAAGGCCGCCGCGGAGAAGGCCGCCGCGGAGTCCACGTCGTCGTCCTCATCCTCGTCGTCGCGTTCGTCGACAGCCTCGGTGAACGTCAACGTCGACCCCGGTTCAGCGCAGGGTATCGGCCGCTCCATGGCCGCCGGGTATGGCTGGGGAGACGACCAGTTCGCCTGCCTGCTGTCCCTGTGGAACCGCGAGTCCGGCTGGCGCGTGAACGCCGCCAGCAGCAGCGGTGCGTACGGGATCCCCCAGGCGCTCCCCGGCAGCAAGATGGCTTCCGCCGGCTCCGACTGGGAGACCAACCCGGCGACGCAGATCGCGTGGGGGCTCGGCTATATCTCCGGTCGCTACGGCACGCCGTGCGGCGCATGGGACCACTCGGAGTCGTCGGGCTGGTACTGATCCGACGCCGCATCATCGACGGAGCGGGTCCGGGCACAGCCCCGGACCCGCTCCGTCGTCTCGCGTCGACTCGCCCGCGAGCGCGACGCGTCGTAGGGTGGCGTCGTGACGTGGAAGACGCGCGCCTCGCGCACGGTGTACGACAACCGTTGGATCCGGGTCGACGAGCACGAGGTCACCGGACCCCACGGAGACGGCATCTACGGCGTCGTCGAGATGCAGCAGCCGGCGGTGTTCGTCGTCGCCCTCGACGATGATGAGCGGGTGTGCCTGATCACGCTCGAGCGTTACACGACCGGACTCTCGATCGAAGTGCCCGCGGGAGGCTCGGACGGGGAGGAGCCACTGGTCGCCGCCCAGCGCGAACTGGCCGAAGAGACCGGGCTCGCGGCGCGGGAGTGGACCCTGCTCGGGCGCATGAACGCACTGAACGGCATCGCCCGCGCCCCCGAGTACGTGTTCCTCGCGCGCGGCGTGGAGCACTGGGCTGAGGCGTCCGCGGCGAGCCGCGACGAGGAGGGCATCGAATCCGTCCGCTGGGTCGCGTTCGACGAGGCTCTCACGATGATCTCCGACGGGCGCATCACCGACGGCGAGACGATCGCCGCCCTCGCCTACGCCGGCATCCGCCTCGGCCGGTTCGCCTGAGGGGCGCGGCCTCGCCGCCGGCGGTCAGCCCTGGCGCCCCTTGAAGCGCGGGTTCTGCTTGTTGATGACGTAGACGCGTCCTCGGCGGCGCACCACCTGCGCGCCGGGTTGCTGCGCCAGGGACTTGAGGGATGAACGAACCTTCATGTCTCTCCTTATTGAGAATTGTTTTCAATAAGAGGCTAGAGTGATCGACGTCCATCCGTCAACACGAGAGCGAGCCCCGTGGAACCCGTCCCCCTCATCGTCACCGGTCTGTGCACGCCCGAGCGGAAGCGCTATTCGGCAGGGTTGGCCGCCGCGACGCGACGCGGCCTGATCGAGATCCCCGGCGGCCACGCCGCCGTCGGCGGGTCCACCCCGACGCGTATCACGCCCGCCGCCGGCGATCTCGGCCACGTGGTCGTCGACGTGGATGTCGACGTCGACGTCCGCCACCTCGACGTGGTGATGGGTTCGCCGGCACCGCCGATCGTCTGCGTCATCGATGCCCGCCACCTGATCGACGATCTGCGGGACGGATCGCCGCTCGACCCGCGGGCGCCCGCGGGCGACGACCGTGGCGATGTCGGGGCACGGGCCCGTCGCGCCGCCACTCTGCTCGAAGCGGCCGAGTCCGTCAGCATCGTGCAGTGGGAGTCGGTGGACACACCGCGACTCTCGCTGCTGATGGCGCTCGCCTCCCATCTGGCGCCCCGCGCGCGCGTCCGCCTGTCCCGCGGTCCTGCAGACGACGTGCGGGCGCTCTTCGCCGCGCGGACGCTGCCGTCCACCCCCGACGAGGTGCTCGAGCGGGCCGGCTGGGTGCACGCCCTCAACGACTCGCACGACCCGCACATGACCGACCCGCGGGTCACCACGTTCCGGTACGAGAGACTGCATCCTTTCCATCCCGCACGCCTCGCCTCGGCGCTCGACCGGATCGACGCCGGACGCTCGGGGCTGCTCGTGCGCTCGGCAGGGTTCTGCCGCATCGCGTCGCGCCCCGGCATCCTCGCCCGATGGGACCAGGTCGGATCCGCGATCTGGATCGACCCGCTCGATGCGGGGCCGTCCGCGGACGGCACCGCGCAGGACATCGCACTGACCGGACTGGATCTCATCGTCGGCGATCTCGTCGCCACGCTCGACTCGGCGCTCGTCACCGACGCTGAGCTCGAGGAGGGCCCGGAGTGCTGGCGGAGGATGCCCGATCCACTGCCCGTGTGGCCGCCGTTGCCGCACGAGAGGTCGCCCCGCGAACGGTGACCGCCGCCGTAGCCCGTCGCCGTCGAATCGTCAACCCACTCACTCCCCACCGCGGAGCGACGTAACGTCGATCCCGCAGTCCAGAGAAAGGAAGATGCCATGGGTTTCGACGACAAGATCAAGAACGCGGCAGAGGATCTCGGCGGCAAGGTGAAGGAGGGCGTCGGCAAGGTGACGCACAACGAGCGCCTCGAGGCCGAGGGCGAGGCCGACCAGGCCAAGGCTCAGGTCAAGAAGGCCGGCGAGGACGTCAAGGACGCGTTCAAGTAACCGGCGGCAGACACAGCGAAGCGCCCCCATCCCGGCTCGGATGGGGGCGCTTCCGTGCGCGGCAACGCGCGCGCCGTAGAGTAATCGCATTCGCACACAGGAGACCCCATGACCCCGTCCGCACGAGCACACCGTCTTCTCGGACGCTGATCCGTGGCCGAGTCGATCGAGCCGATCTTCACGGCGATCGCCGTCGCCTTCGAGATGGTGGGGGCGCTCGCCATGGTCGCCGGCTTCGTCGTCGCCCTCGTGCTGGCGCTTCGATCGCTGCGCCGTAGCGGCGACGGGCACGCCGCCTACTCCCTGCTGCGCACCACGCTGGGCGCCGCCATCCTGCTCGGACTCGAGGTCCTCGTCGCGGCCGATCTCATCCGCACGATCACCTCGAAGCCCTCGATCGAGGATGCCCTCATCCTCGGCCTGATCGTCCTCATCCGGACAGTGCTGTCGATGTCGATCCAGATCGAGATCGACGGCGTCCTGCCGTGGCGGCGAGCGCTGCTGACCAGCGGCGGGCAGGTGCTCGCGCGCACGATCGCGCGTGAACGAGCGAGCGTGCGCAAGGACCCCGAGCGCGGCGCAGCGACCGCGCGCGACTAACCCGCCTGCGCTCCGGCGCTGTTGACGAGCACGACCGGCGTGATCGGGTCGAGTCCGGCCGCGCGGATGGCCGCGAGGTTGACGCTCACGAGAGGCGCTCCCGCCTCGACGCGGTCGCCGACGACCACGTGCGGCGTGAACGGCGCTCCACCGAGCGCGACGGTGTCGATGCCGATGTGCACGAGCACTTCCGCTCCCTGCGCCGAGGTGATGCCGAAGAAGTAGGCGCCGATCGCGATGGGAAGGGTCAGCAGGCCCGGCGCGCCGGTCGAGAAGACCTTCACACCGCCGGCGCCCACCACGGCGCCGGCGATCGCGCCGGAGATCGAGGCGACGAGGAAGGCGCGCTTGCGCGGCAGGGTGATGCCGTAGATCGCCGGTTCGGTGACGCCGAAGATCGCGGCGAGCCTGGCCGAGAACCCGAGAACCCGAGGGCCTTCGTCTTCTTCTCGCGCAGGCGCAGGGTCACACCGAGCGCGGCGCCGGCCTGGGCGAGGACGGCGGGGATCTGGCAGGTCGTCGAGGACGAGGCCAGCACGTGCGTCGTCGAGAGGATGATCAGCAGACCCTTGAGGATGCCCGTCGCCGCCAGCACCCCGAGGATGGGCGCGAAGATCGACGAGATGACGTCGATCACACGCGAGAGCGCGCTGACCTTCTGGCCGCTGCCCGCCGACGGGTCGGCGACACGGTCGCCGTCGGTGAGCGAGGTCGGAAGCCCCGCGTACACCTTCGAGACGTTGTTGCCGACGACCACCTGGAACTGCCCGCCGTTCTCCATGACCGTGATCACACCGGGAAGCGCGGTCACCGCATCCTTCTGCGCCTTCGATCGGTCGCGCAGGGTGAAGCCGACCGGTCCGTGGCTCTCCGGGCGCGCTGCCTCAGGCCGAGGGAACCTCGCCCGCGCGCAGGTCGCGAGGCTCGACGGGGCCGCGCCAGCCGGCGACGGGCAGCTGGAACTTGCGCACCAGCCGATCGGTGAACGGGGCGGGGTGCAGGCGCGCGAGCCGCACATGCTCCTCCGAGCGGCGGGCGATGACTCGGGCACCCGGCGGCAGGTCGTGAGAGCGGCGACCGTCGCACCAGAGGATGCCGGTGCCGTCCGTGCGGGCGAGCACATCGATCGCGACCGTCGCCTCGGGGCCGACGACGAGGGGGCGGGCGAACAGCGCGTGCGCCGACAGGGGAACGACGGCGATCGCTTCGACGGTGGGCCAGATGACGGGCCCACCCGCGGAGAAGTTGTAGGCGGTCGACCCGGTCGGGGTCGAGATCACGACCCCGTCGCAGCCGAAGCTCGACAGCGGACGGCTGTCGATCTCGAGGACGACCTCCATCATCCGCTCGCGAGCCGCCTTCTCGACGGTCGCCTCGTTCAGGGCCCACGTCGAGTAGATGACGGTATCGGCCTCGTCACGCACCTCGACGTCGAGCGTCATCCGCTCTTCGACGTCGTATTCGCGGTCGATGACCCGGCGCATGGCGTCGTCGATCACGTCCGCCTCGATCTCGGCGAGGAAGCCGACGTGGCCCATGTTGATCCCGAGGATCGGGGCCGTCCCGGTGCGCACGAGCTCCGCCGCGCGCAGGATCGTGCCGTCGCCGCCCAGGACGATGGCGATCTCCACGGCATCCACCGACACGTCCACTCCGAGCGTCGCCAGCGGTCCGACGTCGCCGAGCTCGTGCCGCAGCTCGTCGTCGCCGTCGGGCAGCACGGCGCGCGCTCCCGCCGATTGCACGGCGGCGATGACGCGCCGCGCGGCGAGGACCGTGTCCGTGCGCCGCGCATGCGCGACCACCAGGATCTCGCGCGGGTCGGTGCTCTCGATGGTCATCTCGCTCCCGCCACTAGGTTCACGGTCTCCAGGTATTCTGTCGGATTGCCGGCTTCCGCCGTGCTGTCGACGTCTGGAGATCGCCCGGGTCGCAGATGCACCAGGTATTCCTGGTTCCCATGCGTGCCCGCCAGCGGAGACGCGATCACGCCCCGTGTTCGAAGGCCCGCGTCCCACGCCGCCCAGAGCACACCGGCGACCGCGTCGGCGCGCGCCGCGGGGTCGGTAACGAGTCCCTCGCGCACTCCCGTGCGCCCCACCTCGAACTGGGGCTTCACGAGCAGCACGATGTCGCCGTCCGGTGCGACGACCCCGGCCACGGCGGGGAGCACGTGGGCGAGGGAGATGAAGGAGAGATCCCCGGTGACGACGGATGGAGCTTCCTCCACGGGCTGCGCGGGCCCCACAGCCTCGGCCAGGGCATCGCGGGTCATGTGACGCACGTTGAACCCTTCGACGACCGTGACGCCGGGGTCGGCGGCGATCTCGGGAGCGAGCTGGTCGTGGCCGACGTCCACCGCGAGAACGCGTACGGCTCCGCGCTCCCGCAGCACCTGGGTGAACCCGCCTGTGGAAGCCCCCATGTCGAGGCAGAGCCGTCCGGCGATCCGGACGTCGAATGCGTCGAGTGCAGCGATCAGCTTGTGCGCGGCGCGGCTCACGTAGTGATCGGATGCCGCGACGGTGATCTCCTGTATATCGGACACACGGGTCGACGGCTTCACGACCGGCGTGCCGTCGACCGAGACCAGGCCGGCCTCGATGAGCTGCGCGGCATGGGTGCGAGAGCGCGCGAGCGATCGGGCGGCGACCGCGGCGTCGAGTCGGGAGGTCACGCGGAAGCGTCCCGCGGTCCGGACTCCAGTCGACGCGCGAGTTCGTCGTGAAGTGCGGCATAGGCGTTCGCGCGCTCGGCGAGAGGCTGCTCCTCGATCACTTCGAGAGTCGAGAGCAGATCGTCCCGGCGCGCATCCGCATCAGCGGCATCCATCGACATGTCTCCACGATACGCGGCGCCGTCGACGCGCCGTGCCCGCGCGCCGAAGGGCGGCGTCGGCGGGCCTTCTCAGGGCCGGTGGAACGGATCGGCGTACAGCCGCTCGGGCACACGGAATCCGTAAATCGCGCGTCCGGTCGCCCAGATGGCGGCCGCTCCGGCACGGACCAGGTCGATCGGACGGTCCCCTTCGCGCACGATGTGGATGTCGGGTCCGTCGATGCGCACCGACGCGCCGCCCACGCTGGTGACGTCGCCGTCGACGATCGTCTCGGGGTAGGGCTCGTGGAGCTCGCGGAGATCGCCCACGATGAACGTCGGACGCGAGGTCGTCGGCGCGGCCAGCACGTGTTTGGGACGGTCGATGCCGGTGAGGACCAGGACCGAATCGATCCCTGCCCCCTGGGCGCCTGCGATGTCGGTGTCGAGGCGGTCGCCGATGAACAGCGGATGCCGCGCACCGAACCGCGCGACGGCTTCGTCGAAGATGGGTCGCTCCGGCTTGCCCGCCACGACCGCGAGCCGTCCGACGGCGGTGTGCACCGCCGAGACGAGCGTGCCGTTGCCCGGAGCGATCCCCCGCGCCTGCGGGATCGTCCAGTCGGTGTTGGTGGCGATCCAAGGAATGCCGCCCTCGTCCTCGGGCGTGGCGAGCGCATACGCGGCCTCGGCGAGATGCACCCAGCCGAGCTCGGGGGCGAAGCCCTGCACGACGGCCGCCGGCGCATCGTCGGCGCTGCGGGTGACGGCGTAGCCTGCCTTCTCGAGCTCGTCGACCAGGCCGTCGCCGCCGACGACGAGGATCGTCGCTCCCGGCGCGACCCGCTCGCGCAGCAGCCGCATCGCCGCCTGGGGGCTCGTGACGACGTCCTCCGGACGGGTCGACGACAGCCCGAGTTCGCGCAGGTGCGTCGCGACCGTGCTGTCACGACGTGACGCGTTGTTCGTGATGAATCCGAGCCGACGCGTCTCCCCCGCACGGTTCAGGCTCTCGACGGCGTGCGGGAGGGCGCCCGGGCCCGCATAGACGACGCCATCGAGGTCGGCCAGGACGACGTCGACGTCCTCGAGCGGGGTCACCGCAGCCGTGCGTCGGGAGAAGAGCGCCATCGGTCAGGCCTCGCTCTCGCCACCGGATGCGGGCGAGTCATCCACGCCCGTCTCGAGGAGGATCTCATCGACCTCGTCCTGGACGCTGGGCACCGCCGACGAGGTCGAGTCGTCCGAGAGGCGGGGCGCAGACGCGGGCATCGCCTCTGGGGCTGCTTCCCCGTCGGCCTCATCCTCGTCCTCGTCGTCGAGCGGGATCTCTTCGACCTCTTCGACGACGAGGGTCTCGAGATCGGCCTCGCTCATACCGAGTGCCTCTTCGGCGACGTCGGCACGGCGCTGCCACTGAACGGCCTCGTCGTGACGTCCGAGCTCTTCGAGCACGGCGGCACGGGCGGCGAACAGGCCGGGGCTCCAGCTGAAGGCGCGCTGCGGGTCCAGTTCGGGGATGTCGAGTTCCTGCAGCGCGCGTTCGTTCTCGCGAAGGTCGAGCCGAGCGCCCGACATCGCGATGGCGAGCTCGACACGCACGTCGACGGGGAGGCTCGCCCGATCCACCGCACGACCGACCTCGAGCGCGCGATCGGGGCGCCCCACGCCGCGTTCGCTGTCGACGAGCAAGGCGATCTGGTCATCCCGACCGGAGATGCGCCGGTAGGTTCGCAGTTCACGCACGGCGAGCGGGAAGTCACCGTTGGCGTAGGCGGTGATGGCGACGGTCTCCCGTACCACGGCGATCCGCCCGGCGCTGCGGGATGCCGCCAGCGCATGCTCGTGCGCCCGTGCCGGATCCTCGTCGATGAGGCGCGCGGCCATCGCCAGGTGGCGGGCCACCTGTTCGGCGTTCTCTTTACTGAGGGTCTTCAGCTCGTTCCGCGCTGCCGACGGCAGGTCCTGCGGCGTCACGTCATCGGGCAGCGCCGGCCCCGCCGGCCCACGGCGCTCGGATCCCTGAGGGGGTCGCGACGTGCGACGCTCGCCATCGCGCGGTGCGTACGCCTTTCGCTCACCGTCTCGAGGGGGATACGGCTTCCGTTCGCCGTCACGAGGCGCGTAGGGCTTCCGCTCACCGTCACGCTTCGGATACGGCTTCCGCTCGCCATCACGCGACGCATACGGCTTACGTTCACCGTCACGAGGCGCGTAGGGCTTCCGCTCACCGTCACGCTTCGGATACGGCTTCCGCTCGCCATCACGCGACGCATACGGCTTACGTTCACCGTCACGCTTCGGATACGGCTTCCGCTCGCCATCACGCGACGCATACGGCTTACGTTCACCGTCACGAGGCGCGTAGGGCTTCCGCTCACCGTCACGCTTCGGATACGGCTTCCGCTCGCCATCACGCGACGCATACGGTCTACGCTCGCCATCGCGCGGCGCGTACGGCTTACGGTCACCATCGCGCTTGGGCTGCGAGCGATCGCTGCTCCGCGATGACGGGGTGCGACGAGGAGAGCGCTCGGCATCGCCCCGTTCCGGTCGATCCTGCTCACCCATCACAACACTCCTTCGCATACCGTCAGAACGCATGCTGACAGACCCTGTTAACGAGAAATGGCCACCCATCGATGGGTGGCCATTTCACGAAAGAAGTCCGGCGGTGTCCTACTCTCCCACAGGGTCCCCCCTGCAGTACCATCGGCGCTGTGAGGCTTAGCTTCCGGGTTCGGAATGTAACCGGGCGTTTCCCTCACGCTATGGCCGCCGAAACACTATTGATGTTTCAATCATGCACACAACGATCATGTAGATCTGTTGCGTGGTTCTCGACCGTACATCGAGAACCACTCAGTGGACGCAAGCACCAAAACGGTGTGTTATCAAGTCATCGGCTTATTAGTACCGGTCAGCTTCACGCGTTACCGCGCTTCCACATCCGGCCTATCAACCCAGTAGTCTGGCTGGGAGCCTCTCGCCCGAAGGCATGGAAATCTCATCTTGAGGCCGGCTTCCCGCTTAGATGCTTTCAGCGGTTATCCATCCCGAACGTAGCTAATCAGCGGTGCTCTTGGCAGAACAACTGACACACCAGAGGTTCGTCCAACCCGGTCCTCTCGTACTAGGGTCAGATCCTCTCAAATTTCCTACGCGCGCAGCGGATAGGGACCGAACTGTCTCACGACGTTCTAAACCCAGCTCGCGTACCGCTTTAATGGGCGAACAGCCCAACCCTTGGGACCTACTCCAGCCCCAGGATGCGACGAGCCGACATCGAGGTGCCAAACCATGCCGTCGATATGGACTCTTGGGCAAGATCAGCCTGTTATCCCCGAGGTACCTTTTATCCGTTGAGCGACAGCGCTTCCACAAGCCACTGCCGGATCACTAGTCCCGACTTTCGTCCCTGCTCGACCTGTCAGTCTCACAGTCAAGCTCCCTTGTGCACTTACACTCGCCACCTGATTGCCAACCAGGTTGAGGGAACCTTTGGGCGCCTCCGTTACTTTTTGGGAGGCAACCGCCCCAGTTAAACTACCCACCAGGCACTGTCCCTGAACCGGATTACGGTTCGAAGTTAGATATCCAGAGTGACCAGAGTGGTATTTCAACAATGACTCCACAAGAACTAGCGTCCCTGCTTCACAGTCTCCCACCTATCCTACACAAGCCACACCGAACACCAATACCAAGCTGTAGTAAAGGTCACGGGGTCTTTCCGTCCTGCTGCGCGTAACGAGCATCTTTACTCGTAGTGCAATTTCGCCGAGTTCGCGGTTGAGACAGTTGGGAAGTCGTTACGCCATTCGTGCAGGTCGGAACTTACCCGACAAGGAATTTCGCTACCTTAGGATGGTTATAGTTACCACCGCCGTTTACTGGGGCTTAAATTCTCAGCTTCGCCTTGCGGCTAACCGGTCCTCTTAACCTTCCAGCACCGGGCAGGCGTCAGTCCGTATACATCGTCTTGCGACTTGGCACGGACCTGTGTTTTTAATAAACAGTCGCTACCCACTAGTCTCTGCGGCCTCCAAACGCTTTCGGAGCAAGTCCTAATACGCCGAAGGCCCCCCTTCTCCCGAAGTTACGGGGGCATTTTGCCGAGTTCCTTAACCACGATTCTCTCGATCTCCTTGGTATTCTCTACCTGACCACCTGAGTCGGTTTGGGGTACGGGCAGCTAGAACCTCGCGTCGATGCTTTTCTTGGCAGCATAGGATCACCCACTTTTTATCCGCATCGTGTCTCAGCCTGCATGAGTGACGGATTTGCCTATCACTCGGCCTACACACTTGCACCAGGACAACCATCGCCTGGCTTGGGCTACCTTCCTGCGTCACACCTGTTAATACGCTAACCGCACCAGAATGGGGTCGTGCGCTAGGCCCAGAGCTTCACCCCGAAGGGATCCATCACTGGGATTCAGACACTTAGCACTACTGGATTAGCTTGGGCGGTTCTTCGCCGGTACGGGAATATCAACCCGTTGTCCATCGACTACGCCTGTCGGCCTCGCCTTAGGTCCCGACTTACCCAGGGAAGATTAGCTTGACCCTGGAACCCTTGGTCTTTCGGAGGACGTGTTTCTCACACGTCTTTCGCTACTCATGCCTGCATTCTCACTCGTGTAGCCTCCACGGCTGGTTCACACCGCCGCTTCGCTGGCCACACGACGCTCTCCTACCCATCAACACGGCTGGACCACGAAGGCCTACCAAAAATGTCAATGCCACAACTTCGGTGGCGTGCTTGAGCCCCGTTACATTGTCGGCGCGGAATCACTTGACCAGTGAGCTATTACGCACTCTTTCAAGGGTGGCTGCTTCTAAGCCAACCTCCTGGTTGTCAAAGCAACTCCACATCCTTTCCCACTTAGCACGCGCTTTGGGACCTTAGTTGGTGGTCTGGGTTGTTTCCCTCTCGACTATGAAGCTTATCCCCCACAGTCTCACTGCTGCGCTCTCACTTACCGGCATTCGGAGTTTGGCTGACGTCAGTAACCTTGTAGGGCCCATCGGCCATCCAGTAGCTCTACCTCCGGCAAGAAACACGCAACGCTGCACCTAAATGCATTTCGGAGAGAACCAGCTATCACGAAGTTTGATTGGCCTTTCACCCCTATCCACAGCTCATCCCCTCAGTTTTCAACCTAAGTGGGTTCGGTCCTCCACGACGTCTTACCGTCGCTTCAACCTGGCCATGGATAGATCACTTCGCTTCGGGTCTAGGACACGCGACTGAATCGCCCTATTCAGACTCGCTTTCGCTACGGCTACCCCACACGGGTTAACCTCGCCACGTATCGCTAACTCGCAGGCTCATTCTTCAAAAGGCACGCTGTCACACCTACCAGGGGTGCTCCAACGGTTTGTAAGCAAACGGTTTCAGGTACTATTTCACTCCCCTCCCGGGGTACTTTTCACCTTTCCCTCACGGTACTTGTCCGCTATCGGTCATCTGGGAGTATTTAGGCTTATCAGGTGGTCCTGACAGATTCACACGGGATTTCTCGGGCCCCGTGCTACTTGGGATACTCTTCGCGCCAAGAGAAGCATTTCGACTACGGGGTTGGCACCCTCTATGACCTGGCTTTCAATCCAGTTCGTCTATACCTTCTTGTAACGCCGACATCTCGGCAGAAATGTCTGAAAAGTCCCACAACCCCGAATACGCAACTCCTGCCGGATATCACACGTACTCGGTTTAGCCTGTTCCGGTTTCGCTCGCCACTACTAACGGAATCGCGGTTGCTTTCTCTTCCTGTGGGTACTGAGATGTTTCACTTCCCCACGTTCCCTCTACCCGCCCTATATATTCAGGCGGGAGTCACTAGGTCGGCACGCCGCCCAGCGGGGTTTCCCCATTCGGACACCCTCGGATCACAGTGTGCTTATCCACTCCCCGAGGCTTATCGCAGATTGCTACGTCCTTCTTCGGCTCCAGATGCCAAGGCATCCACCGTTTGCTCTTAAAGACTTGAAATCACATGAGTTTGAATCGTCAAAAAATTGACTAATGATCTTTAAGATCATCTTCACGAGATGAAAAAATCATCTCGAAGATGCTCGCGTCCACTGTGTAGTTCTCAAAGTACGGGCGGTACCCTCCCCGCTGCCAGCCACTGCCGACACCAGAAAAGGCCCTGAGGTTGGTCACCGCTCAAAGCGGCATCCGGTCCCTCAGGACCCAACAGCGTGCATGTCCCGGATCACTCACCCCCAGCTTTCCAGACCCGAAGGCCGTACTAACTCGAAGATCACTCCCCGACACCTCGTCAAATGTTCCACCCATGAGCTCCCTGCAGAGACATTCGCTCTGATCAGGGCTCTGTCACTCCGAAGAGTGCAGTGCTCCTTAGAAAGGAGGTGATCCAGCCGCACCTTCCGGTACGGCTACCTTGTTACGACTTAGTCCTAATTACCGATCCCACCTTCGACGGCTCCCTCCACAAGGGTTGGGCCACCGGCTTCAGGTGTTACCGACTTTCATGACTTGACGGGCGGTGTGTACAAGACCCGGGAACGTATTCACCGCAGCGTTGCTGATCTGCGATTACTAGCGACTCCGACTTCATGAGGTCGAGTTGCAGACCTCAATCCGAACTGGGACCGGCTTTTTGGGATTCGCTCCACCTTACGGTATCGCAGCCCTTTGTACCGGCCATTGTAGCATGCGTGAAGCCCAAGACATAAGGGGCATGATGATTTGACGTCATCCCCACCTTCCTCCGAGTTGACCCCGGCAGTATCCCATGAGTTCCCACCATTACGTGCTGGCAACATAGAACGAGGGTTGCGCTCGTTGCGGGACTTAACCCAACATCTCACGACACGAGCTGACGACAACCATGCACCACCTGTTCACGAGTGTCCAAAGAGTTCTACATTTCTGCAGCGTTCTCGTGTATGTCAAGCCTTGGTAAGGTTCTTCGCGTTGCATCGAATTAATCCGCATGCTCCGCCGCTTGTGCGGGTCCCCGTCAATTCCTTTGAGTTTTAGCCTTGCGGCCGTACTCCCCAGGCGGGGAACTTAATGCGTTAGCTGCGTCACGGAATCCGTGGAATGGACCCCACAACTAGTTCCCAACGTTTACGGGGTGGACTACCAGGGTATCTAAGCCTGTTTGCTCCCCACCCTTTCGCTCCTCAGCGTCAGTTACGGCCCAGAGATCTGCCTTCGCCATCGGTGTTCCTCCTGATATCTGCGCATTCCACCGCTACACCAGGAATTCCAATCTCCCCTACCGCACTCTAGTCTGCCCGTACCCACTGCAGGCCCGAGGTTGAGCCTCGGGATTTCACAGCAGACGCGACAAACCGCCTACGAGCTCTTTACGCCCAATAATTCCGGATAACGCTTGCGCCCTACGTATTACCGCGGCTGCTGGCACGTAGTTAGCCGGCGCTTTTTCTGCAGGTACCGTCACTTTCGCTTCTTCCCTGCTAAAAGAGGTTTACAACCCGAAGGCCGTCGTCCCTCACGCGGCGTTGCTGCATCAGGCTTCCGCCCATTGTGCAATATTCCCCACTGCTGCCTCCCGTAGGAGTCTGGGCCGTGTCTCAGTCCCAGTGTGGCCGGTCACCCTCTCAGGCCGGCTACCCGTCGACGCCTTGGTGAGCCATTACCTCACCAACAAGCTGATAGGCCGCGAGCTCATCCCTGACCAAAAAATCTTTCCAACCGTTGAACATGCGATCACGGTTCGTATCCAGTATTAGACGCCGTTTCCAGCGCTTATCCCAGAGTCAGGGGCAGATTGCTCACGTGTTACTCACCCGTTCGCCACTGATCCACCCAGCAAGCTGGGCTTCACCGTTCGACTTGCATGTGTTAAGCACGCCGCCAGCGTTCATCCTGAGCCAGGATCAAACTCTCCATAAAGAAAAAATGCATACACCACCGGGAAAACGACGATGCAGCGAGTTTGAACTGACCAAAGAGATACTCATTGCTGACTATCCGTTGCCGACACCGAAGTGCCGGACTTTGATCCAAAGGAATCTCACCCAACCAAAAGGTCGAGTCGAGGTTATTTGGCATTTGACAAGTGCACGCTGTTGAGTTCTCAAGGATCGGATGCTCCTACCGTTCGGCCTCTCGGCCTCCCCTGCAGGGCAACTTCTCTATCTTATCTCATCTGTTCTGCTTGTCAAATCGGTGCTTTCGACTGAATGTCACACACACGATGACCTGCATTACATGAAGGAGATCGGCTGCCCAGCCTTTCGGCTCTGCGTCCGGCGCGCCGGGCAACTCGAATAGCTTATAACGACCGCGGCGGATGTCAAAACCGCGGTGCGCTTCGGCGTGTCGCGCACGTCGCGACGCCGTGACCGAGGCGACAAATCAGCGGTGTCTCAGCGGATCAGGAACCCCGCGCTGAAGGCGACGACGGCGTAGGTGACGAACGGCGCCATCACCAACACGACGACTCCCGCGATCACCAACGGTCGGGCGCGCGGCCCGCCCCAGAGCGCCAGGACGACGGCGAGCGCACCGACGATGACGACGCAGATCGTCGCGACCAGACCGGTACCCGCACGCCGCGCGGGAGAACAGTGCAGCGGC
Organism: Microbacterium dextranolyticum; assembly: GCF_016907295.1. NCBI lineage: Bacteria > Bacillati > Actinomycetota > Actinomycetes > Micrococcales > Microbacteriaceae > Microbacterium > Microbacterium dextranolyticum. Next base: position 2,752,575 of record NZ_JAFBBR010000001.1, read on the forward strand.
GGAGGATCGATCGCCGGGCAGACACCCGAGCCGAACGGCACCGCTGCCAACCAGATCAGGCATGCGGTGGCGCACGTCATGAGAACGCTGGCACTGATCAGCCCCCGCGCTCCGGCCGCCCTGCCCCGGCTCACTGTCGCGCCCTCGTCGAGTGCCATGCGACGACCGTACCGCGGCATCAGTGCCTCCCCCTCGGTGACGGCGACGCCAGCGAAGCGCGTGACCGCGGACAGCCGGATCCTCTCAGGGTGCCGCACGGCCGCGCTCGGCGTGCGCTCCTTCGCCATCGGACAGCAGGGATCGACGAAAGTATGAAGTCACGAAAAGGTAACGAAATCTCCTTGTGGACCGTTACCTGGCCGTTATAGAGTGCTCGCACGGTAGTTGTTTTGCTGTGGCAGCTACCGGCATGTGATTGCAGGACACTCTTGGTGCAGGGACAAGGGCCGGTCGGAAGCCTCTCCGACCGGCCCTTACTCTGTGCCCGCGCAGGAGCCCGGCCTCGACGTCCATCGGAACTCATCGACGAGATCACCGAGCCGCTGCGCGGCATCCTGGGAGAGAGGGCCGCGCCGCTCTCGGCCTGTGACCGCTGTGATGGAATGTCCCCATGCCCGACAACGCGCTCTCCCTTCAGCTCGACGGCACACCCGAACCACCGGCGGCTTTCCTGCAGGTGCTCTACCGACTCACGGGCCGATCCACGGTGGAGATGCGCCGCAGCATCCTCGCCGGCGAGCCGTTCTACACCGTGCCACTGTTCGGCCCCGAGCACATCACCGTCGTGCCGCGCCTCGAGAAGACGATCGACTACCTCACCGAACAGCGTGTCCCGTTCCGCCTCGTCGAATGGATCGACGGCGAACGCGACGAGATCTCGCTCGACACCCTGCGCGAGATCCTCGAGGTCACGAACGGCCCGCTCGCCTGACCACTCGGTGCGGGGGTCTGCGGGATCCCGACCGGCGGCTCAGACCCCGCCGCCGCCTCCGCCACCGCCGCCACCACCGGCAGAACCACCGCCTCCGGAGCCGCCCGACGTCGATGACGACGATGAGGCCGCCGATGACAGCGATCCGATACCCGACGAGAACGACGACGCGTCGAACGCACCCGTCCCGTAGTACCAGTACGGACCGGTCGCTCCGACGGCGGTGTAGAGCACGGCGAGCTGTGTCGACCACTCCTTCTCCTGGTCGAACACCACGGCGTACGGCAGCAGCTTCTCGTAGAGCGCCAGCTTCTGATGCGGGTCGTTCGCGTCGACGGGAACACGCTCGGCGCCGGAGGGCGACTGCAGCACGCGGATGCGGTCGGCTTCGGCCCAGCGGATGAATTCCTCGAGGCCCCGGAGGTGGTCCCGCGTCTCGGCGCCACGCGCGCTCAGCGGGCGCCGCATGAGCACGCCGATGACCATAGCCAACACCAGGAAGGACGCGATGATCGCGACGATCGGCAGCGCCTCTCGGGTGCCGACGGCGATGGACACCAGACCGAGCACCGTCGTCGCGACCGCGGCGAGCGCGGCGACGAGGATCGGCCACAGGCGCGTGCCGGGCCGGACCGGACGACGCAGCCCCCGGGCGGTGAGGTCCTTGTCCGCTGCCGCCAGGATCTTCTGCGCGGCGGCCGAGAAGCGCGTGTCCTGCCGGCCGAACTGGTACCGCGATCCGGGTGCGCCGCCGGGGAACAGCCCCTCGAGCAGCATGCGCCCGTCACCGTCGGCGCGGGTGGGGTCGACGAGCTCGGCGGTGAGCTTGGCCTTCCCGGTCCACGACCGTTCGCCTTCGACGATGCGGATCGAACCGACGACGGCCTGTTCGAGCACTTCGGCGGGGATCGCCTTCGATGGGCGCCGCAGCAGGACGGCGCTCTGCAGGGCATCCACGTCACGCGGCGGGTTGTACTCCGCGATGATCGTCGGTCGTCCCGGCTCATCCACGAGCCCGCGTCGGCGGGCGCGCACCGCAAGCGTGCCGGCTCCTGCGGCGCCCAGCGCGGCGACGAGTCCCTGAGCCCACCCGAACGGGGTCGCGAGATAGGACGAGTCGAACACCGCGAACGTCCCGGGCGCGAAACCGACCGCCATCGTGAGGGTCTCGTGCGGCCCCAGTGATCCTGCGCGTGCGGCGATGACGGTTCCGCCGTCGCTGTCCGTCGCGGAATCGATCGAGGCACAGGCATCCGTCGCCCCCTGCCCGCCCTGGTAGCACGACATGCGGCCGGTCACCGCGTCGGCGAGGTCGGCGGGAACGTGCAGGCGCGCGCTCACCGACCCGAATCGCTGCGCGAAGTCGACGCCGTTGACATCCCAGTAGAACTCGAGCCCGGTGTCCGGAAAGTCCCACGTCACGTTCTGCAGCGTGTAGGTGATCACGTACGTCTGCGGCCCGTGCACGTAGTGGTCGGCCCGCGAGACCACGGTGAAGTCGCCGTCGTCGTCGTCCGTCTCGGAGGGGCGGGGTACCCCGTTCTGATCGGTGAGCGAGACGAGCGTCGCGTGCAGCGGCTGACCGTTGTACCGACCGGGGATCGTCCGACGGATGCCGCGGTTCTGATCCGTCTCGGGGAACACCGCGACGATCGTCTCGACCACGCGCAGGTGACTGCGGCCGTCGGCGTCGCGGCTGAGCGTGTAGTCGGCGTCGAACGAGTCGAAGGAGAAGTCGTCGACGTCGCCCGACACAGCGTTCACCGCGGATGTCCCTGCGGCCCGCTCCCCCACGATCGCCGTGCCGATCGTGTGCGCGCGCTGCGAGACGGGCGCCGACGGCGCGGCGGCCGAACCGGTCAGCACGAGGACGGCGAGAAGGCCGGCGCCGATCAGCGCCGAGATCGACCGTATCCGGCTCATACTCCCAGACTAGGGTCCCGGCGGCGACCGGCACGCTGCGGCACCCGGTGTGGCTTGACGAGGTTCCCTGCACGCCCCGCAAGCCCCCGACCGGCACGTCGACGCGCGACTACAGTGGCCTGATGACCGATCGCCGTCTCGCCGTCGCCGCCTGGGAGAGCCTCTTCCGCGCGCAGCACGAGGTGCTGCACGACATCAGCGGCGACTTCCACGACGACGACCTCGCCCAGGCGGAGTACGACGTGCTGCTCACCGTCACCCGCGGCGAGGCGCGCTCGGCCCGGCTGCGCGATGTGACGGCCAACATGCTCATCAGCCAGCCGAGCGTCTCGCGTCTGGTCGAGCGGATGGTCGCGCGCGGCATGCTGACCAAGTGCCCCGACCCGCAGGACGGCCGGGGCTCGATCGTCACGGCGACCGACCAGGGCATCGCCGCCTTCCGGCGCGTCGCGACGGTGCACGGGCGGTCGATCGCGGAGCGCATGTCGGTGCTCTCCGACGACGAGCTCGCCCTGCTTCAGCAGCTCACCGCCAAGCTCCGCGGCACCCTCTGACCCACCCTCACCGGGGTGGTCAGCACTCGACGACGTTGACGGCGAGACCGCCTTCGCTGGTCTCCTTGTACTTCGTCGACATGTCGATGCCGGTCTGACGCATCGTCTCGACGACGGCGTCGAGCGACACGAAGTGCTCGCCGTCGCCACGGAGCGCGAGCCTCGCCGCAGTCACCGCCGTCGCCGCCGCGATCGCGTTGCGCTCGATGCACGGGATCTGGACGAGCCCACCGACCGGGTCGCACGTGAGGCCGAGGTGATGCTCCATCGCGATCTCGGCCGCGTTCTCGATCTGGCGATTGGTCCCGCCCATGACGGCGGTGAGCCCTCCGGCCGCCATCGCGCAGGCCGATCCCACCTCGGCCTGGCATCCGCCCTCGGCTCCCGAGATCGAGGCGTTCGCCGCGAACAGCGATCCCAGCGCCGTCGCCGTGAGGAGAAATCGTCGGATGCCGCGCCGCCGATTCGCCTCTGCGATCACCGCCTCCGACTCGCGTGCGTCGTCCGTCTCGAGACGCCCACCTCCCGACGCGGCGACCGCGCCGGGCTCGGGTGCATGCAGCCCCAGCAGAGCAGAGCCCACGAGCTCGCCGTACGGCGTCACCGCGGTCGCCGAGCCGAGGCCCGCGTCGGCGAGGAACCGCCACCAGTACATCGCGACGGCCGGCACGATTCCGGCGGCACCGTTCGTCGGTGCCGTCACGACGCGACCCCCCGACGCGTTCTCCTCGTTGACGGCGAGCGCGAAGGCGCCGAGCCACTCCTCCGGCAGCTCACGGGCACCGGCAGCCTCGGCCTGCTCCAGCTGTGCCCGGATGGCTCCGGCCCGGCGCCGCACCCTGAGCATTCCCGGAAGGGTGCCCTCCGCGTCGAGCCCCGCCTGTACGCAGGCGGCCATGGCATCCCAAATCGCGTCGAGTCCCTCGGCGACCTCGGTCTCGCTGCGCAGCGCCTCTTCATTGCGGCGCGCGGTCTCGGCGATCGTCAGCCCCTCCTCGTCGCATATCGCAATGAGCTCCGCTGCGCTGTCGAACGCCACGGGGAAGGCGAGCGAGGCGACGCTCGGGGCCTCACCTTCGCGTCGGATGAATCCGCCCCCGACGGAGTAGTAGGTCTCGACCGCGATCACCTCGTCGCCGCCGTCGAACGCGCGCAGCGTCAAGGCATTAGGATGCCCGGGCATCCGCGTGCGGGGAAGAAGAGCGATGTCCGAGCGACGGAACGGGACGCGCCGGCGGCCCGCGAGAAGAAGGCCGTCACCGTCGGTCCACCGCGTCCAGGCGTCGCGGACCTCGGCGGGGTCCACCGTCTCCGGATCCCGGCCCTGCAACCCCGCGACCACCGCATCGGGCGTCCCGTGCCCGATGCCGGTTGCGCCGAGCGAGCCGTACAGTTCGCAGGCCACACGTGCGAGAGCGGGGAGGTCCACGACCCGGCGCGCGAAGTCTGCCGCGGCCCGCAGCGGACCGACGGTGTGGGAGCTCGAGGGGCCCACACCGATGGAGAACAGCTCGAACGCCGAGACGTACGCACTCACCCCTGAAGCGTACGCCGCGCCCGATCGGCTGGCTCCGCACCGCGGTCGCGGAAACGGCGCATCCCCCGTGCGGACGCTTCCCGCTCTAGGCTGGCACGAGGCGGAAGGAGCCCCGATGACCGTGCTGACCACGCTCGAGACCGACCGTGCCGCCGCACTGTCGGCCGCCGACGCCGCCGGACGCGTCGACGACGCGTTTCTCACCCGATTCGAGGGAGAGTTCCCGCGTCTGCACGCGCTGTTCTCGCGTCTGTACGGGGACCGTGAGGACGGACAGGAACAGCTCGCCCGGACGATCGCCGAAGCCAGTGCCGCGTGGAACGCGCGCCCTCTCGAGCTCAGGGCCCGCGACGCGCAGCGAGCGGCCGATCCCGACTGGTTCCAGTCCGAGCGGATGCTCGGCGGCGTCTGCTACGTCGACCGGTTCGCGGGGAACCTCGCCGGCATCCACGATCAGATCCCGTACTTCCGCGAGCTGGGACTGACCTATCTGCACCTCATGCCGCTGTTCGCGAGCCCCGCTGACCACGGCGCCGATGCCGATGGCGGGTACGCCGTGTCGAGCTACCGCGAGGTCGCGCGCAGCCTCGGCACGATGGAGCAGCTGACCCGGCTGGCGGCGGACCTGCGGACGGCGGGGATCTCGCTGGTCGTCGACTTCATCTTCAACCACACCAGCAACGAGCACGAGTGGGCGCAGAAGGCGGTCGCCGGCGACCCCGACTTCGAGGACTTCTACCTGATCTTCGACGATCGCGAGATGCCTGACGCGTACGAGCGGACGACGCGGGAGATCTTCCCCGACGACCATCGCGGCTCATTCGTGCAGCTCGATGACGGCCGGTGGATCTGGTCGACCTTCTACCACTATCAGTGGGACCTCAACTACGCGAACCCGGCGGTGTTCCGCGCGATGGCCGGCGAGATGCTCTTCCTCGCGAACCGGGGCGTCGAGGTGCTGCGGATGGACGCCGTGGCCTTCATCTGGAAGCGCCTGGGCACCTCGTGCGAGTCGCTGCCCGAAGCGCATCTGCTGCTGCAGGCGTTCAATGCCGTCCTCGCGATGGCGGCCCCGGGCATGGTGTTCAAATCCGAGGCCATCGTCCACCCCGACGAGGTCGTCAGCTACATCTCCCGCGACGAGTGCGAGCTCTCGTACAACCCGCTGCAGATGGCTCTGACGTGGGAAGCCCTGGCCACCCGCGACGCGCGGTTGCTGCAGGATGCCCTGGAGCGTCGCCACGCTCTGCCCGCCGGAACCGCCTGGGTCAACTACGTGCGCAGCCACGACGACATCGGCTGGACGTTCGCCGATGAGGATGCCGCGGCGCTCGGCATCGACGGGTACGCGCACCGGCAGTTCCTGAACCGCTTCTACACCGGTCGACACGAGGGCGGGTTCGCCCGCGGCGTCGCCTTCCAGGAGAACCCCGAGACGGGCGATGCCCGGGTCACCGGCACCACCGCCTCGCTCGCGGGGGTCGAGGCGGGCGACTCCGGAGGCGAGGACCGCATCGTCTTGGCGCACGGCTTGGCGCTGTCCACAGGCGGCATCCCGCTCCTCTATCTCGGCGACGAAGTCGCGCAGCTGAACGACTACTCCTATGCCGACGACCCGGTGCGCCGTGGCGACACCCGATGGGTGCACCGCGGCAACCGTCCGCGCGACGCGTACGCGGACCGCGACGACCTCGGCACACCCGCCGGCCGCGTGTACCGACGCCTGACGAAGCTCGTCTCGGTGCGTCAGACGACGCCGGAACTCGCCGGGAACCACCTGATCGGGTTCCGCACGCCGCACGCCTCGGTCGTCGGCTACCAGCGACCCGGCGACGGTACCACCGTGCTCGCCCTCGCCAACGTGGGCGACGCCGCGGTGCAGATCGACCACGGCACCCTCGCGGGCTTCGAGCGCGTCGCGTTCGATCTGCTGAACGACATCGAGCGCGACCTCGAGCAAGGGATCGCGCTGGCGCCGCACGCGTTCGTCTGGCTGCGCGTCACCCCGCGCTGACACCGCCCCGGCGGACGGCCAGGACCGGGCGCCCTCGCCAGGCGGGGGTCGGCGCCCACCGGATGATGCGGCCCGGCAGGCACCGACCCGAGCGGATCAGCCGAGCGTCCGCGCGAACGGGTCGAAGCCATCCGGCAGCAGCGGCACGGGCGCGACGGTGCTCTCGATCTCGAAGTACCGGCCGCTCGCGGCGGAGTCCTGTGCGGAGAGCATGACGTCGAGCACGTGGTAGCCGAGCTCGCCCGTGGCGACGTGCGGCCGGTCCGCGGCGATCGCCCGCGCCATGTCGAGCACGCCGAGCCCGCGACCGACGACGGCGCCCTCGCGCTCGATCTCGATCCACTCCTGCTCGGTCTTCATGCCGTCGCGCAGCACGCCGAGCGGGCGCACGTAGGCGATGCGGCCGTCGAACTGGTTCGGGTCGGGCAGCACCATCGTGCCCTCCGAACCGTGGATCTCAACGATTCCATGACGCTCCAGCGCCGAGTCGAAGCTGAGCAGGTGCGTGCCGTGCTGACCGCCCGCGAAGCTCGTGAGCACCTGCACGGTCGAGGGAACCTCGACGGGGAAGGTCTCTCCGGCACGGGGCCCCGTACGGATCGTGCGCTCCAGGCGCGGGCGCGAGCCGCGCGCGTCGACGCCCGCGATCGGCCCGAGCAGGCTCACGAGCGCCGAGAAGTAGTACGGCCCCATGTCGAGCAGCGGGCCCGCACCGTGCGCGAACAGGAACGCCGGCTCCGGATGCCAGAGATCGGGCCCCTGGGTCTGGAACGCCGTCTGCACGAACAGCGGCTCACCGATGACGCCCGCCTGGATCGCTCGCTTGGCGGACTGGAAACCGGGCCCGAGCAGAGTGTCGGGCGCCGACCCGATGCGCACACCCGCGGCATCCGCCTGCGCGAGCAGTGCCCGCGTCGCATCCCGATCCAGCCCGATCGGCTTCTCGGTCCACACGTGCTTGCCGGCGGCGACCGCGGCCCGCGAGACGGCGACGTGCACCTGCGGGATCGTGAGGTTCACGACGAGGTCGACATCGGGGTTGCCGAGCACGTCCTCCGGCGTGCCCCAGGCGGGGACGCCGTGCTCCGCCGCCTTCGCCTGCGCCCGTTCGGGCAGCAGGTCGCCGACGGCGACGACGGAGACATCGGGGAACGACCCGAGGTTCTCGAGGTAGGTCTGGCTGATGACACCGGCACCGATGATGCCGACTCCGAGCGGACGGCTCATGCGACGAATCCGCCGTCCTTCAGGAAGGCCAGGCTCGCCGCGATGTCGGCGAAGACGTCGCCGGGCGCCCGGTCGTACTCGATCACCGCGTGACGGATCCCCGTGCCGGCCGACAGTGCGGCGGCGAGCGGCACGTCGCCGGTGCCGGCATGACGCTGGTCGAGGCTGTCCGAGCCGAAGGGCTCGGCGCCCGGAGCCCAGGGGTTCGAAGCCGGGACGACACCGTCCTTCACGTGCACGGCGGTGACACGGTCGCCCAGAGCAGAGACGAGCTTCGGCACGTCCTGACCGCCGGTGAGCGCCCAGAACAGGTCGAGCTCGAGCTGCACGCGCTCATCCGTGAGCGAGACGAAGCGCTCGTAGGCGCTCTGTCCGTCGAAAGAGGCGATGAACTCCTGCGCGTGGTTGTGGTAGCCGACCGTGAGGCCGAAGGTCGCCGCCTGGCCGGCCGCACGGTTCAGCCGCTCGGCGATGTCGGCGACGCCGTCCTCGGTGAGCCAGCGCTCCGGCGCGACGAAGGGGTCGAACACGGTCTGGATGCCGATACGTGCGGCCGCCTCGAAGACGACCTCCGGCGCGGGGGTCGGGATCGAACCGTCGGGCGTCCACAGCTCGTCGGTCAGCAGCGGCGCGTGGCCAGTGGGGGCGGCGAGCCCGCTCGCGTCGAGCGCGGCGCGGATCTGGTCGGGGCGGCCGACGAAGTCGAACGCCTCGACGTTGCGCAGGCCGAGCTCTGCCAGCCGGTCGAGCGAGCCCTGCATGTCTGCAGAGAAGTCCTTCGCCAGCGAGTAGAGCTGGATCGAGGCCTCGGGAAGGGTCATGATGCGTCCTCCGGGTACGTCGTCGTGGGGAAGCGCCGCCGCGCTGCGCCCGACGATACCGAAGAAAACCTCCAAGTGGAAGTTTTTGTGTCGAGGTATGACGAAACGACGAAAGCCCTCGGTTCTCACCGAGGGCTTTCGTCGCTACTGTCTCAACACAGTGTGCGCCCGAAGGGACTCGAACCCCTAACCTTCTGATCCGTAGTCAGATGCTCTATCCATTGAGCTACGGGCGCAGTCTGCACCTTCCTTCCGGAAGGCCGTGGATTAGCTTAGCGCACTCTGCGGCATCCGACGAATCGAGCAGCTATTCGAGCTCTCCCGGGTCGACGGCGCCGGGCGCGCGAGGGCCGCCGTCGACGATGTCGGGCAGCTCGCCGCGCTCGCGCAGCCGCTGCTGGGTGGCCGCCGAACGGCGGTGGGCACGCAGTTTCGGCAGATCGACGAGACGCAGTGCCTGCATCCGCGCCGTGCGCATGCGCGCATAGTCGGGTTCGAGATCCGGGCGCGATGCCTCGATGCGCAGCGTGCGGTCGATGTTCTTCGCGACCTCCGCCCACGCAGCGTCGCGAGCGTCCGCGATCAGCCGGTGCAGTTCGTCGTCGTCGGCCGCCCGAGCACGCAGTTCGTGGGCGACGTGCAGGGACTGCTTCTCCCGTCGGCGCAGATTGCGCACGTCTCGACTGCGGTAGTCGTGCGTGCCTCCGGAGTCGGAGTGCCGCGTGCGGGCTCTGCGACGCTCGTGCACCGTCCGCTCGGCGTCGGCTTCGGCCTCGAGTGCGAGCGCCTCCAGCGCCGAGCGGGCCTCGGGCAGGTAGCGCTCGGCGTCGAAATCCTCACCGTCGGCGAGGATGTGCACGAGGATCGTGTTCTTGAGGATCAGCCGAGTGGCCGCGGAGGCGATGTAGAGCCCCTCGGCGACGACGTCGCGCGTGCGCATACGCGGTCGCCTACCCGGTCGCTGATCGGCCACGACACCTCCTCATGTCGATCCTAGGCAACCAGATCGCCCAGGATCGAGGGGCAGCGTCAGGCCGTATCAGACCGGGCGCGTGTACCGATCCGAGCCGAGACCGATCACGAAGTAGCCGATCGGAGCGACCAGCCAGAGGAGCACGAACGAGAACAGCGCACCGTGCCCGAATCCGCGCCCGATGCGGATCGCGACGATGATCGAGAACACGACGTTGACGAGGGGGATCAGCGCGAGAAGCCCCAGCCAGGCGGAGAAGCCGGCGATCTTCACCTGGACGAACCAGTTGACCACCGGGATCAGCGCGAGGATACCCGCGTACCCGGCCTTCGAGAAGGCCTTCCACATCGCCACGGCGAGCAGCACATAGTAGGCGAGGAAGAGGACGAGGCCCGTCCCATGCCCGAAGGCCGCCTGCCAGCTCTCGATCGATCCCCAGGAATCCGTCACCGGGCCAGCATAGAGGTCCGGCGTCCGCCCGCACAGAGCCTCCGCAGCGGCGCTCAGGGCTACCACGGCCGGCGCCCGGGCGGCAACCCCTTGTCGCCCGGAGGGGCGCTGCGTAACGTCGAGAGCGATTCAGTCCCCGAACGTTGAAGGAGCGGACCATGGGTTTCATCGATGACGCGAAGGATGCCGCCGAGACGGCCGGTCGCAAGATCAAGGAGGCCTTCGAGGACACTGCCGACCGCATCGGCGACAAGGTCGACGAGGTGAAGGCCGATGCCGACGTCAAGAAGGCCGAAGCCGAGCGCGACTCCGTCGACAAGCGCAACGAGGTCAAGGCGGAGCTTCGCGGCGACGACAAGTAAGTCGTCGTCGCCACGCGACGGCACGACAGAAGGGCCCCGGAGATCGCTTCCGGGGCCCTTCCGTCATGTCCGCCGAGATCAGACGGCGCGAATGCGCCAGGAGGCCTCGGCAGAGGCTTCGGGCTGCAACACGATGAGGCCCGCATCGAACGAGTACCGCTCCGCGTTGAACGCGTCCGGAGCGCACGTCATCGGCTCCACGGCGAGGCCGACGCGGTGGGACGGGTCCGAGACGCCACCCGGGCGGTCGGCGGTGTGCACCTGCACCCACGGGCACGCGTCGTCCCAGATCATCTCGACCCCCGTGCCGGACGGGTCGGTCACGCGAACGGTCGCCAAACCCTCGCCATCGCGGACGAGTCCGGTGTAGGCATGATCGATCTCGACGGCACCGAGGGTGCGCGGCGCGCGCCAGTCGAAACGGTTCGCGTCGAAGGACGCGACCTCGTGCACGTCGATCGGCGACAGCCTGTCGGGTGTGACTTCGAGCACCGTCTCCGCCGGAAGCTCGAGCGTCCAGCTGTCGAGGGGCCCGGGCCCGGCCACCAGATACGGATGCGGGCCGGTGCCGAACGGCGCGGCATCCGCGCCGACGTTCACCCCGCGGACGGTCTGGGTCAGACCGTCCTCCCCCACCCGGTAGGTGGTCTCGACGCGCACACGCCACGGGTAGCTCGCCTGCGGCTCGATCGTCGCGGCGAGGGTCACTTCGTCGTCCGTGTGCGACAGCACGACGAAGTCGAGCCAGCCGGCGAAGCCGTGCAGCGCGTGGCCGCGATCGGGTTCCGTGAGCGCCAGCTGGAACGTCGCCCCGCCCGACGCGTAGAGTCCATCGACCACGCGGTTCGGCCACGGAGCGAGCAGCGCCCCCCGGAAGTTCGGGCGGACCTCGTCGGCCGCGAACGGCACGACGAGGTCACGCCCGTCATAGGTGAGGCTGCGCAACGATGCACCGATGCTCGCGATCTCGGCGCGGTAGGCGCCGGAGCGGATCGTGTACTGCGTGCCGGAGCGCGGGCGGTCGGTCATTGTCGTCAGAGTCCCTGTGCGAGTCGGTAGTACGCCTGGTTCCAGCGGATCTCGCGCTGGAAGTCGCGGACCGTCGTCTGCTCGTCGATGACGAGCAGCTCCGTGCGCGCGATCTCCGCGAAGTCACGGAAGACCTCAATGCCGACGGCCGTCGTCATCACCGTATGGTGAGCGGCGCCCGCCGTCAGCCAGCACGCCGCGCTCGTCGCGAAATCGGGTGCGGGCTTCCACACGGCGCGTCCCACGGGGAGGTTCGGCAGGTCGGGCGCCTCGACGGTCTCCACGACGTTCGCGACCAGCCGGAAGCGGTCGCGCATGTCGCTCATCGCGACGACGACGGCGGGGCCGGGGTCGGCGGTGAAGACGAGCCGCACCGGGTCGTCCTTTCCGCCGATGCCGAGCGGGTGGATCTCCAGCCGGGCCTTCGACGCGGTCAGGGTCGGGGCGACCTCCAGCATGTGCGCGCCCAGGATCTTCTCCTCGCCCGCGACGAGGTCGTAGGTGTAGTCCTCCATCAGGCTCGCGCCGCCGGGAAGACCCGCGCCCATGACGTTGGCGATGCGCACGAGGATCGCGGTCTTCCAGTCGCCCTCGGCGCCGAAACCGTAGCCTTCGGCCATGAGGCGCTGCACGGCGAGGCCGGGCAGCTGCTTCAGCGACCCGAGGTCTTCGAAGCTCGTGGTGAACGCGCCGAAGCCGCCCTCCTCGAGGAACGACCGCAGACCGAGCTCGATCGCCGCACCGTCGCGCAGCGACTGGTGGCGCTCTCCCCCGGGCAGGAGCTCCTCGACCACGTCGTACTCGGCGAGGTAGACCTCCACGAGCGCGTCGATGTCGGCCTCGGATGCCGCGGCGACGGCGTCGGCGAGCTCGTTCACGCCCCACGTGTTCACCTGCACGCCGAACCGCAGCTCCGCCTCGGTCTTGTCACCTTCGGTGACCGCCACGAAGCGCATGTTGTCGCCGAAGCGCGCCAGCTTCAGGGTGCGCGCCGCCTGCCATCCGGCGGCAGCACGCTGCCACTGCTCGATCTGGGTCAGCACCGCCGGGTTGGAGACGTGTCCGACGACGGTCTTGCGGGCGACCCCCAGACGCGTCTGGATGTAGCCGAACTCCCGATCGCCGTGGGCGGCCTGGTTGAGGTTCATGAAATCGAAGTCGATCTCTGCCCAGGGCAGCTCGACGTTCGCCTGCGTGTGCAGGTGCAGCAGCGGCTTCTGCAGCGCGTCGAGGCCGCCGATCCACATCTTGGCGGGGCTGAACGTGTGCATCCAGGCCATGACGCCGATGACGCTGTCGTCGGCGTTCGCCTCGAGCGCGAGGCGGCGGATGCTGTCGGCATCCGTCAGCACCGGCTTCCACTCCACACGCACCGGAAGGCCCTCGAGGCCGGCGACGACCTGTTGGGACTGCTCGGCGACCTGCCGGAGGGTTTCCTCGCCGTACAGCCCCTGGCTGCCGGTGACGAACCAGACGGTGTACCCGTCGAGAGAAGTGCGCAGAGTCATGGTGGTCCTTTCCACAGAGTTCAGAGAGCGGTGACGGCGGCGCGCTCGATCGCGAGGCCCGCGCGGTACCGGTCGAGGTACGCGGCGAAGCCCGCCGCGTCGGTGACGTCGGGCGCGACGACGGATGCCGCAGCATCCGCGAAGACGACGTCGTCGAGATATCGGTGCAGCTCGGGGACGAATGCCCGCTCGCCCGTGACAGCGACCGTGCGCCGGAAGGCGGCGAGCACGGCGACGCCCCAGGCGCCTCCCTCCGAGGCGGTGTCGCCGACGGCGACGGGCGCCTGCAGAGCGGCCGCGAGGAAGCGCTGCGCGACTCCCGCGGTGCGGAACATGCCGCCATGCGCATACATGCGATCGAGAGCGACGCCTTCGGCGGCGAGCACCTGCATGCCGAGGGCGAGCGTCCCGAAGACGCCGTAGACGTGGGCACGCATCACGTTCGCGAGGTCGAACACCGAGTCCGGCGTGCGGACGAACAGCGGCCTGCCCTCGGCGAGACCGGCGATCGGCTCACCGGCGAGGTGGTTGTAGGCCAGCAATCCCCCGGCATCGGCGGCGCCTTCGAGCGCCTCGCGCAGGAGCACGTCGAAGACGGCATCCGAGTCGAGCGGCGCTCCGGCGGCGGCGGCGAACCGCGAGAACAGCCCCGCCCACGCCGCAAGCTCGCTCGCACCGTTGTTGCAGTGCACCATCGCGACGGCATCGCCCGCGGGCGTCGTCACGAGATCGAGCTCGTGGTGGATGCCCTCGAGAGGACGCTCGAGCACGACCATCGCGAAGATGCTCGTGCCGGCGCTGACGTTGCCCGTGCGGGGAGCGACGGCGTTGGTCGCCACCATGCCCGTGCCCGCGTCGCCTTCCGGCGGGCAGGCGAGGGCTCCGGCGTGCAGAAGTCCCGTCGGGTCGAGCAGCAGCGCCCCCTCGTCGGTCAGCGCACCGGCGTCGCCGCCGGCCGGGAGCACCTCGGGCAGAAGCGCACGCAGCGGCGGGACCGACTCGGGCGCCAGAGCGTCGAACAGCGCAAGCAGACGCTCGTCGTAGTCGCTGCCGTCGGCCGCGATCGGGAACACCCCCGATGCGTCGCCGACGCCGAGCACGCGGCGGCCCGTGAGCCGCTCGTGGACGTAGCCGGCCAGCGTGGTCACCGACGCGATGCGGCCGATGTGCGGCTCCTCGTCGCGCACGGCCTGCCGCAGGTGCGCGACCGACCAGCGCAGCGGGATGTTGAGTCCGAACAGATCGGACAGCTCCGCCGCAGCCGGGCCCGTGTTGGTGTTGCGCCAGGTCCGGAACGGCACGAGGAGCTCTCCGTCGGCATCGAACGCGAGGTAGCCGTGCATCATCGCGGACACCCCGATCGCCCCGATCGTCTCGACGCGCACTCCGTGCCGGTGCTGCGCGTCGTCCACCAGAGCCGAGAACGCCGCCGCAGCACCCGCCCAGACCTCGTCGAGCGGATACGTCCACAGGCCGTCCTCGAGACGGTTCTCCCAGGAGTGCGCCCCGACCGCGAGCACGTGCGAGGGGTCGTCGGCATCGATCAGGCAGGCCTTGATGCGCGTCGAGCCGAACTCGATACCCAGCGCCGTCCGCCCGTCGCGGATCAGCTGCGCCGTCCGCGGGTCCGCGGCGCTCACCTCGCCCGTCATCGCCGGTCGTCCGTGTTCTGTCCGTAGACGTTCTGGTAGCGGTTGTAGAGCGCGTCGATCGATTCCTGCGGAATCGGAATCAGCTCGCCGGCCTGGCGTGCGAGGTGCACCGTGCGCGCGACGTCTTCGCACATCACGGCCGCCTTCACGGCATCCTTGGCGCTCGTGCCGATCGTGAACGGTCCGTGGTTCTGCATCAGGACCGCACGCGAGCGGTGCCCGCGCAGCGTCTCGACGATCCCACGACCGATCGAGTCGTCGCCGATGATCGCGAAGGGACCCACCGGGATGGGTCCGCCGAACTCGTCCGCCATCGCCGTGATGACGCAGGGAATCTCCTCGCCCCGCGCCGCCCATGCGACCGCGTAGTCCGAGTGCGTGTGCACGACTCCGCCGACCTCGGGCATGTTCCGGTAGACGTACGCGTGTGCCGCGGTGTCGCTGGACGGGCTGCGGTCACTTCCCGGCGTTCCCGGGACGACCGCGCCGTCCAGATCGCACAGGATCATGTTCTCGGGCGCGAGGTCGTCGTACGAGACACCCGACGGCTTGATGACGAACAGGTCGCTGCCGGGAACCCGACCGGAGACATTGCCTCCGGTCCAGACGACCAGGCCGTAGCGGACGAGTTCGCTGTGGAGGGCTGCCACATCGGCGCGGACGGCGTCGATGCGCTGCTGCAGGTCGGCGTCCGAGACGCTCGCCGTCGCGGCGGTCATTCTGCTCTCCGTCGCGTGAGGGCCCGCTGCAGGAGCACGAACACCAGCAGGATGCTGCCCGTGATGATCGTGAGGTACTCGGGCTTGATCGATCCGTCCTTCGTGATGATCATCCACAGCGCCGCGAGCACGAGCGATCCGACCACCGATCCGAGGACGTAGCCGACACCGCCGGTGAGGAGCGTGCCGCCGATCACGACGGCCGCGATCGCGTCGAGCTCCCAGCCGATGCCGGTGACGTTCTGCGCCTTGCCGCCGACCTGGGCGGTGTAGACGACGGCCGCGAGGCCGGCCAGCGCACCGCTGAGGATGTAGATCCACACGCGGGTGCGGGCGACGGGCAGACCCATCAGCTGAGCCGAGGACTCGGCGCCGCCGATCGCATAGACGGTTCGTCCTGCGCGGGTGCGGTGCATGAAGATCACCGCACCGATCACGACGAGAACGGCGATGAAGAATCCGGGGGTCAGGACCAGGTCGTTCGTCTTCGGGCCGTCGATCAGCTTCCAGTCCGTGGCGAACATGTGGATCGGCGCGTCGTCGGGAGCGTGCACCGGCACGGTCGAGAGCATCGAGGCCAGGCCTCGGGCGAGGAACATCATCGCCAGCGTGGCGATGAAGGGCTGCACGTTGAAGTACTGCACCAGCACGCCGGACACGAGTCCGAACAGGGCGCCGAACACGATCATCAGCACGATGGCGAGCCATCCGTTGACACCGGCATCCATGAGCATGACGCCGGATACCGAGGTGAAGGCCACGACCGCTCCGACCGAGAGGTCGATGCCGCCCGAGATGATGACGATCGTCATGGCGACGGCGAGGATGATCGTCGGCGCGAAGCTGACCAGCAGGCTCGACATGGTGCCGAGGTGGAACACCCGGCCGTACGCGATCTCCGCGTAGACGAGCATGCTGATGAACAGGACGACGGCGGCGAGCGTCGGGATCAGCGACTGGCTGCGCCCCCAGGCGCGAGTCCACCGGGAGCTCGTCGAGGTCAGGGCGGCGGTCGGCGCTCCGGAGAGGTCGGCTCCGCGACGTTCGCGGGTGGTGGATGTGCCGCTCATGCGACGACCTCCTTCGGCTGCATGTTCTCAGCCAGCGGAGCCGCGGGCTTCTGAGGTCGCTTGCGCCCGAGCGCCAGCGACCGGATGCGCTCGGACTGCAGGAGCACGAGCACCACGATGACGATCGCCTTGAAGGCGGGGGTGGCCGCGGCGGAGACTCCGAGGAAGAGCACCGTCTTGTTCAGCGTCGCGATGACCAGCGCACCGATCGTCGATCCGACAATCGAGAACTTGCCGCCGGCGAGGGATGTGCCGCCGATGACGACCGCCAGCACGGCATCCAGCTCCATCTGGTAGCCGGTGCCCGACACGTCCACCGTCATCACTTCCGACACCGTGAAGAGGCCGCCGATCGAGGCGAGACCCGCCGACAGGACGTACACGGTGATGAGGATCGGCCGGGGGCGGATGCCCGCCATGCGGCTGGCGTGCGGGTTGATGCCGATCGACTCGATCATCAGGCCGAGCGCGGTCTTGCGCATCAGCACTGCGATGAGGATGACGATCACCAGCGCCAGCACGAAGCTCAGCGGCAGACCGAGGAACTGACCGTTCGCGAGGGTGCGGAACGGCTCGTTCTCCGAGTTCGTGTTCTGACCCCCGGTGATGACGCGGGCGATGCCGCGACCGGCCATCATCATGACGAGGGTCGTGATGAACGGTTGCAATCCGATGACTGCCACCAGGAATCCATTGACGGCGCCGAGGACCAGTCCCAGCAGGATCGCCAGGCCGATCGCGGCGAACATCGCGCCAATCGAGTCAGGCTGACGAAGGCCCGAGAGGGTGACCATGGCGACGGCGCCTCCGACCGCCATCACCGAGCCGACCGACAGGTCGATACCGCTCGTGGCGATGACGAAGGTCATGCCGAGCGCGATCATCATGATCGGCGCGGAGACCCGGAGGATATCGAGCACGTTGCCCGACAGCTGTCCCGTCGCGGGGTTGACCCCGATTGCGAGGTACGAGGGGTCCTTGATGGAGTTGATGGCCAGCAGGAGCGCGATGCCGATCACGCCCCAGAACCAGGGGGTGCGCACGATGTTCCGCAGCGCGTTCATTCAAGTTCTCCTTCGACCTCGTCGACGAGCGCGTCCGTGCGCGCCTCCGCCTTCTCGCCCGAGTCGGCGGCGATGATCGAGACGATCCGCTCCGCCGTGACATCGGGTCCGTTGACGACCTCGCCGACCTTCTGGTGGTCCTTCATGATGAGGATGCGCTCGGACAGGCGCACGACCTCTTCGAGCTCGGACGAGATGAACACGACGCTCATCCCGCCTTCGGCGAGCTCGGCAACCGTCTCCTGGATGTCCGCCTTGGCGCCCACGTCGATTCCGCGGGTCGGCTCGTCCAGCAGCAGCAGCTCCGGGTCGGTGGCCAGCCAGCGACCGAGGAGCACCTTCTGCTGGTTACCGCCGGAGAGCAGCCGGATCGGCCGATCGGGGTCGTTGGGACGCACGCTGAAGCGCTCCATGTAGGTCTTGACCATGCGGTCGACGTCGCGCGCCGGCACGCGGCGCATCCACCCGCGCTGGGCCTGCACGGCCAGCATGATGTTCTCGCGGATGCTGAGGTCGCCGACGATGCCGTCTTCGCGGCGGTTCTCGGTCGAATACGCGATGTGGTTCGCCAGACCCGAGACCGGCGACGAAATAGTGGTCTTCTTGCCCTTGAGGCGCACGGTGCCCGCATCGGGCTTGTCGGCGCCGAAGATCAGGCGGGCGAGCTCCGTGCGTCCCGAGCCGAGCAGACCGGCGAAGCCGACCACCTCGCCCTTGTGGATCTCGATGTCGGTGGGAGTGAGCGAGCCCTTGCGGCCCAGCTCGTCGGCCGCGTAGACCGGTGTCTGGGTGCGGTCGCGCTCGTCGACCTGGCGGTTCGAGCCGAGAGCCCGCAGCGCATTGATGTCCTTGCCGATCATCTTCGAGATGAGCTCGGTGCGGTCGAGGTCGCGCTTGAGGTATTCGCCGACGAAGCCGCCGTTGCGCAGCACCGTGATGCGGTCGCTGATCGCGTACACCTGGTCGAGGAAGTGCGAGACGAACAGGATCGCAACGCCCTGGTCGCGCAGGCGCCGGATGACGCCGAAGAGCATCTCGACTTCGGCGGCGTCGAGGCTGGAGGTGGGCTCGTCGAGGATGAGCACCTTCGACTTCGTCACCATGGCGCGGCTGATCGCGACGAGCTGCTGCAGGGCGATCGAGATCGACGAGAGCGGCGCCCGCGTGTCGAGGTCGCCGAGGCCCATGTCCGCGAGCACCTCGTGTGCCCGCGCATGGGTCTTGCGCCAGTTGATGCCGACGAGACCGCGGGTCTCGTGCCCCAGCATGACGTTCTCACCGATGGTGAGGTTGGTGCACAGGTTCACTTCCTGATACACCGTGGAGATTCCGGCGGCCTGAGCGGATGCGGTTCCGGAGAACCGGCGCTCGGTGCCGAAGACCAGGATCGACCCGGAGTCGATCTGGTAGACGCCGGTGAGAGCTTTGATGAGCGTCGACTTACCGGCGCCGTTCTCACCCATGAGAGTGTGGACCTCGCCGGGCAGCAGGCGGAAATTCACTTCGTCGAGCGCTTTGACGCCCGGGAAAGTGATCGACGCACCGCGCACTTCGACGATCGGGAGAGGTTCGTTGGCCACGTGCTGACTTCCTCGATGATCGGTATCGGACGGGTCGGCAGCCAGTCGGAGGACGGGGGCGCCTCGAGGGCGCCCCCATCCGCCTTACCGTGAGCCGGCTCGGGTGGTGTGACTCAGAAGCCGAGTCCGCTGTCGAGGGCCTTCTTGGCAGCCTCGGGCGAGTCGAACGTGGCGCTCTTGACGATGATGGTGGAGTCGACCTTCTCGCCGGCGAGGGCCTTGTTGACGGCATCCACCGCGTCGGTTCCGAAGAACGGGTTGTACTGGGCGACGAAGCTCAGGTCACCCTTGGACAGCGCCTCGAGAGCACCCTTGGTGCCGTCGATGGTCGCGATCTTGACGTCCGTGCCAGGCTTGAGGCCGGCGGCGGAGACGGCCTGCGCCGCACCGATGCCCATCTCGTCGTTCTGCGCGAAGATGAACTGGATGCCGTTGTTGTTGGCCTTCAGCGCGGTCTCGACGACCGACTTGCCCTCGTCCGTCTTCCAGTTGGCGGTCTGCGCGCCGACCTTGTTCCAGCCCGCCTTGCCGGCGATGGCCGAGTCGAAGCCCTGGTTGCGCTCGTTGACGACCGACAGACCGGGGACACCCTCGAGCACGAAGTAGTTCGCGCCCTGCGGGAAGGTCGTGGCTGCCCACTGGCCGACCGAGGTGGCCACCTGGACGTTGTCGGGCGCGATGCGGGTGACGTAGAGGTCGCTGTCCGCGTCGACGCCGCGGTCGAGCAGGATCACGGGGATGTTGGCTTCCTTGGCCTTCTTCAGCTGGTCCTGCCAGCCCGAGGCCTCCGTGGCCGTGAGCAGGATGACGTCGACCTCGTCGTTGACGAAGGTCGAGAACGCGTCCAGCTGCGACTTCTGGTCGCTCGGGCTCGCGGCCGGAGCGTACTTGAGGTCGAAGCCGGCCTCCTTGGTGAACGCGTCCTTGATCGCCTGCTCGTTGGCGTTGCGCCAGCCGCCCTCGGGGCCGACCGCGACGAAGCCGACGGTGACCGTCTTGCCGTCCTTGCCGGCGTCGCCGGACGATGCCGGCTCGCCCGAACCCGACGAGCATGCCGTGAGCGTCAGGGCGCCGACCGCTGCGAGACCGACCAGTCCCAGGAACCTCTTGTTGTGTCCCATCTCTTCTCCTCCTTGAGATACTCCCGACGCCGTTCGTCGATGAGATCGAATTTCCGGTCGCCTACCGAGGCCACCGAAGGGTGCAGTTAGATTGTGCGCGCTAACACTTCAGATAGCAAGCAAAACTTTCCGACTCGTTACCATCTTGTTACCGCGCACATTTGTGACGGCGCGAGGCGTTCGCGCCATGGGTCAGCGGCGCGGCGGCGCCGTCGAGGCGCGCACGACCAGGACGGGCTCGATCACGTCGTGATGGACGTCACCGTCTCCCCCGATCGCCGCGAGAATCTGCCTCAGAGCGAGCTCGCCGAGCGCCGAGAAATCCTGCTGCACCGTCGTCAGCGGGGGCAGGAAGTGGCGCGAATCGGGCAGATCGTCGACGCCGATGACACTGATGTCCTGCGGAATGCGCAAGCCGCGCTCGGCGAGCCCGTGCATGAGGCCGAGCGCCATCTGGTCGTTCGCGGCGAAGACGGCGGTCGCATCGCCGAAATCATGCGTCCGCCCGTACTCGTAGCCGAAGTCCGAGGTCCAGTCCCCCACCACGGGAGCGATGACGTCGAGACCTGCCAGCGCGAGGGCATCCGCCCACCCCTGCTGACGCTCACGCGCGTCGTACCAGTCCTGGGGTCCCGCGAGATGAAGGATCCTGCGGTGGCCGATGCCGATCAGATAGGTGACCGCCTCGACAGCGCCGGCGCGCTGATCCACGGCGATCGTGTGCCACACGGGGTCGGGCTCGGCCTTGATCACGATGGTGGGCAGTCCTCGGTCGTGCTCGCGGAGGACCCGCAGCGAGGATGCCCGGGGCGCAATGACGCAGAGCGCCTCCACACCTTCGGTGGCGAGTTCCATCAGGCCGTCGTCCATCTGGGACTGGGCGCCGTCGGAGACCGAGAACGCGCTCACCCCGTAACCCTGATGACGGGCCGCGCTCTCGAGGGCGCGCAGAGTGCTGTTCGGTCCGTACTCCACAGGGCCGTCCACGAGCACACCGATGCGCATGGCGCGGCGGGTCGCGAGCGCCCGCGCGATCGAGCTGCGCGTGTAGTTCATGTCCTCGATCGCGCGGAGCACGCGCTCACGCGTCGAGTCTCGGATGTTGGGGTGACCGTTGAGCACACGGGAGACCGTCATGTGCGACACGCCCGCCTGCTTCGCGACGTCGTAAATGCTGGGCCTCTGCCAGCCTCGCGTCGCCTGATCGGTCATCCAACCCCGTTTCGTCGAGACCCATGGTAGCCCCGGACGACAGCGACACCCGCAATGACGAGCGCTGCACCCGCCGCCAACAGCATCCACGCCGGCTCGCCTCCGGTCACCGGAAGCGCCCCCGAGCAGCCGGTACCGCAGGGCACCGGCAGAATGTCGACGAAGACGCGGACGCCCTCGCTGTTGTACTCGGTGGTGTCCGCGGCAGCGGTGAGCCAGGTCATGATGATGTCTCCTGTTCGGCAGTGCGGCGCCCCTCTTCACGGGCGCGATCGAGCATGGCGGTCAATCGGCGTCGCGAGCGGCGACGCGATCCGACCAGTGCCCAGACGACGAGCGCGAGTCCGACGAGGACAGCGATCTGAGGCCAGGGCACCGCGATGACCGACGATGTCCAGCTCGCCGGGGCGACCTCGGGGCGCTGCCCGTCGAAGGTCACCGCCGTCGGCTGGAGCGTCACCGCGACCGGGACCGAGAACAACGGCCAGGCCCCGGGAACGGAGACGCTGAGAGTGCGGTGGTCGCCGGGGAGGAGTTCGGGCGCCGACTCCCCCTCGGCGGGGAAGGATATGGATTGCCCGCCCGCCTCGACCGTGCCGGCGACGAGGATCCGGGCGTTCCCGGTGTTCTGGACGTCGAACGACACCGTGACCGACCCTGGGCGGAAGGGGTTCCACGACATCTCGTAGGACGCCGAGCCGTTCGTCAGCGCCGCGGCGGGAGCCAGCTGGCCGTTCACCCGCGTGAGCACCCGGAAGCCGATGCGGCTTTCGACGCCGACGCTCGCTCCCCCGTCTGCGGTCTGGGTGGACGTGATAGAGGCGGTGATGCCGGCGGCATGGTCTCCCGGTTCGGCGCGTTCGGGAACGGAGATCGAGTAGGGGACGACGACGGTGGCACCGGCGGCGACCGTCACCGACGGTGGCAGCGAGATCCAGGTGCCCGAATCGACGGACTTCTTGTCGGACGAGAGGGTATCGAAGCGGCCAGACCGCGTGAAATAGCCGTCCGCGGCGGCGAGCGCGAAGCTCACCTCGTGATCGCTGGAGTTGCGGATGGCGAGGTGGTCATCCGCACTCGCTCCAGGATCGAGCTGATACTCCGCGAACCTCCGCCCGTCGGGCCCGTTCGCGTCCGACGGCGTGACCGACCAGCGCACCGGCGCATCGGCCGCGTCGTCCGCCAGCACGGCGGGTGCCGGCAGCACCAGGAGCCCGAGCGCGGCCGCGGCCAGCGCCGCCGTCAGACGTGCGGCGACGGCGCGAAGGGGGAGGTGGGGCATCGGAACTCCTGAGAGGGAACGGGCCGGAGCCGCCGCGAGGACGGCTCCGGCCCGAGGGGCATAGACCGACGGGCTTACTGCTGGGCGTCTTCCCAGAGCGTAAGCGTGATCTTGCCCGAGTACGCGCCCGGCGCGACCGTGGCCGGCGTCTTCAGGAAGAGGTCGGCGTCCGCCTTCCACTCGCCGGTCGGCCGCACCTGCTGCGAGTCGAGCGACAGCACGAACAGCTCGTCGCCGACGAGGCCGACGTTGTTCGGCGTGCTCGTCGATCCGCTCGTCGGGTCATCCAGCGTGGTCACGACCTCGTCGCCCTCGCTGACAGCACCGTCCGAGTTGTCGGAGAGGAGCTTCGGCGTCCAGCCCAGGTTCCCCGCAGCGATCTTCTGCGTGACGCCCGGAGCGCTGAACTCGGACGACTGACCGGTCACGTACCAGAAGACGCCGTCCGGCACCTGCTGGCGGTCGTCGGTCACCGTCACGACGGGCAGCTTGCCGTCGAACTGACGGAGCGTCGTGTCGGCCGACGCGACCTCGGTCAGCGTCGTCGAGGTCGCGGCCACCGACATCGTCAGCGCACCCTTCGCCTCGATGTTGACGTTGACGTTGACGTCGTCGTTCTGCACCTCGGCGGCCATCGCCGCGCCGGCGCAGCCGACCAGCATCGCTCCGCCGACCACGCCCGCCGCAACGCGGGTCCAGGTTGCCCTGTTCTTCATCGGATACTCCATTTCTTCGAGCGGCCTCAGCACCACCCGATTGGTTTCGGCGCGCAGGGTTCCGCCCGCCCGATCTGATCGACGTGCACGGGGGTGCACACGCCGGGTCGGCGGGAGAGAGGGGGCATCGTGCGTCGTCGCATCCTCTTGGTCCGCCGTCGGTCCTTGCCTGAGCAAAATGTTATCGTGAACTGTTAGCGCAAACAAGGCTGATTTTCCGGTCTTCTATCGTCCACAGGTGTGGGCTTCGTAGGGAGCCGTGACGGTCGTTTTGACCGCCTTGCCCCCGACCTCTCCGGAGGCCTCCACACTCGCGACTCCGGCCGGCACGGACACCTGCCGCGTCGACAGGGCGACCGAGCTCGCGGCACCCGCCGCGACCGAGACGGTGCGGTTTCCGACCGGAGTCGACACCGCCGCCGTGACCGGAACATCGGACGCGTTCTTCACCGTGACGGCGAGCACCGACTTGCCGGCCACGCACCGCGACGTCGTGGTCGCCGTGACGGTCAGTGCCGGCGGCGTGCTCTCGGCGATCACGGCGAGCTCGGCGAGGGATCGCTCCAGCGGTCGCGCCACCGCCTCGACCTGGTTGAGCGTCGAGAACGGGTGCTGCGCCGCGGCATCCCGAGCGGCGATCGCCTTGCCGTAGGTGTGCTGGAACGACGCCCAGGCGGCCGCGGGATAGTCGGACTCCTTAAGTCCCGCGGCGCGAGAGATCGCGGCATCCAGACGAGCGCCTGTGACGGCGACGCCGTCGGCGGTGAGCACCTTGCTGAGCGAGTAGTGGTCGAAGTCGACCCCGCCGCCGGTCTGCTGCGTCGCGTACGAGAAGAGCCCCATACGGTAGCCCATGAAGTGCGACAGACTCCAGTCCATCGAGAGCGGACCGGTCCGCTGGCCGAGCTGCTGCCACGTCTGACCGTCGAGGCTGTAGTAGTAGCGGATCCACATCTGGCCGCCGTTGGTCACCGAGTCGACGTCGGCCTTGAGGTGGACGACACGGCTGTCGCCGAGCGGGACCGTCGACCCGGAGACGAACGCCTCGGTCGCCGCGCGATCGAGCGTCGCCTGGAAGGGCTGGCCTCGGTAGACGATGCCGAGCGTGTACTGACCGTCGACCTTCTTCACCCCCGCGTAGGCGAAGCTGCGCGTGTAGGTCGCGAGACCCGCGACATCGCCGTCCTTCATGCGCGACACGTCGATCGTGGTCTCGACGGACTGCTTCGGGCCGAAGGTGCGCTGCGACAGGGTGTTGCGGGCCTCCTCGAACCAGGTCAGGTCGTCCTTGCCCGAGAGCTTGGCGTACTTGTACTGCCCCGTGACGACCTTGCCGTTGGTCAGGCTCAGCCATCCGGGACGCTCGGTCAACGACCAGTACCGGTTGTCGGGTGCGTGGTTCCACTCCCACGCCGGGTCGAGGTCGGAGCCGTTGTAGGCGATCTCGTCGGCCGACGGCGCCTCGGTGGTCAGCGGACGCCCCCGCAGCGACAGGTCGTCGACCAGGACATCCATGACGTGCGCGTCGGGCGAGGCCTGCACGTTCGTCGCGCTCGTCCACGGGGTCTCGAGGAAGATGCGCATCGAATCCAGAGGCTGCGAGGACGGCACGGTGAAGCTGCCCTTGATCTGCGCCCACTGGCCGTTGGTCGCGGTCACGTTGGCGAGGTTCGTGTACGTGCCGTTGCCGTACCGCGCGGTCAGGATGAACTGCTTCGTGGCGGGAGAAGTCGCCTTGTCGTACTTCACCCAGGCGGAGATGTCGTACGTGACATCGTGCTGGACCTTGCCGGACACGTCCTGCGCGATGCCCGACCCGGTGGTCTTGCGGTCGGAGATCAGGACGGCGGACGATCCGTTGTGCCCGTTCGGCGAGGCGGTCAGCGTCGCGTTGTCGTTGACGATCCAGCCCGTCGTGCCCGCGTCGAGGTTCGCGTTCGCGAACAGCTCGACGCCCAGCAGCGACTGATCGATCGCCGGCTGCGCCGGGATCTGCCACTTCTCATCCGACCATGCGCGATGCGGTGCGTCGTTGTCGAAGTCGTCCGACGCGACGACC
The DNA here is from genome assembly GCF_016907295.1 of Microbacterium dextranolyticum. Lineage (NCBI taxonomy): Bacteria > Bacillati > Actinomycetota > Actinomycetes > Micrococcales > Microbacteriaceae > Microbacterium > Microbacterium dextranolyticum. The sequence goes on from NZ_JAFBBR010000001.1 coordinate 2,778,379, forward strand.
GACCGCGAGCGCTCGAGCTCGGTCTGCGCCGGGGTGAGGGAGATGACCTTGTCGAAGGTGCCGTTGTAGGGCACGTTGCCGTTGTTGCCGAAGGTCGGCCAGCCGTCCTTCCAGGTCGCCGGGATCAGCGCGGGGATGCGGCCGACCGGGAATGTGTCGCGGAAGAAGAATCCGTACCAGTCGCTTTCCTGACCGGCGCGCGGGACCTCGAACAGACCGCCCTGCGCGAAGCCGTTGGAGTTCAACGCGCTGCGCGCCTCATACGTGTTGGCGCCACCGACCGACTGGTAGCGCCCGAGCAGGTCCTTGGAGCGGAAGACGGCTTCCTGGCGGCCCTGGCCGCTCGGCCACGTGATGATGAAGACGTAGTAGTAGTCGCCGATCTTGTAGACCTGCGCGCCCTCGAACAGTCCGCCGACGAAGGACTGGTCGGCGTAGTCGCTGGCCCGGAAGATGTTCGGGTACTCCGCGACGATGCTCGAGAGGTCTTCGCTGAGCTTGACCGCGCTCGTCCCGCCCGAGCCGTAGAAGATGTAGGGCGTGCCGCCGTTCGCGTCGTCGAAGAAGAGCGAGGGGTCGTGGAAGGCGCGACCGAACGCGTGCGACTCCCACACGCCGTTCTCGATGTCCTTGGTCGTATAGAGGTAGGCGCCACCGAGGTTGTTCGTGTTGAACAGCACGTAGAACGTGCCGTCGTGGTACCGCAGGGACGACGCCCACTGGCCCTGACCGTACGACTCCTTGCCGTTTCGCAGCGACGAGGCATCCGAGATGCTGATCCGGTTGAACACGTAGTTGACGGTCTCCCAGTTGACACCGTCGTAGGACTTCATGATGGGGGCACCGGGGCTGAGGTGCATCGTCGTGGACACCATGTAGTAGATGTCTCGGCCCTCGGCATTCTCTGCTGCGGGGACCATCGCGACGCTGACGTCGGGGACATCGGCGTTGATGACGGGGACGGTGTAGGTGCCATCACCCTTGTCCGTGGAGGTGTAGCCGGAATCGGGAGCGGTGCTGTCCGCCGCCGACGCGGCTGTCGTGGTGAGCATGCTCCCCGCGAGCGCGGCTACCACCGCGATCGCCGCGAGCGGGCGTTTCTTCGACATGTCGTCGCTTTCTTGTGGGGTCGTTGTGGGGTCGTTTGTCGGGTGTCGTTCGAGGCCGTGAGAGAGGAAGGCGCGAGGACCCGGGGCGACCGCGCGAGCGGCCGCCCCGGGTTCGCTCAGCCGCAGGACCGAGCGGTGTACGGAGCGCTCACGCTCACGCGCGAGCCGTCGGCCGCCGTGGCGACCACCTCGGCCTGTCCGGCATCGAACGATGCCGCGCGCGTCGACACGGCCGCCGTGGCGGTCTTGCCCGCGCCGACCGACAGCGTCCGCGTTCCCGCCGGCGTGGTGATGGCCGCGGTGACCGGCGTCGCCGGGTCGCCCGTGACGGAGACGGCCAGCACGACCTTGCCCGCGACGCAACGCGTCGTGGCCGTCGCCGTGACCGCGAGCTGCGGCTCGGGCTGGGCGGCGGCGAACGAGAACGTGTCGAGCTCGAACAGGTCGCCCGTTCCCCCGGTGTAGGTGAAGTAGACGTCGTGCGTTCCGGTGGCGCCGGTCAGCGTCGCCGTGCTCTCGGACCATTCACCGATCGGACCGTCGACGGAGATCGTGCCGAGGACGGTGCCCGTGGCGCTGCCCGAACGGACCTCGATCTTGCCCCCGGCCTGCAGCGGCTTGGCCTTGACCGTCACCGAGGCCGCGCCCTTCTCACCGAACGCCACCGACGACAGACCGGTCCAGTCACCGGCGTCGATGTCCTTGACGACGAGGTTGGGCGCGGTGGAGCCGAACTGCGTCGACCCACCCGCGATCTTCTCGGTCGCGATGCCCTTGCTCCAGCCGAAGGTTTCGGCTTCGAACACGCGGAACGGGTCGAAGTCGTGCACCTGCGCCACGCCGGCGTAGTCGCCGACGACCTGCTTGATCGTGCCGTCCGCGTTGAACGCCATCTCCTGGATGTGCGGGCTGCGGTAACCCTGCGTCGTGTTGCCGTTGATGCGCTTGTTCAGGGTCGGGGCGTGGTACGTGAAGTAGTACTTGCCGTTGAACTCGAACACCGACTGGTGGTTGTTTCCGCCCGTGCCGGCACCGAAGAACTGGCCCTGGTTCGGGAAGAGCACGCCCGCGTACGTCTCCTTCGGGAAGTTGGTCGGGCTGTCCGACATCAGGTAGCCGATCTCGCCGCCGCCCGGGTAGTTGGCCTGGGCCTTGGCCTGGTTGCCGCCGAAGTCGTTGCCGCCGAAGTGGGACGAGTAGGACAGGTAGTACTTGCCCTCGCGCTCGAACACCTGAGCGGCCTCGAACGACACCGGGGTGTCGACGACCTGGGCCGAACCCTTGGTGCTCACCATGTCGTCACCGAGCTCGATGACGCGGATGTTCTTCGGGTTGTTGAACCGCTCGGACGCCGGCATCGACGTCGACGCCGGACCGCCGCCGAAGTAGAGGTACGCCTTGCCGTCCTTGTCCACGAGAGGCGCGGGGTCGAACTTCCAGGCCACCGACTCGGCGCCGGGCGTCGAACCGTCGATCAGCGTCGAGCTGCGCTCACTGGTCCACGGCCCGAGCGGGCTGGCACCGGTGATGACGTTGGACGATCCGCCGCCGTTCGCGTAGTACAGGAAGTACTTGTCCTGACCGTTCACCTTCTTCTTGGCGAAGCCGGGCGCCCACGAGTTGTTCGTGAACGGGGCGACACCCGCCGAGCCGGCCACCTGGATCTCACCGTGGTCGGTCCAGTTGACCAGGTCCTCGGAGGAGATCAGCGTGATCTGGTTGATGCTGCCGTAGTTGATCTGCGGCGAGACCCCGGTCACCGGGTCGGGCGCGTAGCCCTGGGTGTCGTTGGTCATGAACATGTAGACGCGCCCGTTCTCGGCATACCCGAACCCGTCCGCACCGAACTTGTGTCCGATCAGCGGGTTGTGCTCGCCGGGAAGCTTGCCGACGACCTCGATCGTCTTGGACGGAGCAGCGGGCGGGGCGGCGCCCACCAGCGACACGTCGTCGAGCACGAAGTCCATCAGGTGCGTGTCGGGAGCGCTTGCCGGGTCGGACGTCCACGGCGTCTCGAAGAAGATGCGCGCGGTCGCCGTGCTCTGCGCCGACGGGATCGTGAAGTTGCCCTGGATGTGGCTCCACTGACCGCGGGTCGCCTGCACCGAGGCCAGGTTCGTGTAGGTGCCGCCGCCGTAGTGCATGGTGGCGAAGAACTGCTTGGTGGCCGGGCTCGCCGCGTTGTCGTATTTGACCCACGCGGACACGGTGTAGGTCTTCCCTGACTGCACCTTGCCGGACAGGTCCTGCATGGGACCTGTGCCGGTCGTCTTGCGACCGGTCGTCTGCACAGCCGACGCCCCTGCGTGGGGATCGGAGACGACGGCGAGCTGGCCGCCGTCGGTGGCGTTGCCGTTGTTGACGAACCACGAGCTGATGCCGCTCTCGAATCCGCCGTTCACGATCAGTTCGGTGTCCGCGGCCGTCGCGGGGGGTGTCACGGCGGACCACGCGAGAGCGACGCCGGCAATCGCCGCCGCGAACGTCATGGTCCTGCGCCTTCTCGTGCCGTCGGGACGGCTCTTGGTCGATGGGCTCATTGCTTCCTCTTCCTGTCTTTCCTGGGATGGGATGGGGTGGGGGACCCGGTGCGGACTCGGGGAGAGGGGGAACCGCACCGGGGCCGCGCCGTGGTCATCGGCAGGCGGCGGCGTCGTACGCGACCGGGGCCTGAGTCGTGGCGCCTCCTTCCGTCGTGCTCGTCGTGATCTCGACGTCGTCAGCGGGGATGCCCGGCGCGCCCGCGGCATCGCGCGGGCGAGACCGATATCGGTCTCGCCTCGCGGATGGCCCGGCGTCGCAGCCGGGCGTCGCGATCGGCCTCATGCGTCATCACTCCTTCGTGGGGTGAGCGCAGCGATGCGCTCGGTGTTGCGGCGAGGCCCGGGGAAACCTACGGGGGTGCAGCCAATCGAATCGCGGGGACCTCGACCGCGGTCGCGCGCTGCGACAGCGCCGCGGGGGCGGCGCAGGTACCTCCTTGACGTCAGCGATGGGGAGTTAGTTAGCGCTCACATTGCGCCCTGCGGCAAAGATACCAACAACACAACTCCGACACAAGAAACTCTCAGAAAAGTCCGGCGCGCCGATTTGCGCGGCGCGCCGACGAGAGGTCTCCCCTTAGGGGCGGAGCATCACCTTGAGCGCCTCGCGGCGATCCATCAGCTCGTAGCCGCGCGCCGCGTCGTCGAGGGAGAGTTCGACGTCGAAGACCCGACCTGGATCCACCTCGCCCGACAGCACGTCGGGAAGCAGCCGATCGATGTAGTGGCGCACCGGCGCGACACCGCCGGTGATCGTGACGTTGCGGGCGAACTGCTCGCGTCCGATCGGCCCCTCGCGGTACTGCGGCACCCCGACGCGCGCGATCCGCCCCCCGGCGCGGACGATCCCGAGCGCCTGCTCGAGCGCCGGGAGGTGCCCGACCGCCTCGAGCACGACGTGGCATCCGTCGCCGCCGGTGAGCTCTCGCACGGCCTCGACGCCCTCGTCTGCGCGGGTCGCCACGACATCCGTCGCGCCGAACTCGCGGCCGAGGTCGGTCCGAGCGGCATGCCGGCCCATGAGGATGATCCGCTCGGCACCCAGTCGCCGGGCCGAGAGGACCGCGAGCAGCCCGACCGCCCCATCACCGATGACCGCGACGGTGGTCTCGGGGCCCGCCCCGCCGGTGAGTGCGGCGTGGAACCCGGTGCCGTAGACGTCGCTGAGAGTCAGCAGGCTCGCCAGCAGCCCACTGTGCTCGTCGACCGGAACGGGGTAGAGCGTTCCGTCGGCCAGAGGCGCGCGCAGCAGCTCGGCCTGTGCACCGGCGGAGCCGAGCCGGCTCGCGAGCCCGGCCCGGCGGCACGAGGTCTGCAGGCCCTCACGGCAGAAGTCGCACACCCCGCACGAGAACACGAACGGGACGATCACGAGGTCGCCGGGTCGCACGGTGACGACCTCGGCGCCGACCTCTTCGACGACACCGAGGTACTCGTGGCCCATCGACGTGCCGTCGGGGTTCGGGGCCATCGAATGGTAGGGATGCAGGTCGCTGCCGCAGACGCACGTTCGGACGAGCCTCACCAGGGCATCCGTGGGCTCCTCGATCCGAGGGGCGGGAGCATCGATCACCCGGACATCGCCGGGGGCGAACATGTACGCGGCACGCATGCCTCCAGTCAACACCCTCGGCGGCACGCCTCCTGCCGCCCGCGAGCGGAGACCGTCAGGGCTGGTCGCCGGTGGCGACGGGCCGCCCGGGCGTGTTCGCCCACTGGCTCCAGGAACCGGGGTACAGCGCCGCCTTGTGGCCCGCCACGGCGAGCGCGAGCACCTCCTGCGCGGCGCTCACGCCTGAGCCGCAGTACACACCCACACGACCGCCCCCGACACCGAGCGCGGCGAAGCGCGCCTGCAACTCGTCCGGCGAGCGGAGAGTCCCGTCCCCGTTCACGTTCTCGGACGTGGGCGCGCTGATCGCACCGGGGACGTGTCCCGCACGCGGATCGATCGGCTCAGTCTCACCCCGGTAGCGCTCGCCGGCCCGGGCATCCAGCAGCACCCCGTCGGGGCTCGCGGCGAGCGACGCCGCCTCGTCGATCGTGAGCTGGGGCATCCGTCCGGACTGCAACGTCACACCGCCCTCCACCGGGAGGATCTCGCCCTGCTCCAAGGGAAGACCTGCCGCGCGCCACACGGCAAGTCCGCCGTCGAGAACCCGCGCGTCCACTCCCGCGTCGCGCAGCATCCACCATGCACGGGCCGCCCCGTAGCCCTGCCAGTCGTCGTAGACGACGACCGTGTCGCCGTCGTCGATCCCCCATCGGCGGGCGGATGCCTGGAACGCGGCAGCCTCGGGCAGGGGGTGCCTCCCGTCGAACGGGTGGCCGTGAGCGGCGAGGTCGTCGTCGAGTCGCACGAAGACCGCTCCGGGGATGTGCCCGGCACGGTAGTCGGGGTGGCCGTCCGGGCCGCCGAGCCGCCAGCGCACGTCGAGGACGACGGGCGCCGCGCCCGCGCGCAGCGCGGCATCGAGTTCGGCGGCGGTGATGAGGTGATCGGTCATGATCCGACGGTACGCCCGGCGTCCGCGCGATGGGGCGCCACGACCCTGCGGCCAGCGCGCACCGCCGATCGAGCATATTGTCAGACCACAACTGGACAGAGGTCGCCCACGGGTGCATACTTTCAGCATGACTGAAGGTATGCCCGTTGCGGTCGCCGGCGAATCCGACGCACCCTCCCGCCGCGCGTGGATCGGGCTGGCGGCGCTGGCCACCGGGCTCGGCATGATCGTGCTCGACGGGACGATCGTCGGCGTCGCCCTGCCGACGATGATTCACGACCTCTCGCTCGATCTCACAGACGCGCAGTGGGTGTCGAGCCTGTACGCGGTGCTGCTGGCCGCCCTCCTGCTGTCCACGGGGAAGCTCGCGGACCGGTTCGGGCGCAAGCGCCTGTTCCTCGCCGGCGTCGCCGTCTTCGTCGCCGGCAGCCTGTGGGCGGCCACAGCCGAGTCTGCGGGAATCCTGCTCGCCGCCCGCGCCGCGCAAGCGGTGGGCGCCGCGCTCATCATGCCCTCGACACTGTCGACCGTGAACGCCGTCTTCCGCGGGAAGTCACGAGCGGCCGCCTTCGGGGTGTGGGGCGCCGTCATCTCCGGCGCCGCCGCGCTGGGTCCTCTCGTCGGCGGCATCCTCACGCAGTATGCGTCATGGCAGTGGGTGTTCCTCGTGAACCTTCCGCTCGGGGCGGCGGTGTTCGCCGTCGCCGTCTGGGCGGTGCCCGAGACGCGTGGTTCGGGCTTCCGGCGCGGAGCCGACGTCGACGGCGCCCTGCTGGCGGCGATCGGTTTCGGCGCACTCGTCTTCGCTGTGATCGAAGGGCCCACGCTCGGCTGGTGGGCTCCCGCGGCCGACCTCGCCATCGGCGGATGGGGCTGGCCCGCCACCGCCCCCGTCTCGATCGTCCCGATCTGTCTCGCCGTCTCGGCCGTCGCCCTCACGCTGTTCGTGATCTGGGAACGCCATCGCGAACGTGTGCAGCGCGACGCGCTGCTGGATCTGCACCTCTTCTCCCTGCGCACCTTCTCGTGGGGCAACGTCACCGCCGCGACCGTGGCGGTGGGCGAGTTCGCGCTCATCTTCGTGCTGCCGCTGTACCTCACCGCCGCCCTCGGCCTGTCGGTGCTGCAGACCGGTCTCATCCTGGCCGCGATGGCGTTCGGCGCGTTCGCCTCCGGAGCCGCCGCACGGCATCTGGCCGCGCGGTTCGGCGCCACTGGCACCGTCGTCATCGGCCTCTCGCTCGAGGTGATCGGCGTCATCGCCCTCGCTCTCGTCGTGAGCGGGGTCACCCCCGGCGGAATCATCGCCCTCCCGCTGGTCGTCTACGGCCTCGGCCTCGGCCTCGCCTCGGCGCAGCTGACCGGCACCGTGCTGCGCGACGTACCGGTCGCCGTCAGCGGCCAGGCATCGGCGACCCAGTCGACCGTCCGTCAGATCGGAACGGCACTCGGCACAGCCTTCGCCGGGGCCACTCTGTCGATCTCGCTCGCGATCGCCCTGCCGGGCGCGCTGGAGCAGGCAGGGTTCACCGGCCCTGCCGCGTCGCAGCTCGCCGACGCGACCCGCGCCTCGGCGGGGACGATGATCTCTCAGCTGCGCGCGCACGGCGCTGCCAGCAGCCTCGGGACTCAGACGGATGCCGCCGTGGCGGCCCTGTCCGCCGGGTTCGCAGACGCGACGCGCTGGTCGATGCTCGTCGCCGGCGTGTTCCTGCTGCTCGGGCTGGTGGGCGCACTGCGACTGCGCTCCCTCGACCGATCCTCGACTACGTCCGCGCTGCCTTCTCGCTGAGACGCGGCCGACCGCGGGCGGGCTTGTGCGCCGAGAGCGCCTGCACGCCGACCCCCGGCGGCATCTCCCGCAAGCGGGCGGCAACGTGATCGAGCCAACGCACCTCATTCTCGGCCGCGAAGATCGCACTCGACCGCGGCAGCCATCCGAGAGCGCCGTCGGGAGCGTTCGCGTCGCCCGCGTTGCACGCGGCCAGCTCGTCGACACGGGCCTGCGACACCGCGCGCTGTTCCCGCACGATCTCCGCGACATCGATGCCCGGCAGCGTCGCGGCCACGGTGATCTTCAGGACCAGCTCGTCGCGGGCGGCATCCGCGCGTGCCACCGGTCGCTGCAGCCATCCGCGAGCCTCCGCCGCACCGTCGGCCGTGATCTTCCAGTAGACGTGCCCCTCGGCATCCGTCTCGCCTTTCTCGACGAGGCCGTCGCGCTCGAGGCGGTCGAGGGTGTTGTAGATCTGGCCGACGTTCAGCGGCCACGCCGACCCGGTGCGCCGGTCGAACTCGGCGCGCAGCTGATAGCCATAGCAGGGCCCCTGATCGAGGATCGCGAGAAGGCTCTGACGCACTGACATCCGTGTCCCCTCCCTCTGCATGCCGGGTATGTGTATTCCGAGTATAGAGAGCGCCCGCGCGGCTCGGCCCGCGCAGCGGTCAGTCGTCGTGCAGGCGCACGGTGAGCGCGGCTGCCGTGCCGATCGCCGCTCCGACGACGGTGTCGACGACCCGCTCGAGCGCGAGCGGCACGGTCGCCGCATGCCCCGATGCCGCACCGATGAGCAGCAGGACGAGCGGCGTGATGAACACCAACGCCAACGCGTAGTGGCGCACGACGACCAGCTCGATCACGAACTGCAGGGCGCCGAGCACGATCCCCAGCGCCCAGATCGGCAACGGCAGGAACGCGAGCACCAGGTAAAGCACTCCCCCGCCGATCGTTCCTACCGAGCGATGGATGCCGCGGGTCGCCGCGGCCCGTCGACCCAGAGGCATCCCGGCCACCGCGATCCCCGCGCAGACCACCCAGTAGGAACGGGTCGGGTCGACGAGCATCGCGGCGCAGACGCCGAGCACCGCGACGATCGCGCTCCGTGCCGTCAGCGACCGCGCGACGCCGCCCCATCGCGCGGGAAAGAGCTCGGCGAGCGGTCGCGGCTTCTCAGCGCGATACCGGGGCAGCGCAAGCGGCGCCGCCACCAGGACGCACGCGAACACACACGAGCCCGCGACCACGACCAGGTACGTGAGGGGATCGACGGCCCTGCCCCCATCGTGCAGGGCGGTGATCTGCGCCGACAGCCCGAAGACCAGCACGAAGAAGACCGTGCCCGGCGGACCGAGCGAGCGCCGGCCCGCGACGGCGGCCGAGACGATCGTGACGATCACGACGCCGGCCAGCACGACGGGCGTCCCTCCCGCGGCGGCGAGCGTCCCCGCCGCCGCGCAGGCGATCAGCGCCAGTGCGATGAGAGGAGCGAAACGTGCCCGCTCGCGCGGGCGCAGCCATCCGCCGTAGATGACGGTGAACGCGCCGGATGCCGCCAGCAGCGCGATGTCGGAGCGACCGACGGCGGCGAGGAGCACGATCGGTGCGGCCATCGCGAGGCCCGCCTGCAGCGCCAGCGGCCAGCGACGCCCCGTCGGTGGGCCGAAGCTCGTGAGGCTGTCGGCGACGTGTCGCAGTTCCCGGTGCATCCGCGCGCCGAGGGGGACATGATCGGGATGCACGCTCCCATTCTCCCTGCATCCGCTCCTGTCGCGGCGACCCTCTCAGCATCCGCCCAAGCGCTCTGGCTACGGTCTGACACATGAGCACCCGTGGCGGAGATCTCTCCGTGTCGTTCGGCGGCGACGTCGCGACATTCTCGACCGAAGAACTCCGTTCGATGCGCGACGAGCTGCAGCGGTTCCTCCTCGAGTACCAGTTCGGACTGCGCGAGGTCGAGACGAAGCTGGTCATCCTGCGCGACGAGTTCCAGCTCACGCACGACTACAACCCGATCGAGCACGTATCCAGCCGCGTGAAGACGGCCGACAGCCTCGTGGACAAGATCGCCCGCAAGGGCATCGAGCCGACCTTCGATGCGATTCGCACGGGCGTCACCGACATCGCCGGGATCCGGGTCACGACGAGCTTCACCCGCGATGCGTATCGCCTGTTCGACCTGCTGACCGGACAGGACGACATCTCCGTGCGCCTGGTCAAGGACTACATCTCCGATCCCAAGCCGAACGGATACAAGAGCCTGCACGCGATCGTGGAGGTGCCGGTGTTCCTCTCCACGGGCAGGGTCGAGGTGCCCGTCGAGGTGCAGTTCCGCACGATCGCGATGGACTTCTGGGCCAGCCTCGAGCACAAGATCTACTACAAGTACGACGGCGCCGTCCCCGACGGGCTGCTGGCGGAGCTCAAGGATGCCGCCGACTCGGCCGCCCTGCTGGATGCGCGGATGGAACGCCTGCACGAGCAGCTGCACGGCCCGAATCACGTCGTCCACGCCATCTGACGCACGCCCCTCTGCGGCGAACGGAGAGGCGTGCGTCAGGGCGTCAGGGCGTCAGGGCGTCAGGAGAGAGTGATGCTCTCGCCGTTCTCGGCGGCGGCCTTGACCGCGTTCAGCACGTCGAGCGTGCGGATCGCGTCCTCCGGCGTCACGATCGGCTGCTCCTCGCCCCGGATGACCCCGGCGAAGTGCACGAGCTGCAGACGGTGCGGCAGGCCCTCTCGCACTCCCTGGATCTCGCACGTGAGCGGCGCGGTCCAGTCCGAGACGCCGTCGGCGTAGGTGAAGAGCTGCAGGCGCGGCAACGAGAGCGATCCGCGCGTCCCCATGATGAGGTACGCGTCCGTGTCGAAGGGGGCGAAGAACGGGTTCTCCCGCGCCGTCGCCTCCCAGTTCCACGGCGACGCCGCGGCATCCGACAGCGTCAGCGAGCCGAGCGCGCCGCCCGCGAACCGCACGTTGACGACGGCGGAGTCCTCCACCTCGAAACCGCGGGCCGCATTCGCCGCCATGCCCTGGATCTGCTCCGGCTCGCCGATGAGATACCGCATCAGGTCGACGTCGTGGACCATGTTCACCAGGATCGGGCCGGCGCCCTTCTGACGCCGCCACGGGATGTCGTAGTAGGTGTCGGGCTTGTAGATCGCGTAGTGCATCGACACCGTGACGATCCGCCCCAGCACGCCCGAGTCGATGATCTCCTTCGCCCGACGCACCTTGGGGTTGTGCCGACGGTGTTGACCGATGAGCACCTTCGCGCCCTGCTCGCGGGCCTCGGCCGCGAAGGCGCGTGCGTCGTCGAGGTCGTCGCTGATGGGCTTTTCGACGAGAACGGGGATGCCCCGGGCGATGACGTCACGCGCCATCGGCAGATGCAGACGGTTCGGCGACGCGATGATCACGCCGTCGGGTCGGACGGCGTCGAGCATCTCGACGTGGTCCGCATACCAGGGGACGCCGAGCGATGCGGCATACGCCTCGGTCTCCGGCATGGGGTCGGCGAGCGCGACGAGCACCGTCTGCGGATCGTCCTGGACGTAGCGGACGTGGTCGCGGCCCATGGCGCCGGCGCCGATGATAGCGATGCGGAGCTGTTCGTTCATGGTGGATTCCTCTCCTTCGGGCGGGGTCACTCGACGCCGACCGATGCCGACGGGGCAGGCACCACGGAAGCGGTGCCGCGGGTGCGGGACGCGGTCGCCTTCAGTACGAAGACCAGGACCAGTCCGACGGCGCAGATCGCGGATGCGGCGAAGAAGGCGTTGCGGTACCCCGTCTCGTCGGAGAACAGCGAGGTCGCCAGACGCGGTCCGATCCAGGCGCCGATGGCGTAGCCGAGGAACATGATCCCGTAGTTCACGCCGAGGTTCTTCGTGCCGAACGTCTCTCCCGTCAAGGGCGGGTAGATCACCAGGAGCGCGCCGAAGGTGAATCCGAGCATCACGATGCAGACGACGAACAGTGCCGGGGCGGTCGCGATCGTGAGCAGGAGCATGGCCGCCAGCGTGCCGGAGAGCATGATGAGCAGGCTGCGGTAGGGGCCGATCCTGTCGTACAGTGCGCCGAAGCTGAGGCGCCCGGCGAAGTTCGCGATCGTCGACACCGACACCATCAGTGCGCCGAAGGCGGCCGCGGCCATCGTTCCCACATCGCCGATCTGCTTCTGCGCGATGGCCGAGACGGCCCCCACCAGCATGGTGCCACCGGTCGCGGCGGCGGCGAACAGCGCGAGCATCAGGTAGAAGCGACCGGACGACAGCATGCCGCGCCAGTCGACTCCTCCGTCGGCGGTCGCCGCCGCCGGAGCACCCTGGGGGGCGTAGCCGACGGGAACGGGGCGCACGAACAGCCCGCCGAGGCTGATCGCGATCCAGAACACGACCCCGAGGGTCATCAGGGCGCCGGTGAGCCCCATCGCGCCCAGCAGCGCGTTGGCGGCGGGAGCCAGCAGGGCCGGCCCGATGGCGGCGCCGCCGAGCAGCAGACCGGAGGCCTTGCCGCGCATGTCGGGGAACCAGCGCTGCGCCGTCGTCAATGCGGGGTTGTAGACCAGGCCGTTGCCCATTCCGGCGATGACACCGTGGACGAGATAGAGCATCGGCAGCGCGGTGACCAGACCGGTGAAGAACCAGCCGATGCCGAAGAGCAGACCGCCCAGCAGCAGCACCGCACGCGGACCGACGCGGTCGCTGATCCGGCCCGAGAAGATGCCCGTGACGGCCATCACCGTCTGGAAGATGGAGAACGACAGTGTCACGTCGACCGGTGTCCAGTCGTTCTTCTGCGCCAGCGGGTTGAGGAAGACGCTGAAGAGCGCGATCGACGAGACGAAGAACAGCACGATGAAGGCGGCTCCGAGCACCCCCCATCGCGCGGGATTGTTCGGACGGGAGACGGAGGACATGCTCACTCCTCGGGGGCGACCTCGCGGACGCCGACATCGCGGTCGGCGCCAGGACGGGCGACCGTCGCCCGCCCTTCCACCCTCGCGAGACTCCCCCACCGGGTTTCCCCGATCGCACCGGGAAAATGGCCCGGTGCGGTCATGAATCAAATCTCACACTGTGCTCTCGCGGAGCACAATGCGCCTCACGAGCGGCGCAGCGCCTGATCGAGATCGGCGATGAGGTCGGCCGGGTCTTCCAGCCCGATCGACAGGCGCACCGTCCGTGGCGAGATCCCCGCGTCGGCGAGCTGTGCGGGGCTGAGATGGCTGTGGGTCATCGACGCCGGGTGCGCGACGAGCGAGCGGGCGTCGCCGATGTTGGCGACGAGCTTCACGAGGCTCAGCCCGTCGACGACGCGATGCACGCGCGCGAGGTCGGCCGCGGCGTCACCGGTCGAGGCCACATCGAACGAGAACACCGCGGGGATGCCCTGCGGCAGGTAGGTCCGCGCCGCATCAGCCCAGGGGTTGCCCTCCAGACCCGGGTGGTGCACGACGGCGACGTCGGGGTGCCCGTCGAGGAACCGCGCGACGGCGAGGGCGGATGCCGCATGACGCCCCATCCGCAGGTCCAGCGTTTCGAGTCCCTGCAGCAGCTGGAACGAGTTGAACGGCGACAGCGACGGCCCGAGGTCGTGCACGTACTTCGTCTTGATGAGGACGGCGAGCGCCTGGCCGTCCGCACCGAACCGCTCCCACAGGGTCACCCCGGGGATGCGGGCGTAGGGACGGGTCAGCTGGGGCCACCGATCGGGCTCGGCACCGAAATCGAACGATCCGATGTCGACCACCACCCCGCCCATCGAGGTGCCGTGGCCGCCGAGGTACTTGGTCGCCGAGTGCACGACGATGTCGGCGCCGTGCGCGCCGGGGCGCTGCAGATACGGCGTCGCGACCGTGTTGTCGATCACGAGCGGCACACCGGCGGCGTGGGCGATATCGGCGACCAGCTGCACGTCGAGGACCTGCGCGGTGGGGTTGGTGACGGATTCGGCGAACAGGGCCCGCGTCGTCGGGCGGATCGCGGCACGCCAGGCCTGCGGATCGTCCTGGTCGACGAAGTCCACCTCGATGCCCCACTCGGCGAACGTCTCCTGAAAGAGGTCGACCGTGCCGCCGTAGAGCTGCTGCGCCGCGACGATGTGCTCGCCGTTCTTGGCGAGGGCGAGGAGCGCAACGGCGACCGCGGCCTGTCCCGAGGCGACCGCGACCGCGGCGGTGCCCCCCTCGAGGGCGGACACACGCTCCTCGAAGACGAGCTGGGTGGGATTCGCCGCGCGGCTGTAGAGGTTTCCCGCCTTGCGCAGGGCGAAGATGTCGGCCGCGTCCTGCAGCGAGGCGAACTCGTACGCGGTGGTCTGATAGATCGGCGTCGCGACGGCGTTCTGCGGCGTGCCCGGAGTGTAGCCGCGGCGCACCTGCTCGGTCGCGAAGCCCCGAGAGGCGCCCGAAGGCGTGCTCGAGGAGGTGGCGGGTGCGGCGGCGCGGTCGGGGTTCGTCGCGGTCATGTCATCCATTTCATCGGATGACGCTCGACGCCGCGGTTCGTGTGTCGTCGTGTTGCACCGCCCCGAGCCCGGAGCACGTCGGCGCGCGTACCGTAGAGGGATGACCTCCACGCCCGCCGCCTCGTCGCCCGATCAGATCGTGCCGCACCTCTCGCCGTCGGCGGGATTCTCGGGCTCGCTGTCGGCAGACGAGTTCAAAGCACTGTTCCGCGGGCACCCGGGCGGCGTCGCCGTGATCACGGCCGACGCGGGCGAGGGCCCCGTGGCGCTCACCGCGACGAGCGTCGCGAGCGTGAGCGCCGATCCGCCCCTGCTCATCTTCTCGGTCTCGTCGCTGTCGTCGTCGGCGGCGGTGCTCGCCCGGGCCGAGACCGTGGTCGTCCACCTGCTCGACGCGCAGGACCTCGACCTCGCCCGTATCGGGGCCACGTCGGGCATCGATCGTTTCGACGGCACCCGCCCGTGGTCGCGGCTGGTCACCGGCGAAGCCGTCTATCACGACGTGCGTGCCTGGGTGCGCTGCGCGATCATCGAGCGGATGGATGCCGGCGGCTCCACCGTCATCGCCGCGCACGCCTTGCAGGCACAGCTCGAACGCGACGTCTCGCCGGGAGAGGCGGGCGACGCGCTGGTCTACCACAACCGCGCGTGGCACCGCCTGGGCGAGCACTCGCGCATCGACTCCTGACGCACCAGCATGACGCGGCCCGACAAGCACGACCCCGCCAGCCTCGCCTTCGCGACGCAGGCGGTCCATTCCGGCAACCGCATCGATCAGGGCACGGGCGCCATCCGGACCCCGATCGTGATGGCGAACTCCTACGCCCTTCCCGACGACCCGTCCGAGCTCGGCTGGTCCGACACGGACGTCCCGATCTACACCCGCAACTCCGGCGTGAACCAGATCGCTCTGCAGCAGAAGCTCGCGGCGCTCGAGGGCGGTGAGGATGCCGTCGCCCTGGCATCCGGCGTCGCGGCGCTGCACGCGGTCTTCTTCACCCTCCTCCGCTCGGGCGACCACGTCGTGGTCGGCGACGTGACCTACGAGGCGACCTGGCGGCTGTTCTCCGAGCTGCTGCCGGAGCGCTACGGCATCACTGCGACTTTCGTGGACTCGGCCGATCCGGCCGCGGTGCGCGCGGCGATCCGCCCCGAGACGAGGCTCGTCCACGTCGAGACGATCGGCAACCCCACGACGAAGGTGACCGACATCGCGGCCGTCGCACGCATCGCGCACGATGCCGGCGCGCTGCTGTCGGTCGATTCGACGTTCACCCCTCCGCCGCTCTACCGCCCCCTCGCCGACGGGGCGGACCTCGTCGCCCATTCGCTGACGAAGTACATCAACGGTCACGGCGACGCGATGGGGGGCGCCGTGATCGGGCGACACGACCTCATCGCGCGGATCAAGGCGGACGCGATGGTCGACGTGGGCGGTGTCATCTCGCCGTTCAACGCCTGGCTCATCCAGCGTGGCTCGTCGACCCTGCCGCTGCGCATGCGCCAGCATCTGAGCACGGCGGAACGGCTCGCGCGGGTGCTCGACGACGATCCTCGGATCGCCTTCGTCGCCTACCCCGGGCTGCCCTCGCATCCGCAGCACGAGATCGCCGCCCGCCAGTTCGGCGGTCGCGGCTTCGGGGCGATGCTGGCGTTCGCCGTCGAGGGCGACACCGACGCGCAGAACCGCTTCGTCGCGGCGCTGCGCGTCATCACCTCCGCGGTGTCGCTGGGCCACGACGAGTCACTGATCGTGCACATCGGAAGATCGGGCGCGCGCACAGCCGCCTACCCCGAACCGTTCCGACAGTACGGTCATCTGCGGTTCTCCGTCGGGCTGGAGGACCCGTCCGACCTCGAGGCCGACCTGCGCGCGGCCCTGGATGCCACCTTCGCCTGACACGGGCGAGCGGCCCGGAGGCATCCTCGGGTCGGATCTACACTTCTCGCATGGGCACCATCTATTACGGAGGCTCGGCGACGCCGATCCACATCGATGATCGGGCGCTGTCGCATCTCAAAGTCGTCATCGCGACCAAGCTCCGCCGCGGCGAGAGCTTCACCGTCTCATGGCCGCATCCCGACGACGAACCCGGCGGGCGCAGCACCATCTGGGTCCATCCGTCCATCGCGCTCCGATTCGTCTTCGACGACCCCGAGCCGGTCGAGCTGAACCGCTCGTGGATCGAGACCCTCGCACAGTCCGCGAACTCCTCGGGCGGCATCATGCTGGTCGCCGAGCAGATCGAGGCGGCACCCGCGGAGCCGGCCGACAACGCGCCGCAGACCGTCGACGTCGCCGACTGACCGACGCTCTCAGCGGTTCCTCGGCCCGGCGAGCGGCGCGAGGAACCCGCCCACGAAGCTGTCGCCGAGGCCGATCGTCGTGGGCGTCGACGTGTCGACGACGACGGCCGGCACCCCGACGGCGCCCGTCTGGAGTGCCTCGACGGCCTCGACCACGCGCCGACCGGCGGCGTGGCGGGGCAGTGCCGCGGTGTCCTCCAGATCGTGGACGTCGAAGACGTCGCCGAGTCGGTACCGCGTCGCAGACAGCGCGACCGCGCTCTCGAGCGACGCGCGATGCCGGTGCGCGTCCCTCCCCACCGCGACCGCCCAGTACCGGGTGTGCACGACGTCGACATCCGCTGCGACCTCGCGCTGGTCGCCGTGGGGGCCGTGGATGCCTCCGGGTACTCCACCAGCAACCTCGGGGACGCGACGATGATGGCCGAGATGATGGAACGCGCCGAGCGCACCGCGATCCTCGCCGACTCCAGCAAGCTCGGGCGCCGACTGTTCGCACAGGTCGCGCCGCTGCGCGGGGCCGACTACCTCGTCACCGACACGCCGCCGGCAGGCGAACTCGCCTCGGCCCTTGCGCAGGCCGATGTGACAGTCGTCACCGGCTGACCCGGTCGACCCCTGTCGGGGCGGCCCCGTGCCGGATCAGCCGGTGAGCACCTCGCCTGCGGTGACGCCCTCGGGTTCGGGGACGATGTGCAGGCCACCGGTGGAGTTCGCCGCCTGGGTCAGCGCCTCGAGCCAGGCGCGGTTCAGGGCCGGCTGACGGCTGCCGTTGTACTTGTACACCAGCGACGCGTTCGGGTGCAGCCACACGGTCGTCCGACCGTCACCGAGGCTCGGCTCGTTGCGCCAGGTGAAGGGGAACGGCTCGCCTCGCCGCAGCTTCTGCGTGATGACGACCTGAAGATGCGCCAGCACGCGATCGTCGAAATCCACCTTGACGCTGCCGTCGTAATTGAACCTGCCCACGCCCCTACCGTAACGCGTCCGCACGACGGGTGATCTCATCGCACGCCAGCTCGGCTCCCCCCACCGGCGCCGACAGGGCGACGGGAGCATCGACGACTGCCATCAGTCCCGCGCCCCCGATCAGCAGCGAGCAGAGCGTCGGGTTGCCGTCGTGGAAGCTGGGGAACTCGACGATGTCGGCGCTCCCCCTCTCGAGGAGGACGCGCGCGTAGGACAGCACGGCCTCGGCGACGTCATCGGTCGTCAGGATCCGGTGGCCTTCGATCAGGATGTCCTTCATGGCTGCGCCTCGTCATATCTGCTCGGTCGGATGCCTCCACTGAACCGGATGCCGTCGTGCGAGGCGAGGGGTTGACAGACGCGATCGCGGCTGTCAACCCCTCGCACGTCGGTCGAGGCGCGAGCACACTGGCATCCATGACACTCGCGATCATCCTTCTCGTCGTCGGCATCGTCCTGATCCTGCTCGGCGTCTTCGTCGAAGCGGCGAAGTTCCTGCTGTGGATCGGCCTCGTGATCCTGATCATCGCCGTGATCGCCTGGCTCATGCGCGCGATCAAACGCAACGCCTGATCGGCACCGCCACCGGCGGCGCCGGAGCCGTCATGCCCGGCGGTACTCCGAGACGACCGGGCACGCGAACGGGTCACGTGCGGCGAGTCCCACGCGGTTGAGGTAGTCGACCACGATCGCGTACGAGCGCCAGAGGCTCGTCTCGGTGTAGGGAACTCCGTGCGTGCGGCAGAAGTCGCGAACGACGGGTCGCACCTGCGCGAGGTACGGGCGCGCCATGCTGGGGAAGAGGTGGTGCTCGACCTGGTAATTGAGTCCGCCCAGCAAGGCTGAGGCCCACCACCCCCCGCGGATGTTGCGCGAGGTACGCACCTGCTTGCTGAAGAAGTCGAGCCTCGCGCCCTCGGCGATGACCGGCATGCCCTTGTGGTTGGGAGCGAACGATGCCCCCATGTACACGCCGAAGACAGCCAGCTGAACGCCCAGGAACGCGAAGGCCATGCCCACCGGCAGCACGAGGAACAGCGGCACGAGCAGAATGGCGAAGCGCGTCGCGATG
Organism: Microbacterium dextranolyticum; assembly: GCF_016907295.1. Lineage (NCBI taxonomy): Bacteria > Bacillati > Actinomycetota > Actinomycetes > Micrococcales > Microbacteriaceae > Microbacterium > Microbacterium dextranolyticum. The sequence goes on from NZ_JAFBBR010000001.1 coordinate 2,797,135, forward strand.
AGGCCGAGCTCGAGAGCACGCCCCTTGATCGGCTCGCGCGAGAACAGGTGGCGGATGCCCAGGGCGTGCAGGTTGAGCCCCTCGAGGGTGAGGAGCGGGAAGAAGAGCCAGCCCTGGCGGCGCGTGATCATGCGCCGCAGGCCCCGCGCCTGCGCGGCATCCTCCTCGAGGAACGAGATGGTGTCGACGGCGATGTCCGGGTCCTTGCCGACCCGGTTGGGGTTGGCGTGATGCCGAGAGTGCTTGGCATCCCACCATGAGTAGCTGATGCCGACGACACCGGCGGCGAGCACACGTGCCAGCCGGACGTTGGCAGGACCCGATGACAGGATCTGCCGGTGCGCCGCCTCGTGCGCGAGGAAGGCGGCCTGCGTGAGGACGACACCGAGCGCCGCGGCGATGAGCAGCTGGAACCAGCTGTCGCCGAGCAGCACGAACCCGGTGATGCAGCCACCGAGCGCGAGCGCGAGAGCCGCACCGACCGCGCCGTAGAAGATCGGGGCCCGACGCAGAAGCCCCATCTCCTTCGCCACCTGCGAGACCTGCGTGTACGCGCGCGCCAGCGGCGGGAAGGTCTCCGCGGTCGCGTAGGTCTGACGTACCGGTCCGAGGGTGGAGGAGGCGGGTGCGGCCATGGGCATGGCTCCAGACGATCGGCGCGGAGCCGGGACCGACCCGCAGGGCGAAGCAGGCGGCGGATGCCGATCGCTGTGGCCGACACTACGCTGAGACCCATGCCCCGATGGGCATGCCGGTTGCACTCGAAGGGGATGGACATGTCACTCGCGCTCGCGATCGACCTCGGCGGCACGAAGGTCGAAGCGGCCCTCGTCGATGAGGAGGGACGCATCCTCGCCGGCACACGCACCCGCGAGGCCACCGGCGCCGCCGCCGCATCCGATCGGTCCGTTCTCGAACGTGCCCTCAGCGCGGTCATTGCACGGTGCCGCGCGCTGCCGGAGTGGTCGCAGGTGACCGCCGCCGGCATCGGTTCGGCCGGCCCCATCGACATCGGCGCCGGGACGATCGCCCCCATCAACCTGCCCGCGGCGCACGGCATGCCGATCGTCGCGTTCGTCGCCGAGCAGTCGGGGCTGGAGAACGTCGCCCTCCGCCTCGACGGCACGTGCATCGCCCTTGCGGAACTGTGGCTCGGCGCAGCCCACGGCACGTCGGACGCCATCGTCTTCGTCGTCTCGACGGGCGTCGGCGGCGGGATCGTGTCGGGTGGACGCCTCGTCGCAGGGGCATCCGGGAACGCCGGCCACATCGGTCAGGTGGTCGTCAGCGAGATCGTCGACGGCGATGCGGCCGCCTCCACCGTCGAGCAGCTCGCGTCGGGCCCGCACATCGTCGCCTGGGCCCGCGCGCAGGGCTGGGCCGGTTCGACCGGCGAAGAGCTCGCCGACGCGTATCGCCGCGGCGACGAGCTCGCCCGCGCCGCGGTCGCCCGCTCGGCGCGAGCGATCGGAGTGGGACTCGCGGGCGCCGCGACGCTGCTCGACCTCGAGCTCGCCGTCGTCGGCGGCGGCTTCTCGTTCGTCGCCGACGACTTCACCGAGCAGATCGAGGCATCGGTGCGCGCCGCGGCGGTCAACGCGTACGCGGCGAACCTCCGTGTCGTGCGCGCCGGTCTCGGCGGCGACGCCCCCCTCATCGGCGCCGCGGCGCTCGTGCACCGCAGCGACTTGCTCTGAAGCCAGGCCACAGGAGACCCCATGACCAAGCGCATCCTCATCATCGGCGCCGGCGGCACGATCGGTCGCGCCGTCTCGGCCGCGGCGAGAGACCTCGGACACGAGGTCATCGCGGCGTCCCGCTCGACGAGCCCCGCGGTGGACCTCGGGGACGAGGCATCCATCGATGCCCTGTTCGCCGCGGTCGGCACGGTCGACGCCGTCGTCTGCGCCACGGGAAGCGTGCCGTTCAAGCCGTTCACCGAGCTGGAGGTCGCCGACTACCGCCGAGGGCTCGAGAGCAAGACCCTCGGCCAGATCGCCGTCGTCGTGCGCGGCGTCGCCGCCGTCGCCGACGGCGGGTCGTTCACCCTCACGAGCGGGATCCTCGGCGGCGTTCCCATCGCGACCGGAGCAGCCGCCTCGGCCGTCAACGGCGCCCTCGACGCGTTCACGATGGCCGCCGCGACCGGGCTCCCCCGCGGCATCCGGATCAACACGGTCAGCCCGAACGTCCTCGTCGAATCCCCGGGGTCCCACCGCAGCTTCCCCGGTCTCATCCCCGTGCCCGCCGCCGTCGTCGCGCAGAGCTTCATCCGTTCGATCGACGGCGTCGAGACCGGCCGCATCTTCCCCGTGTGAGCGGCATGACCGACACGGACGTCCTGCGCTACGCCGCCTTCACCACCCGGCCGGACGGCGGCAACCCCGCCGGTGTCGTGCCGGATGCCCGGGGTCTCAGCGACAGCGAGATGCAGCGGATCGCCGCCGAGGTCGACTTCGCCGAGACCGCGTTCGTGACGAGCGTCGGGGCGGGGCGGGCGCGCATCCGCTACTTCTCCCCGATCGCCGAGGTGCCCTTCTGCGGGCATGCCACGGTCGCCGCCGCGATCTCCCTCGCCGAGGACGGCCGAGCCGGCGATGACGGCGTCATCGAGTTCGTCACCCCGGTCGGTCCGGTCCGCATCGAGGTCGCGCGCGACGACGACGGCCTGCGCGCGACCTTCACCAGCGTGCCACCGACGGTCCGCGCACTACCCGAGGCCGACCTCGACGAGATCCTCGGGCTGCTGGGCCTCGCGCGCCAGGACCTCGACCCGGATCTGCCTCCCCGCATCGCCGACGCCGGGAACCCCCACCCGCTCATCGCGCTCGCCGCCGAGAGCGTCTTCGACGGCTTCGGCTTCGATCCCGACGCCGTCCGCGCGCTGATGGATGCCCGCGGCTGGCCGGCCACGATCGCCGTGGTCCATCGAACCGACGCCACGCGGTTCGCCGCACGCAACCTCTTCCCCGTCGGGCGCATCACCGAGGACCCCGCCACCGGCTCGGCCGCAGCCGCGCTCGGCGCGTATCTGCGGGTGCAGGCCGCCGTGCCCGTCCCCGGACGCATCGAGATCGCGCAGGGCCGTCACGTCGGCAGGCCCGGTGTGCTGCACGTCGAGATCCCCGCCACGGGAGGCATCCGCGTCTCGGGACACGCCGTCCGAATGGGCTGAGTCCCGCTCCCGCTCGGCCCGGGCTCCCGCTCGGCGTCAGCGACCGAGGATCGCGTCGAGCAGGCGGTCCGCGTCACCCGGCTCGACCGGGGTGCGGCTGAGCGCACGCAACAGCACGGCGCCGATCAGCGCCTCGGCGATCTCCTCGAACGGCGCGACGGGCGTGAGATTCGGCGCCGTGCCGGCGGCGCGCGCCAGACGGCCGGAGACCGACTCGGATCCGGACAGGCTGTCGCGCAGACGCCGGCCGACCTCGGCGTTGTCGGCGGCCGCCGCGATCAGTGCGCGCAGCAGCCCCTCGCCTTCGGGACGCTCCAGCAGGGCGAAGATGCGCCCCAGCCAGTCGCGCAGGTCCGCACGGATATCGCCGGTGTCGGGAAGATCGAGACGGCCGTCCAGCATCGTCCCCTCGAGCAGGCACTCCGCGAGGATCGCGCCTTTCGACGGCCACCACCGGTAGATCGTCTGCTTTCCGACGCCGGCGCGCGCAGCGATCTGCTCGATGGCGAGGCTCTCGTACCCGCGCTCGGCCAGAAGCTCCGCGGCCGCCTGCAGGATCGACCGACGCGCGGCTTCACTGCGGACGGGGCCGCTGCGGGCGAAGGCCATGAGAGCTCCCGAAGAACGATCAGATAAGACGAGACGGTCCGTGTTATCTTAGCCGGGCTGTCGAGGACGAGGAGTTCCCCGTCGGCGCGCTCTCGCGAGTGAGGAGAGTCATGGCCGAGCTGCTGCACCGCTGGGGAACGTTCGCCGCCCGACGCGCGTGGACGGTGATCGTGGGGTGGGTCGTGATCCTCGCCGTCACGGTCGGCGGATTCCTCGCCGGGTTCAGCGGCCTGGTGTCGAGCTTCGACATCCCGGGCACCGCCTCCGGCAAGGTCATCGACGAACTGCAGCAGAAGCTCCCCGCATTCAGCGGGGCATCCGGAACCGTCGTCTTCCACACGACCGACGGCGCTCCGCTCACCGACGAGCAGCGGGGCGAGATCGCGGCGCTCGCGACATCTGCGCGGACCCTCCCCGACGTGTCCGACGTCATCGACCCCTTCCAGACCGAGGCGCAGCTGGCCGAGCAGCGCAGCAAGATCGCCGACGGACGCGCCCAGGTCAGCGCCGCGCGGGCGCAGCTCGATGCCGGGCAGTCACAGCTCGATGCCGGCTCGGCGCAGCTCACGGCCGCTCAGCAGCAGCTCGACGCCGCGCGGGCGCAAGCGCAGGCCGTCGGCTTCCCCACCGACCAGCTCGACGCCCAGCAGGCCCAGCTCGACGCGCAACGGTCGGCCCTCGACGCGCAGCAGGCGAAACTCGCCGACGGACGCGCCGCGCTCGAGACGCAGAACGCTCAGCTCGAACAGGGCGCGGAACTGCTCTCGTATGCGGATGCCATCCGCGTCGTCTCCGCGGACGGCTCGACGGCGATCGTGAACGTGCAGTTCACGGTGCCGCGCCTGGAGCTCGCCGACAGCTCGAAGAAGGCCGTCGTCGCTCACTTCGAGGGCTCCCCCATCGCCGGGACGGAGGTCGCGTTCTCGACGGAGATCTCACAGGGCGTGCCCCAGATCCTCGGCGTCGGCGAGGCGATCGGCGTCGCTCTGGCGGCTGTCGTGCTGATCGTCGTACTCGGTTCGCTCCTCGCCGCGGCCTTCCCGATCGTCACCGCGCTGCTGGGTGTCGCGATCGGCGCGATGGGGCTCCTCTCCTTCTCGGGGATCGTGCAGATGGCATCCGTCACACCGATCCTCGGTGTGATGCTCGGCCTCGCCGTCGGCATCGACTACTCGCTATTCATCCTGTACCGACACCGCAGACAGCTTCTGGCGGGCGGCGACGTCATCGAGTCGATCGGGCTCGCCAACGGCACGGCGGGCAACGCCGTCGTCTTCGCGGGGACGACCGTGATCGTGGCGCTCCTGGCCCTCAACGTCACGGGCATCCCGTTCCTCGGACTGATGGGCACGGCGGGTGCCGTCAGCGTCGCCGTCGCGGTCCTCATCGCGATCACCCTCACCCCCGCACTCCTCGGGCTCGCGGGCACCCGCATCCTGAGCCGCCGCGCCCGGACGCGCGCAGAGGACGCGGCCGCGTCGCACGAGGCAGCCCCGGCGGCGACCGCCGGCGTGCATCCGATGTCCACGGTGCGCGCCGTGCTGACGGCCGTCGTCGCGATCGTCGCTCTGCTGGTGGTCGCCACGCCCTCGCTCTCGATGCGGCTGGGTCTTCCCGACGGCGGCTCCGAGGCCGAGGATTCGACCGGCTACCGCGCGTACACCCTGACTCAGCAGGCGTTCGGCGAGGGCGTCAACGGCCCGCTGCTGATCACCGCGACCCTTCCCGAGGGGCTCGACGACGCCGGCGTGCGCTCGGCGCAGCTCAGCGTCGCGCGGGAGCTGGCCGCGCAGACCGATGTGGTCGCCGTGGCGCCCGTCGCCGTCTCGGACGACCACCGCCTCGCCGCGTTCCAGATCGTGCCCGCCGAGGGGCCGAACAGCGTCTCGACCGAGACGCTCGTGCGAGACCTGCGGGCCCTCCCCCCGGTCGACGGCGACATGACGCTCGGCGTCGCCGGTCAGGCCGCCATCAACATCGACATCTCCGAGGGGCTCGCGAACGTCCTGCCGCTCTACCTGGTCGTCGTGGTGGGGCTGTCGTTCCTCATCATGGTGATGGTCTTCCGCTCGCTCCTCGTGCCGCTCGTGGCGACCGGCGGGTTCGTCCTGTCGCTGTTCGCCACCTACGGCGCGGTGACCGCCGTGTTCCAGTGGGGATGGCTCGGCGGACTGTTCGGTGTGCACAACCCGGGCCCGATCCTGAGCTTCCTGCCGGTGATCCTCGTCGGCATCCTCTTCGGCCTCGCGATGGACTACCAGCTCTTCCTCGCGACAGGCATGCGCGAGGCCTGGGCACACGGCGCGCCGGCCCGCCTCGCGGTTGCCCAGGGCTTCCGTGCCGGGCGCACGGTGGTCGTCGCGGCCGCCCTCATCATGGTCGCCGTCTTCTCGGGGTTCATCACCTCCGAGTCGGTCATCATCAAGTCGATGGGCCTCGGCCTCGCCCTCGGCGTGCTCTTCGACGCCTTCGTCGTGCGGATGCTGCTGATGCCCGCCATCATGCACCTGCTCGGCGGCTCGGCGTGGTGGCTGCCCCGGTGGCTCGACCGCATCGTCCCGAACGTCGACGTCGAGGGGTCGGCTCTCGAGCGTCGCCACCCCGTGCACCACGCGGCGCACGAATAGAACACCGCGAAGGGCGGGGTGTCACCCGTTCCGGTGACACCCCGCCCTTCTTTTCGTCACTCGGCGCGCAGCCAGACGGTCGTCTCGCCCGGCACGATTCCGGCGGCATCCGCGGTTCCGCTCGCGAGCAGCACGTCGCCGCCCGGCAGCGCGTAGGGCTCGGTTCCGAAATTCGTGACGACGTGCCACCCACCCGGACGGACGAAGTGGAGGACGTCGGGGCGGCCGGTCTCGATCCACTCCAGGCGCTCCTCGCTCTGCAGTTCGGAGCGCAGTGCGAGGGCGCGGCGGTACAGCCAGAGCGTCGAGTCGGAATCGCCCTCTTCGACCTCGACGGCGGAGTCGGCGAACCAGGCCGGCTGCGGCAGGTGCGCCGATCCGTCGCCGAACCCGTACGAGGGGCCGGATGCGGTCCAGGGCAGCGGCACGCGGCATCCGTCACGCCCATACTGCTCCTGGTTCGTGCGGAAGAACGTCGGGTCCTGCCGCTGGTCCGCCGGGATCTCGGCGACCTCATGGAGGCCGAGCTCCTCGCCCTGATAGAGGTAGGCAGACCCGGGGAGGCCGAGCAGGAACAGTGTCGCCGCGCGCGCTCGGCGGATGCCGCCGGGGCGATCGATCACGGACTCGTCGGCCCCGGATTCGGCCCAGCCGCCGCCGTGGCGGTTCGGCACCGGGCCCTCGACCTCCGGCATCGGCAGGGCATAGCGCGTGGCGTGGCGGAACACGTCGTGGTTGGAGAGCACCCACGTGCTCGACGAGCCCGAGCGGGCGGCGAGCGCGATGTTCTGGGTGACGATGTCGCGGAACTCCTGCGCGTCGAAGCCGGCGCGCAGCAGATCGAAGTTGAACGACTGCCCGAGGCTCTCCGGGCTCGCGTACTTCGGCACACGGTCTGAGGCGACCCAGGCCTCGGCGACGGCGGTGCGCGGCGGATCGTACGAATCGAAGACCCGGCGCCACTCGGCGTAGATCTCGTGCACGTCGTCGCGGTCGAGCAGCGGGTGATTGCCGTCGACCGGCAGCGCGGCCAGCTCCGCCGTCGACGGCAGCGGTTCGCTGAGGTCCTTCGTGAGCATGTGTGCGACGTCGATGCGGAATCCGTCGACCCCCCGGTCGGACCAGAAACGGAGCGTCCGCAGGAAGTCCTCGCGCACCTCGGGGTTGCTCCAGTTGAGGTCGGGCTGCTCGATCGCGAAGCTGTGCAGGTACCACTGCCCGTCCGCGACGCGCTCCCACGCCGATCCGCCGAACGCCGCGGTCCAGTCGGTGGGCGGCTCGGCTCCGTCGGGGCCGGCGCCCTCGCGGAAGATGTAGCGCTCGCGGGCGGCCGACCCGCGCCCGGCGACGAGCGCCTCTTGGAACCAGACGTGCAGGTCGGAGGTGTGGTTCGGCACGATGTCGACGACGACGCGGATGCCGCGGGCGTGGAGCGCCGCGGTCATCGCGTCGAAGTCGGCGAGCGTTCCGAGCCGGGGGTCGACGTCGCGATAGTCGGCGACGTCGTAGCCTCCGTCGGCGAGCGCGGACGGATAGAACGGGCTCAGCCAGACGGCGTCGATGCCGAGCTCGGCCAGGTAGTCGACGCGCGACAGGATGCCGGGGATGTCGCCGATCCCGTCGCCGTTCCCGTCGGCGAAGCTGCGCGGATAGATCTGGTAGACGACGGCCTGTCGCCACCAGGTGGGCGAGGTGTCGGTCGCGCGGAGCTCGGTCAGCGGCTGCGGGGTCATCGGAAGGTTCTCCTCCAGGTTCGGGGTTTCGGGGGGGGCGGCGAGATCGGAACGGAGGTCAGCCCTTGACGGCGCCCTGTGTGACGCCTTCCATCACCCAGCGCTGCGTGAACAGGTAGACCACGATCGCGGGCGCCATGGCCATGAGGTACGACGCGAAGGACACGTTGTAGTTGTTGCTGAACTGGGTCTGGAACAGGTTCTGTCGCACCGGAAGGGTCTGCAGAGCCGGGTCGGAGATGATGAGCGAGGGCATCATGAAGTCGTTCCAGGCGTAGAGGAAGGCGAAGATGCCGACCGTCGCGCTCATCGGGGCGAGGAGTGGGAAGATCAGGCGCCAGAACGTCTGCCACGTGGTCGCGCCGTCGATGCGGGCGCTCTCTTCGAGCTCGAGCGGGATCGATCGCAGGAACGCGGTGAACAGCAGCACGCTGAAGCTCAACTGGAACATCGTCGCGAGGATCACGACACCGAACGGGTTGTCGAGGCCGACACGCCCGGTGAGCTGGATCTGCGGCAGAGCGACCACGGGGAACGGGATGAACATCGCCGCGAGCAGGTAGAAGAACGAGTACCGGAACAGGCGCCGGTCCCAATTACGGACGATCGCGTACGACGCGAAGGCCGCGAGGATGATCGTGAGCACGACCGTCCCGGCCGTCACCAAGAACGAGATCGTCACGCCGACGGGGAACTTCGTGAGGTTCCACGCCTGGACGAACCCGTCCAGGCTGAACGGCGCCGGCAGTGAGAACGCATTGCCGTCGACGGCCTGGCCGGTCGTCTTGAACGCCATCGAGATCGTGACGTACAGCGGCAGCAAGACCGTGACCGAGCACAGCATCAGGATGATCGTCGTCGACCAGTTCATACGCTCGGTCGGTCGGCGCTTGCCGCGGTTCTTGCGGGATGCGGGATCGACGGCGATCTCGGACGCCTCGAAGGCGAGGGCGGGCTGGCTGGTCATCAGAACTGGTTCCTTCCGCGCGTCAGCGACAGCTGCAGGAGCGAGATGAGCACGGCGACGATGAAGAAGATGGTCGCGTTGGCCATCTGGTAGGCGTAGTCGCCGCCGTTGAAGCCCGCGATGATCGTCATCGCGATGCTGCGGGTGGCCGTCCCCGGCCCTCCGTTGGTCAGACCCACGATGATGTCGTAGGCGTTGAGGAAGTTCTTGAACCCGAGGATCACGTTGATGACGACGTAGCCGGCGACGAGGGGCACGGTGATGCGCAGCAGCTGCTGGGTCTTGGACGCCCCGTCGAGGTCGGCGGCCTCGTAGACGTCGCCGGGCACCGAGAGCAGGCCCGCGATGTAGATGAGCAGCGTTCCGGGGATCGCCTGCCAGGCAGTCACGATGACGATCGCCACCCAGGCCAGGTCGGGATTGGCCAGGAGGCTCGTCTCGAGCCCCGGGATGCCGATCGCCGCGCCGGCGGCGGGCAGCGAGTTCGAGAAGAGGAAGTTGAAGACGTACGCGATGATGATGCCCGAGATCACCATCGGGATCACGAAGATCGCGCGCAGCCCCGTCTTGAACCGGATCCGCGCCGTGAGCCCCACGGCCAAGAGGAACGCCGCGATGTTGACGACGATCACGGTGGCGATGGCGAATCCGAACGTGAACAGGTAGCTCTGCAGCACCGCCGGGTCGCTGAAGAGGGCGATGTAGTTGGTCAGCCCGATGAAGTTCCAGTCGCCGATGCCGATGGAGTCGGTGAAGCTGAAGAAGATGCCGATGACCCCGGGAACCGTGATAGCGAGCGTGAACAGCACGAGGCTGGGGAGCAGGAACAGATAGTAGATCGGCTCCACACGGCGGCGGTGACGCGCGGGCCGCCCGTTCGTGACGATCGTCGAGGTGGTCATCGTCCGGACTCCTTCGTCTCGGCAGCGTCGGGCTGGCTGCTGGCGGATTGGCGGAACGCGATCCGCGCCCAGTCCTGGTCCATCGTGCGCAGGATGCCGCCGGGGTCCGCCCCCAGCACCATCGCCTGCGCGTAGTTGAAGACGGGGATCGTCTTGGGAACGAGCACCGACGGCCCCTGGTAGACCTTGGCCTGGTCGTAGTAGGGGATCATCCCCGCGATGCGGGGATCGTCGGGCGCCGCGGCATCCTTGGTGGGCGTGAAGCCGAGCTGCGATGCGTTGTACGCCTGGATGATCTGCGGCTGGTACAGGTACTCGAGGAAGTCGCGCGCTGCCTGCTGGTGGTGCGATCCCTCGGGGATCATCGCGGCGAGGTCCATGTTGACCCGCACGGCGAGGTCCTTCGGGTCATCCGTCATCGGCAGCGGGAAAGTGCCCAGCTGCAGGTCGGGCGAGGTCTTGGCGATCTCGCTGAACGCCCAGGGACCCTGCAGATACATCGCGGCCTTGCCCTGCGCGAACGCGAGGTTGCCGTCGCCGTATCCGCGGCTGTCGGCGTCGCTGTTCACGTACGTTCCGGTGAGCTGGAGCATCTTGCTCATCGGCTCCGCGAAGTCCTTCGAGAACGACACGGCTGCGTCGGGGCCGGCGTCGGCGCCCTCGGCCTTCAACCGGGAGAAGAAGTCGACGACGTCGAGCGAGCCGCCGGCAGCGTAGTCGTACCAGCCCTGGCCGATGGTCCAGTCGTCTTTGAAGGTGGCGTAGAAGGGAGTGACGCCGGCGTTCTTCAGCGTGTCGCACACCGCGAGCAGTTCGCTCCAGGTCGTCGGCACCTGCAGCCCGTGCTGCGCGAAGATCTCCTTGTTGTAGATCACCGACGAAGCCATCACCGAGTAGGGCAGGGCGCTGATCCGGCCGGCGCAGCTGCCGTACTGGTCCATGAGCGGCTGCAGGTCTTCGCGCGTGCTCGACGCCGCCGTCGTGCCGGTCAGGTCGCTCAGGGCGCACCTCTCGACGAACCGCGCGACCTCGAAGTTGTAGTTCGCGAGCATGATGTCAGGCGGGTTGCCGCGCACGAAGCTCGCCGAGACCACGTCGACCCCGGAGGTGTCCATCTGCACCGTGACCCGGTCCTGCGAGGCGTTGTAGTCGGACACCACCTTGTTCATGAAATCGAGCGCTTCGCGCTTGCTGAACGTGAACCGGATGACCTCGCGGCCGTCGCCGGAGCATCCGGTCAGCAGCGCCGCGCCCAGTCCGATCGCTGCGATCGCCGCGACCCACCGTCGCGTCCGTCGTGTTCGTGCAGACACCGTCGTCCTTCCGCCTGTGATTCACCGATGATTAGATTTACTGGCCGAATCAACTTCCTTCGGGCAGTATGGCATTGCACGAACGAAAGAGTCAACCATCGTTTCCCTGACACCCGCGCCGCAGCCGTCGCGCCCCACGAGCGTGAGCGCCGTGCTCGCGCACGCCTGGGATGCCGAGGCGTTCACCGCCACCGACATCATGGAGGCGACCGGGCTGACGCGGTCCACCGCCATCGAGTCCACCCAAGACCTCATCGCCCGGGGACTTCTGAGCGAGCTCCCCAACGCCCGCGCCGTCGGCGACTACCGCAAGGGGCGCCCGGCACGGCGGTTCGCGCTGCGCACCGACGCCGCGACGCTCGTCGGCGTGGACGCCGGCAACGAGCACCTCATCGTGCGGGTGACCGACCTGCGCTCCCAGGAACTCACGACCCATCACCGATCGTTCGAGCGCGCCGACGACGAGCCGACCGCACGCCGGCGCGCGGTCGTCGCCGCCGTGAACGCCGCGGTCTCGGAGACCGGTCGGACACTGGAGGACGTCCTCGCACTCTGTATCGGAGTTCCTGCGCCCGTCGACAGCGCGGGGCTCTCGCCGCGGCATCCGCACGGATTCTGGCAACGCATGAATCCCGACCTCATCCATGCCTTCGACGGCATACCCCTCGTGGGAGTGCACAACGACGCGTCGCTCGCGGCGATCGCCGAGGGCAGCGTCGGCGCGGCGATCGGATGCCAGGACTACATCGCGCTGCTCGCCGGCAGCCGGATGGGCGCCGGCGTCGTCACCGACGGTGCCGTCCTGCGCGGCTCGCACGGAGGCGTGGGCGAGATGGTCGCCTTCGACCACGTGCAGGGAGTCGGCAACGCTGAAGGCCTCGGCGTGCGCATCGCGACCTGGGCGGCCGACCTCGTCCGCCACGGCGAGGCTGTGCCGACGGGGGCACTCGCGCGCCTCGCGCCGGAGCAGATCGACGCCCCCGCGGTGCTGAGGCTCGCCTCGTCGGGCGATCCGGACGCGCAGCGCGTCGTCGATCGCGCCTCGACCACCCTCGCCCGTATCGTGAGCGTCCTCGGGAGCATGTTCGATCCGCAGCGCGTGGTCGTCTCGGGAGCGGTGGCCTCCGGGTTCTCCGATGTCGTGGCGGCCGCGCGCGCGGCCCTGCCGACCGATCTCGATCTTCCCGCCCCCGAGCTCTTCGTCTCTCGCCTCGGCGCCGACGTCGTCGTGGTGGGAGCGGTGGCCGCGGCATCCGCTCTCGCCCGCGATCGCGCTCTCGACGTCATCGGCTGAGCGAACGGCGACGCCGTCCACGCCGCGGCCGCTCCGTTCACGTCTTCTTCTTGCCGCGGGTCCAGGCGTGACGTGTCAAGCCCCCCTAGTGAACAGCCGTTCGACCCGTAGCTTTCGAGAATGAAACATGTGACCTTCGCCGACAAATCCCTCCTCATGGGCTCCGACGCGGCGGAGGCTCTGCTCGAGTACGCCCGACTGCTCGGCGATCACGCGCGCACCGACGCGGTGACGCTGCGTTGCCTCAGCCCCGAGGGCAACACGGTCGAGGCATCGTTCCTGCTCAACGAGAACACGGCGCTCGTCGTCGAATCGACGAACACCGACGTGCAGCCGCCCGACAACACCGACCTCGTCCTCGAACTGCGTGACCGCATCGGCGCACTCCAGCGACCCGTCCGCGCCACAGAAGAGGCCCCGTGGCCGGCGGACATTCCCGATGACCTCACCGGGGAACTCTGACGACGATCGCGGCGCGACGTGGGGTCAGTCGTGCTCCGGCATCGGATCGGGGATCGGGATCACCGCGATGGGAACGCCGCGAGTGATCCACAGATACGCGTCGCGCTGAGCGCCCTCCCCGTCGTTGACGAGGAGCCATCCGCCGCCCTCGGTGGACTGCTCGATCTCGGCCCGCACCTCGGCCAGAGAGCGCCCGCCGATGCTATAGACGTTGCCGCCGTAGTGGACGTCAATTCGTTTCATACTCGCCTCGCAGAGAATCGACGATGCTCGATCCTTCCGGCGGCTCGGGCACGGCATACAGGCCTGTGGGTGAGTTCGCGGTGTAGAGCAGCGCCTCGATCCACGCGCGGTTGATCGTCGGGCGCCGGCTGCCGTAGAACTTGTACGCGATCGAGACGCTCGGCTGCACCCACACGATCGTGCGGCCGTCGCCGATGCTCGACTCGTCCTTCCACGTGAAGTGGAACGCTTCACCGCGGCGCAGCTTGGCGCCGATCACGAGCTGGAGATGAGCCAGCAGTCGATCGTCGAAGTCGACCCTGATCGACGAGTCGTAGATGAACTTGCCCATTCCGGTCCTCTCATCACCGGAGTCGTGTCCCGTGCGGCGAACTCTTCCGGCGGGGTTCCGGCGACGTGACAGGCTTTCACACTCCCGTCATCCGGTGAGAGGGGGTTGACAACGGATGCCTCGGGCGGTCGCTTTCACACAAGCGGACTCGCCTCGGTGCGTCACGACGTGACGCTCTCATCCGCATAGGCGCGGGTCCCCCGCACGAACACGAGAAGCCATGCGAAGAGCAGCCCCGCGATGACGAACTCGGCTCCGGTGAGGTTGTAGTACCCGATCGGCACCCACAGCGCGACGGCGACCAGGATCCCCGCGATGGCGACGGTGGAGAAGACCGCCACCTCGTGCCGCATCCCGGGGACCAGCGCGGCCAGGCATCCGACGAGCACCGCGAACAGGACGACCATCCCGGATGCCGCACCCACATGCACCGGGAAGGCGACCGCATCGGGGACGAGGCCCGCGATCATGAGGCAGATCCCGATCCCGGCGAGCAGCCAGGCGAACAGCCGCGCTCGCGCGGGCGCGTTCGCGACATGGGCCCGCAACCCGGTCTCGAGGTCGTGGGCGACGAGGTTCGCGAGTGCTGTGACCACGGCGCCCGTCGTGATCAGGGCAAGGTTGAACTGGTAGCCGGCGTAGCCCGCCTCGTTGCCCAGTCGGGAGAAGTGGAACTGCCACCACTCGGCGTCGGGCGAGCTCACCATGCTGGCGAGCGTGCCGAGGAAGAGCACGAGGGTCGCGAGCATCGCCACACCGCTCGAGGTGAGCCGGGCACCGAACACGGATCCGCCGTACGCGACCGCGCCGCACGCTGCTCCGGTGAGGGCACCCGTTCCGAAAGGGTCGATCGTGAGACCGCGGAAGCCCAGTTGGAAGAGCTCGGCGACCGCGATCACGAGGAGTGCGGAAAGCATCATCATCGCCGCGCAGAGCGCCAGCAGATCGGTCGCGCGCTTCGGCCACGGCAGAGCACGTCGCCACGCCAGGTGTCCGCGCCGCCGCTCGGTCACGAACGCGAACGAGAACGCCGCCGCGGCGGCGACGGCGGCGAGAAGCCCCGCAAGACTTCCCACCGAGGCCTCGCCGCCGAGAGGCAGCCTCGACCCGTGTGCGATGGCGAACGCCGCCGCCGCGCCCCCGACGGCCGAGACGAGCGCCCATCGGATCGCCTGCGCCTCGAGGCGTGGCGACAGCCCCTCGTCACCCGGTCTCGCGGGGCGCACCGCCGCCGTGCCGCGCAGGCCCGCTGACCGGTTCACATCTCGGAGCCTACCGCCGCCGCGACAGCCTCCGCCCGCCGCGGAGGCGGTCGAAATGCGCCCTCGTCCGAGGGCGATGGCGGGCCCGTCACGGTGTCGATGGATAGATGCGACGCAACACGAGCCGCTGCCCGAGCGTCCACACGACCGTCGTGGCGAGGTAGAGCCCTGCCGCGAGCGGGACGAGGACCGCGATGACGGCGGTCGCGAACTGCAGCACGCCGAGGATGCCCGCGAGGGGTACCGGCGACCTCGAGGAACCGCTGGCAGGTTCGGGGAGGGTGACGCGGAACAGGCGCCGAGTCAGTTCGCCGACGAAGGCGATCACGAGCACCAGGCATCCGATCACGAGCCACGTCGAGGCCGTCGCGGCGCCCGCTGCCACCGCCCCGGCGAGGCTCGTGCCGAGCGGCACGCCGAACGGCGCCTCGGCGAGGAGCTCGTTGGGGTGCCCGGCGATCGTCGGGTGAAGGAACACGGAGTACAGCAGCCCCACGAGGGGAGCCTGGATGAGGATCGGAAGCACGCCCGCGAACGGCGACGCACCCTCCGACCGGTAGAGCTGCACCGTCTCGCGCTGGAGTCGCTCGGGGTTGCCGCGGTGCCGTTTCTGCAGGTCGCGCAGGCGCGGGGCGAGCCGGGCGCGCACCTGCTCCGCCTTCGCCTGCGCGATGCCCGCGGGGGTGAGTGCCGCCCGCACGACGAGCGTGACGAGCACGATTGCCATAGCCGCCGAAGCGGCACCGGTCACGGGGGCGAGGAGGGAGGTCAGGGCCATGAGGCCGGTGTAGGTGAGATCGAGCAGGGTCGAGACAAGGGGCAGGGTCGTGAGGTCCACGGGGCATCCGTTCGTCGGAGCGATCAGGGTCGGCTGATCGGCCGCGAAGGGATGCCGGGGCGATGACACCCAGGCGGATCGACGCTACGCGGCCGCGACCGCCCGACCGGGTCCGCGTCGGCGCACGTGTCCGGGCGCGGCGGGATCGCTCTGCGTGAGCGGGGCGCGCAGCTCCGCGCGGCGCGTGGGATGGATGCGGGCTCCGAGGCCTCGGGCTGCGACGCTCGCCGCGATCACCGCGACGACGAGAAGCGCCACCGCAAGCACCAGGACGGCGACGGCCGAAAGCGACCCCGTCGCCGCAGGGTCGGCGAGGGCGAGCAGCCCGAGCATGGCGAGCATCGCACGCACGAGGCCGCTGATCGCGTCGATCATGTCGCCTCCCGCGGATGCCTGTGTGCCGTCGCCGTCTTCCTCAGCGTACCCGGCTCCACGACCATGGAGTCCGGACTTCCCTGTGCCCTCCCGGGACGTCGTTTCCGGGCCCGGGGTCGAGTACGGGATGGGTGAGGGCCTCCGGCTGCGAAGCGGAGCTGTCTGCTTCACCGCTTCACACGACCGGGAGGCCCTCACATTTCGCGTCGACGCTGCCCTTACTCCTCGTGCTCGGCTGCGGCCGGCGCGCCTGATCGCACGACCCTGCGGTCGCGGTCGGTCACGGTCGCGGCCGCTGACGGGCAGGGCTCCTGCGGGCGAGGAGGAGGGCGGCGCCGGCGAGGAGAAGGACGAGCGCCCCGATGCCGGTGGCGCCGAGCGCTCCCCCGTCGAGACCGGTGGTCGCCAGCCCGGGCGCGGATGCGGCCGGCGGAGACGGGACCACCGCTGCGGAGGAGGGCACTGCCGCGGGGATCACATCGACAGTGACCGTCGCGGTGAGGGTTCCCAGGGTTGCGGTAATGACGTGGGGGCTGGTATGGGGGAAGGTCACGGTGGTGCCGTCGATGATGTCGGTGCCGATCGAGGAGGTGAGTACGGCCGCTCCGGTGTCGACGGGGTTGCCGGCGGTGTCTGCTCCGGTGACGATGAAGGCGAGGGTGCCGCCCTGGTCGATGGTCGTCGCCGACGGAGTGATCGTGAGTGTCGCGGCAGGACCGGCGACGACCTCGACGGTGGCGGTCGCGGTGACGCCTCCGAGGACGGCGGTGATGGTGCGGGTTCCGGCGCCGGAGAAGGTGATGGTCCGGCCCTGGATGGTGTCGGCGGTGTTCATGGAGGCGAGGGTGCCGCTGCTGGTGTCGACCGGGTTGCCGGCGGAATCCGCGGCGGCGATCGTGAACTCGACCTTCCCGCCCTGGGTCACGGTCGCGGCGGCAGGGGTGAGGGTGAGGGTCGCGACCGGTCCGGGGGTGACCTCGATATCGGCGGTGGCCGTCACGTGCCCGAGGCTGGCCGTCACGGTGCGGGTGCCGGCACCGGAGAAGGTGACCGCCCGCCCGTCGATGGCATCCGCTCGCGCGGTCGAGGACAAGGCTGCGGCGTCCACGTTCACGGGATTGCCCGCGGCGTCGGCGCCGGTGATCGTGAATACGGTGGTGTTGCCTTGGGTGACCGTGGCGGTGGCGGGTGTCACTGTCAGCGTGGCGAGCGGGCCGGCGACGACCCGGATCCTGGCACTGGTGGACACGCCATCCAGCGTCGCGGTGACGGTGTGGTCACCGGCACCGGAGAAGGTCACCGACGTGCCGGTGATCGTGTCGGCGCGGGCGCTGGAGGAGAACACGGCGGCCGTGGTGTCGACGGGGTTCCCCGCGACGTCGGTCCCGGTGATCGTGAACCCGATCGTGTCACCCTGAGTCACGGTCTGAGCGGTGGGAGTGATCGTGAGTGCCCTGAGGGGGCCCGCGGTGACGGTGATCTTCGCGGTCGTGCTGACACCGTTCACGGTCGCGGTGACGGTGTGCACGCCCGCGCCGGAGAACGTGATCGCGTGCCCGTCGACCGCGTCCCGTGGCGACGCGGTCAGGGTCGCGTCGCCGACGTCGACGGGGTTCCCTGCCGCGTCGGCGCCGGTGACGGTGAACGCGGTGGTACCACCCTCGACCACGGTCGCGGTGGCGGGCGAGAGCGCCAGGGTCGCGAGGGGGCCGGCGACGACTCGGACGGTGGTGGAGGTGCTCACCCCGTCCAGCGCGGCGGTGACGACGTGGTCGCCGGCGCCGGAGAACTGGATTCTGTGCCCGCCGATCGTGTCGGGTCCGCTGGAGGTGAGGATCGCTCCCGTGGTGTCGACAGTGTTGCCGGCAGCATCGGCGCCGGTGATGGCGAAGGCGATCGCGTCACCCTGTGTGACCGTGCGGTTCGTCGGAGTGATCGAGAGCGTGGCGGCCGGGCCGGCCACGATCGAGATGGTCTGGACGGCGGTTCCGGGGAGGTAGTCGTCGTTGCCTGCCTGGTCGGCGTTGATCACGCACTCGCCGACGCGGATGAGGGAGACCGTTGCTCCGGTGACGGAACACCTTGCCGACGTGGGGGTGGTGAACGTGACCGGGTTGCCCGACGCGCCTCCGGTCGCGCTCACGTGATAGGTCGACCCCGCTGCCGGATGGGCGGGCGCGGGCGAGGTGATCGTGACCGTCTGCGCAGCTCGACCGATCGTGATGGTCTGGGGGGCGCTCGTCGCGGGCGGGTCGATGCCGTTTGCGGCTCGGACCGTGAAGGTGGCCGCCCCGGCGTGGGCGGGTGTTCCGGTCAGCTGTCCGGTCGTCGAATCCAGCGTCAGTCCCGAGGGGAGGGATCCGGAAGCCACCGTGAAGGTGGGGGCTGGGGCCCCGGAGGCGGTGAACGTGTACGTCGGGTAGGGAGTGCCGACCGTTCCGGTCGACGAGGGGCTGGCCGCAGTGAGCAGCGGGGGCACTCGGGTCGTGTCCACGTAGGTCCGAAAAGCGAGAGAGTACTCGCGCCGGATGCCGTGGTCGATCTCATACCCCCCGGGGTAGCCACCCCCCGCGGCAATCGACACGGTCGATTGAGGTGTCAGTTTCAACGCGTACTGCTGGCCAGCGGTCACTGTGAAGGTTGTCGTGAAGGAGGTTGCGTGCCAGCCCGCGGTCGTCGTCTCGGGCAGCCGGCCCGACCCGAGCACCGTCGTGGTCGGCCAGCCGTTCGCCACCGTCACGACGGACACGTCGATCGCCCCGCCGTAGAAGTTGCTGCCGCAACACGTCTGCCGGTTGATTTCGGCACCGGTGAACACTCCCGAGACACCGGCAGTGAACACCTGGTACGTGCCGTCGGACGGCTCGCGGAAGCTGGCTCCGTCCCACGATTCGCTGCTTTGATCCAGGGTGCCCGCCGGGGTGGCAGCTGAGGCCGGCGACGCCGGACCTGCCACACTGATCCCCATCACGATCACCGCACCCGCGAGGATGGCGCCGCACCGCGTCAGGAACCGACGCATCTCTCCCCGCGCCTTCGGGCGCCGGGTGGCTTTCGCCGGCTCGGTTGACTGCTCTCGACCCATGCGAACTCCCCGTTCATGCCGTCCCTCGCCCGTGGATTCGAGAAAGATCGGGGTTGACGTTAACAGGGCGAGTCACAGGAGAGCCATCTCATTCCCGTCGGACCGTAGTGACTCCGCGGAGCAATCGCCCGGAAGCACCTCGAGGCGGATCTATCCACGGGCCCCCAGTACCGGCAATCGCGCATGAGTCTCGACCGGCGCATCACGCGTCGGTCGACGGAAACGAGCCGGCGTCGGACACTCTCCGAGCCCTCGAGACACTCCGGATCGCGCGATCGACAGAGATCGAGCAACAGGAGGATGAAAACCTGCTCCAACCAGGGAAAAACTGGCGGAGACGGAGGGATTTGAAATCGCGCCGATGGCAACTGGACCCAGCTGAAACCGCATGATTCCGCGTGTTCTGAGGTCACAGACGTTCTCCTCGATCAGGTCAGCGCGGTTCGATTCGTGGCAGAAACGTGGCGGGTGTTCGGCGCGAAATCAGGTGGCTGCACCCCGCTCTTCAGTCATGCGAACTGGAGGCTACGCGGACGCAGCTTCGACCATCATCTCGACGGCTTCGATCATGCCGTATCGGTCGCGCAACGTGTCCAGGATCTCCTCGACGGTGAGCGCTGCACCGTAGCGGCCGGAACGACTCGCGATCTCCCGCACCGCGGCGAGCGCATGCCTGGGGTTGAGCGCGACAGTGTCCTTCGCGAACTCCCTGGCGCTGAGCACCTGGATGCCCGGCGGAATCTTGGCTGCAGGGAAGTCCTTCAGGTTCTCGGTGACGATCGCTCCGGCTCCCGCGATGACGGCCGTAGCGACCACGTGCTCGTCATTCGGATCGGGAAGCCCGAAGGTACCTTCGAGCGGTTCCCAGCCTTCGACCTCCGCGTCGGCGAACTCTCGCCGCATCGCGGCGATGAGGGTTGCTGCGCGGCTGGCAGCCTCCGCTACGGGTATCCCCCGCTTCACGAGCTTGACTTCCTCGTGGAACTCGAGTTCGTCGAGGATCGCCGAGCTCCAGGTCGGTCGATACGCGCCCTCGACCGCGAGCGAAAGGAGGAAGTCGGTTGCAGGCTCGGCCACAGCACGCTGGTGTCGAGGGTCGCCGTGAACACGACCCCATCCTGTCAGTCTGCGAGGTCAGAGTCGGGCTGCCCGCCTTGCGGCGACCGCCTTCCTCGCCGCTCTGAGGTCCTCGAGCGTCTGCTCGATGTTGTCTTCGTCGACGGCGTCGCGCGTGGCGGCGAGCATGTCGTACTGACGCTCCCGCCGGCGCTCTCGGTACTCGAGCAGATCCGCGAGGAGAATGCGTCGGTGCGTTCCCGCCTTCTCGA
The DNA here is from genome assembly GCF_016907295.1 of Microbacterium dextranolyticum. Lineage (NCBI taxonomy): Bacteria > Bacillati > Actinomycetota > Actinomycetes > Micrococcales > Microbacteriaceae > Microbacterium > Microbacterium dextranolyticum. The sequence continues at coordinate 2,817,679 of NZ_JAFBBR010000001.1, forward strand.
ATGGGATCTCACCCTCGTCGAGGAGCTTCACAATGGTCGGGCGGCTCACGTTCAGGAGATCAGCTGCCTGCTGGGTGGTGAGCCGTGTTGCCTGGGGTACAACTGACACGGCAAGCCCGCTCTGCATCGCGTCCACGATCTTGCGGAGAGCGAGGTAGACCTCTTCCGGAAGCTCGACCTGGTCGCCTGGACGCGCGCCCGCAAGGAAGTACCTTGGCTCGGGAAGAGCCCGGCCGGCGGCCTCATGGGCGGTGAGGAAGTCCAGCACAGGGGCAAGCTCGACTTCCCTGCTGGGAAGGTACGTCTCTTCAACGACGGCAGCGCGAGACACGGAAATCACCTCAATACACGTAAACGCAGGAGGTTGCGTTTGTTGCGATTACGGTAGCACGCGTCGCTGACAGGCCAATAGGAGCGCGCTGGGGCAACGATCAGATGCCTCGTCAGGACACCCCGAGCCGTTCGAGCGCGTAACTCCACGGGAGGCGCTCCTGCTCGAGGCGTATGTTGCCCTCCGCGCTCAGCGACTGAAGAGTCGCGCGCTCATCAGGCTTGAGCAGCTCGAACACGCCGACGTTCGGATCCGGATCGGTCCCCCACAGATCACGGTGAGCGAACAGAGTATCCATATCCATCAACGCCGACGTTGCGTCCACACCCCTGGCTCGAAGTCGGTTGAGTATGGCGAATCCGTGCGAATCGAGATCGCCCCAGTAGGTGACCGTCTGCGCCCACGGGAGGCGGGCGACGAGATCGACGCGGTGACCACCACCGTGCACTGCTACAGCTCGGGGCACATCCGGCATCGCGAGCAGGGTGGCGAGGTTCTCGAACACGAACACGCGCTCGGGTCGGATCGTGCTTGCCGCAAGGTCGTCGACGGGCGCCGACACATCGGTGAGCCCCTGGAACGAGAGCGACGGATCGAGAGCACGGATCCGTATGAGCGGTGACGGCTCGCGAAGGCCCAGTCCGGGCGCTCCGGTTCCCGCCCGATGCAACGCCTCGACGAGTCCGCGGCGAGATTCGATCCATTTGGTGTGGATGCCGCGGATCGGCAGTTCCCGCACCAGGTGGCCCGATTCCGGGTTCTCGCGCAACCAGGCCAGCACATGGACGAGCCTGGCGAAATCGGCGCCATCGAGATCGCTGATCGCGCGGCCATGGGCGCGGAGCACACCGCTGGCGTCGGAACCGGCCAGGCCCCTCAACTTGTCAAGTCGCGCCATCAGACGTCGCCAACCCTCCGCCTCGCCCGCCGCTCGAGCGATCGAATCCGAACCGCGCAGCACCGCGCGAACGGGGACTTCCTGCGACCCGATGCGTGACCAATGGCGGACGACCCACTCGAGCTCGATACCCGAATCCTCGCTCACACCGCGCCAGGCGTCGACCCACCGTCGAACCAGATTGAGATCGTCCAGCGCCTCCCGCTCCGTTGGCGGGCGTAGCGGAACGTCGAGCACGACATCGGTCTGCTGCTCGGCGGCCCAGGTGCGTGCATCGCGGTCGAAGAGCTTCTTCGCCCGCGCGCGCAGGTCAGACGGTGTGACAAGCGTGGTCACACGCGCGACTCCGCGTGCGGCGGGGTGGCGACCTCAGGTTCACCGACCGAGAACACCACGTTCGCCAGCCGTGAGGCGTCGCGGTCGGCGTTCGATACCGACGTGATCGCACCCACGTACGGCTCGAGCGTCTGCAGCAGCTTCTGCGGTGTCGCGAGGATCATGTGGAATCCGAACTCGCGGAACACCTCCATCGCGTTGCGCGTGTATCGGCTGTCAGCCTTGTCGAACGCCTCATCGAGCACGATCGACCCGAACCTCGGAACCTCGTCCTCTTCTTCAGTCAGCTGGTACCGCAGCGCTGCCGCGAGGCAGAAGATGACGAGCTTCTGTCGCTGACCACCCGACAAGCCCTCTGCGGAGTCATACACCCGCACAACGCGGCCGGCGACGTCCTTCTCCCGCGCGAGGAAGCTCACGTGAAGCCTCGTGTCGAGCACCCGGTTGCGCCAATCGATGTCGACGCGGTCCTTGGATCCGAGTCGACCGATTACGCGCTGCAGCACGGCGAATCGTTGCTCGGCACCGGCGGCCGACTCGTCGGCCCAGTTGCCTTCAACGATGCGACGGAGGTCCGTGAGGAACTCGTCGACCTCCGGGGTCCGCGTCGTCTTCACATCGATCTCGAGGAAGCGGTCCGCTCCCTCGAACGGGGACCGCCCCAGGGATGCGTTGACGGGGAGGATTCGCTCACGGATGAGACCCGGGGCGTCGCGGAGGTCGCTGAGCAAGTGTGCGACGACGTCCTGCGATCGTTCCCGCAACAGCTTGCGGAACTCGGACTCCTTCTCGGGCAGGCCGCGGGCGATGATGCCTTCGCGCAGTTCCCGGTAGCCGTAGCGGTCGCGGATGTCAGCAGTCAGCTCTGCGGATGCAGCGGGCCACCCGAGCCGAAACTCGGCGGCGCGCCCGGCGAAGCTGGCCTCAGCATCCGCTGCGCGGCTGGCCGAGGCGTCCTTCTCCTTCGAGAGTGCCGACTGCACCTTTCGCGCGACTTCGTCCACCGTCTCCAGGCTCACGGAGCGTCGCTCGGCTCGGAACCGGCCTTCGAGGGCGTCGGCGATCCGCTCCTCGACCGGTGCATATGGGGTGGCCTCGAGTTCGGCGACGTGTGCCGCGATGCTTTCGACGTGACTGCGGGCGACAGCGTGGGCTCCGAGCGCTCGTGCGTGCTTCGCGTTCGTTTCGTCCAGTCGCCGGGTCGCTCGCTCCGCGGCCTCCTGTGCTTCGCGGAGAGTCCCCGACTCGCTGGTGAGCACCCGGAGATCGTCGCGCTGGGCCGCGGTGACCGCCATCGCAGTTGCGAGGTCCACTTGGTCCCAGCTGAACGTCGATACGCGTGTGAAGACGTCGCGCCGACTGACCGCGTCCTGACGAAACGAGTCGGCCTCGGCGTCGCGGGCGGATGCTTCCTCCATCGCCGCCATCGCGTCCCGCCGACGCTCAAGCAATGCCTCGAGCCGCGCGTGGGTGTCGCCGCCCAGCACCCATCGAGTGGCATCACCGACCTCGTGACGGTCGTCCTTCTCATACCTGCGTGAGTTGCGCTTGACCAGGCCGCCGATCGTGACGCCACGCTCGACGTCATCAAGCTCGTCGGGGTGCGAAACGCAGGCGTAGTCGAACTCGGAGGCCATGCGCTTGCGGACGTAGGACGCGAAGGGCCCATCGCTCACCGCGAGGCGATGAACGAGCGAGCGGGCATCCTTGGGGCGACGCGGCTCGTCGACGGCGTGCGGGACCGCTTCGATGACGAGCCGGACACCGAGTGTCCGCGAGTCGGCTGCCCGACGTGCGGCGACAAGATGTTCGTCCCGCACGAGGAGCGTCGACGCAAACGGAGCGAGCACTCGCTCTGCCGCGCCGCGCCAGGCGGAGTGCTGCTCGGCGACCGAGATCAGCTCGCCCGCAAAGGGGAATGTCGATGCCGGCACACCGACAGCGTCCGCGAGGAATCGTCGTGCGCTCAGAAGCTTCTCGTCGAGGTTGCTCCGGTGATCTCTCAGCGCCTGTATCTGCCTGGTGACTTCGTCCAGCGCCTTACGCGCCTGACTCGCGGCGTCACGGACCTCATACGACACAGCGGGGATGTCGCGCGCAACCTCGGTGACGGCCGCGGCAAGGAGCTCCGCAAACTGCTCGGGGTCTTCGGGCATTGGTGCGCCGATGCGCATCAGCTCTGCGGTCAACTGAGCTCGATATTGCCTAGTGACGTCCTCGGCACGCTGCGCACTGTCGATCCGCTCCTGCAGAAGCTCGACGCGCGCGCCGCCCTCGTCCCGGACCCGCGCCTTCGCGGTTTCCAGCGCCTCTGCCGCCAACCGCTGCTCTCGCGCGGTGTCGCTCAGGTCGCTCTCGGCGCGCGCCAGCGCGGCGCGTGCGGGGCCCGCGGCTTCCTTCGCGAGCCGCAACTTGAGTCCCGCTGTGAAGGGCTCGACCCCCTCGTGCAGATCGGAGATCGCCGCCATCTCAGCGCCGGCCAAGTCGAACGCGGTGATCGCCTCGTCGACCTTGCGGAGCGCATCAGCCTGCTTCCTCAGGTCGACCACGTGCTTGTGCGCGGCATCGAGCTCCGTGAACTGCTCAACGGCGGTCTCGGCCCGCGCGAAGGTCCCTGGCTGGTCGAGCATGAACCCGCGGAACAACGCGTCGAGGGTGCCGAGGTTCTTCGCTGATTGTGTCTTGTGGAGAAGCTGAAGCGTCGCATCTCCGCGGAAGCCGAACTGACGGATGATCCGCTCGTGAAAGCGTCCGTGTCTCCCGCCGGTGGTGATCAGCGCGTCGGGGAAGGCCTTCGACATGCGACGCGCGTCAATTCCGCCTTCGACGTGCGGCTTCACGTCGAGAAGCTTCACGTGACCGCGGGTGAAGATCCGTGCGTCCTTCAACGCGGTCGGTTCGGTGCGCGTGCCCGGTGCGTGGAACACCCGCAGCAGGACGACCGGTTCATCGCGGAGATTCTCGTAGCGCAGCAGGATGCCGCTCCAGGTTGCCTTCGAGCGCAGGTAGGTCGTGGTGGCCCGATCGGCAGTCTCGTCAGCTTCCTTGCTCCAGGCGCCACGCACATAGCTCATCAGCGTCCGATCGCTCTGCCGGGAAGCACCATCCTGAGCCGCCGCGTTGAGGCGCAGCCACCTGTCGGGGGTGAGGACGGCGGCAATCGCGTCGAGTAGCGACGACTTGCCCGATCCGGATGCGCCGGTGAACAGGTGGCCGGCGCGCGCGACATCCACGGAGACGTGGCCGGCGAACGTGCCCCAGTTGACGAGTTCGATTTGGGCGAGTCGCCACTGGCCGGGCCTGGTCGGATCGACCTCCGGCTCGTCGGTGGGGAAGCTCAGCATCGTCATTCTGTGTCATCCTCGGCATCCGTCGACGGGGCAGCGGATTCTCCTCCGCCCTCTCGGGCGATCCGGTGGTACTCCGATGTGATCGCGCGGATCTGGTCGGCATCGACGAGCAGTCGGAGCACGGGCGAAATCTCGGCACGGTCATCGCCAACGGCGTGCAACACGCGGAGCTTGTTCTGCATCTTGTTCCACGACGAGTTGACGCGGCTCGCGAAGTCCTTCTCATCACGGTCCGGGGTGCGGAACACGGCGAGCTGCTCGAACACCTCCGCCTGCCCGACGATCACCCGACCGCGACCCTCCTCGCTCAGCAGCGTCTGGCGCAAGACAAGCAGCATTGCGGTGTCGAGGAACGTCAACGCCTCAGACCGCACTGCCTTCGGGGCGTCCTCGGACGGAGCGTTGCGGACGAAGGCGAACTCGTTGTCCCGATCGATGACCAATTCGAGGAACAGATCGGCGAGCCGGGAGCGGAGGACAGCCTCGTCGGTGAGCAGCACCGCCCACAGCTGCGCCTCGCGCGCTCCGGAAAGATACGGGCCACGCACCAGACGCAGCAAGACGCGCCTCGTGCGATCAGGGAGTTCGCCGGCGTCGCCACGCCAGAGGCCTCCGTCCTCGTCGGGGGCGACATCCGCCGTGGTCGACTCGGTCATGCCACCGCTCCTGTGAATCGGTGCGCGGCCACAATCGCCGCACGCGGAACTCCGTCGGCGCCCTGCCAAGCGAGTACCTCGGGCTCATCGTCAACGGTGCCCTGCTCGGCGGCGATCGAGAGAAGTCCGATCACGCTGCCGACCCCCTGCGTCGCGGGGTATCGAGCAAGGACATCTGCGACGGTGCACGAGGGCACCTCGGCGAGCAGGTCGTTGACGTTCCGGGTGAGTTCGTCGAAGTCGATCTCGGTTTCGCGAGCGATCGCCCGCAGCTCCTCGAGGCTCGCGAGGGATGTCGTCTGCGTGACGATCTCTTCGGTGGCGGCGAATTCGGCGGGGTCGTGAAGGTCGATCGCCCCGACGCTCGACAGCGCAACGGCCGAGAGATCCAGCGTGAGAAACGTCGGATGCCACGGACGCGTGTGTGCGGCGGCTTGCACCCCCGCGTGCTGAGCCTCCCGCAGAAGAGTCCGCAGGACCCGGTCGCGCTGGTAGTCCTGCGACTGCACGTAGCGGCGGAGCGCCCGGGCGAACAATGTGATGACATCGTGGATCTCCGCGCTTCGTCCCTTGAGCGTTGCGAGGAAGGCGCGCAGTGCCCGGCGCTCATCCGAGGTGAGATTACGAGCGAATCTGCGGTCGAGGATGCGACGGATGTCGGCCTCGAATGCGGCACCGAGTGCAGGGTCGAGCACGAGCTGGGAGAAGGCAGCGAAACTGCGGCCTGCATCCGAGTCGGAGATGTGGTCGATTCCGCGGAAGACTTCGTCGACGACTGACGCCTGAGAAACATCGGACTCGACGATCTTCGCCCTCAGCGACGCATTCAGCGTCTCGAACTCGGCACGCACCCGAGCAAAGTCGTCCGGCACGTCCGCCGCCTGCGCCAGCACGTCGCGAACGCGCTCGAGCGCCCGGTCTTCATCGATCGCGGACTCGTCACCGGAACGCAGGCTCTCGATCCGCCGCTCAATCGACTCGATCTCTTCCTCGAGTAGCGCGATGCGCGCTGACACGTCAGGATCGGTGTCGATCGCGAGGCGACGGACCTGCGCCGCAAGACTCGCAAGCCGAGACTCGGTCACACTCGAACGCGGGGCGGCACGCCCCTGCAAGAAGCGGATCCCGGCGATCGCATCCGGGGAAAGCTCGAGCGTCTCACCCCGCGCTTCCGATGACGGCCGACGCACCAGGAAGCCGGCCGATCGCCACTCCCCGCAGTACCCCTTCGCAGTCAGCGGCAAGATCAGCCCCTGCGCACGGAGCCGCTCGAGGTCGGCATCGATCCGCTCGTACAGCTCCTCAGCGTCGACTCGGCGCTCGTCTCCGCCCAGGTGGGTGCCGAGAAGACCGGCGACCACGGGTGCGCTGTCGGCTCGAAGCAGCTTCCACGCCGCATCGCGCTCCGCAAGCTGGGCGAGCTCGAGAACCTGGGCGACGGCGGGCACGCGTCCATTCTGAAGGAACACACCGACATCCGTTGACGCGGCGGCGGCGGATAGCTCGGGCTGAGTCACCCGATGAGGTAGACCATCCCGCGACCGTCTGTCGCGAGCGCCTCGACGAATTCCTGTGCCCGCGTGAGGTAGTCGAGAACGTAGCGGAGCTCGTCGTCATCGTCGGCTCCGCGCCGGCTGCGCCAAGTGCTCGCCCACGTTCGCACCCGGTCCTCGTCGATCGCACAGAGGTCGTCCCGAATCGCCGGCACCTCCGCCGGAAGGATCGTCCTCACCCAAGGGTCCCAACCCATGTCGTGCATTGTCACGTTCCCCTCGAACATCCGGTAGCACAAACCGGCGGCGGGGCTTCCGGACCCCGAGCGCGTGAGGGACCGCAAAGCGGTCCATGCCTTGTCGAGATAGAGCATGTCGCGCTTCGGCGAGACCTGCTCGAACGTCGCGACACTCACGCTCGCGTGCGGCTCCAGGCCCCATGCGTCAGCAAGCGGGTCACTGGAGAGGATGCTCTGCGGGTCATCGACCGCCTGCTGAGCGCGGTCGGCATCGAAGGCATATGCGTAATAGCGGATTCCCATGCGGCCAGCATGCGGACGAAGTCGCAGCCACGATCGCCGCATCCGACGCCGTGGGGAGAACGCGCCCGAATCCGCCGCTGTGGAGGCACGGAGGCCTTCGCATGGCCCCGCCCCTGGAGACCGAGGTATAAGCGCTCTCCGCCTCGCGCTCACGCACCCCAAACGGCGAGTCGAACAACCGCACGGCGAGCAGAAAGCTGCGTGCGACAGCACATGCTCGCCAGAATGCTCAGCACCACCTGCGTCGGCAACGGACAGGAGTGGGAGATTTCGTGGCAGAAGTGGATAAAAATAGCCCCTGATCAGGGCGTTTGAGGGCGGAGACGGAGGGATTTGAAATCGCGCCGATGGCAACCGAGGCCAACGGATACCGCGTGATTCCGCAGGTTCTGACGTCGCCGGCATCCGCTTCGATCAGGCCAGTTCGGTTCGATTCGTGGCAGGAACGTGGCGGCGATTCAGAGCCTTCACGTCGCGGTCACGCGAGGAGCGTCTCCCCGATGTATCCGCCCTCGGCGCAGCCCGGAGGCACGGCGAACACGGCCGATCCGATGGGAGTGGTCCATTCGTTGAGCAGGTCGAGGTCGTCCAGTCGACGCTGGATGGGCGTGAACTGCGCATCGACGTCGGCCTGGAACGAGACGAAGACGAGTCCGGAGTCGGAGACGTCGGACCCGGCGGGTCGCTCGTCGTAGTTGTAGGCGCGTCGGAAGATGCGCTGCGTCGTGTCGTCGGGTCGTGCACGCCGCATGTGGGAGAACTCGGGGATCACCGGGAAGCCGACCGAGGTCTTCGCCTCGAAGTCGGGTTCGTCGTGCTCTTGGGTGCCGGTAAGCGGCGCACCGTTGGAGAGCGTGCGCCCCACGGACTGCTCGCGGCCGGAGCGATCCAGCTTGTCCCACTTGTCGAGGTTCATGTGGATGCGGCGCACGACCATGCCGGTCCCGCCCGTGAGCCAGCCCTCGCCCGCCCAGACGACCGTGTCGAACTCGGTCGTCCCGGGCTTCGGATTCGATGTCCCGTCGACCTGACCGAACAGGTTCCGCATCGTCGTGCCGGGGGCGACGGATCCGTAAGCGCGGCGGAAGCCCTGCTGCGTCCACCGGACCGTCGTGAAACTGCGCGCATCCTTCAGCAGCATGCGCGTCGCGTGCGCGACGGTGAGCGGATCGTCGGCGGCCACCTGGATCAGCAGATCGCCGTGGCTGAACTCGTCCTGCAGCCGGTCCACGGCGAACGCCGGCAGCGGCTGCAGCCAGGCCGGCGCCGTGCCGGCGGCGCGGGCGACGAAGCCGGGACCGAAGGCGAACGTGACGGTCAGACGGGCAGGCGTCAGGGCGAGCTCTGGTTCGGAGTCGGCGAGGGCGCCGCGACCTTGAGTGAGCCGCTCGGCGTCGTCGGTGAGGATGCGCATGAGGCGTCGCAGGCCATCACGGTCGACCTCGTCGCGGAGGTCGAGGGCGACGAAAGTGCCGTGCGCCTGGGCATCCGTGTCGATGCCCGCCTGATGGATGCCGTGGAACGGCACGATCTCGGAACCGTTCAGCGGCGTGGACGGGGCGGCGGCAGTGGTGCCGGAGGGTGTGGTGAGGGCGAGGTCGATGCCGACGGCAGCCGCGGCGCCGACACCGGCGACAGTCCCTCCGAGGAGGAACTGCCGCCGGGTCGACCCGGATCGACGTGCGCCCTTGTCGGGCGCGCCCATCAGTTGCTCGGCGTCGGGGTGGGCGTCATGTCCATGTCCATGTCGCCGCCCTCGTAGTTCTCATTGGCGCCCGAGTAGTCCTTGACGGGCGCCGTGAACTCGTAGGTCGAGTCGTCGGAGAACGTCAGCGTGAAGGTCGTCTCGTCACCCGCCGCGAGCGGCGCAGTGAGATCCATCAGCATGATGTGGTTGCCACCGGGCTCCAGGTCGAAGCTGCCGCCGGCGGGAATGACGAACCCGCCCTGCTTCTCCTGCATGACCATCTCCCCCGCGTCATTCGCGACGGTCTCGTGGAGCTGGAGCATGGTGGATGCCGGGGATGCGGCCGACACGAGCGTGATGTCGTGGTCGGACCTGTTCTCGAGGGTGCCGAACGCGGCGGACATGCCGGACTCCGCCGACTTGACCCATGCGTCGGTGATGGTCACGGACTCGCCGTCCGTCGCAGCAGTCGTCGCGGCCGGAGCCGCCGTGGATGCACACCCGGAGAGGGCGAGCGCGGCGGCGGCGAGCAGGACGCCCAGTCGGGCGGTGGTCTTGGTGCGGGTGTTCATGTGGAGCGGGTGCCTTTCTTGCGGCGGAGAAGTTGGATGAGGGTGAAGACGGCGACGGCGACGATCGCCCCGCCGATTCCGATCAGCAGGATCCGCAGGACCCCCTGATCCTCGTGTGCGCCCTGCTCCTGCATGGCAGCCTGTGGCCCCGTCTCGTCGGTGGCCGCGCCGGTGGCGGCGGGTGTCCGTTCCAGCGGCGACGCATCGCCCACCGTGAAGGGCACCAATCCGCTGATCGGATGACCGTCCTCCGACACGACTCGCCAGCGGATCTCGTACCCGGCGTCCGGCATCCCGGACTGCAGACCGACCGTCACAACACCGTCGGTGACAACCGGCTCGTCGGCGACCCAGTCGCGGCCGGCGCCGTCGGCGACAATGACGGCTGCGCCGATCGTCAGGACTTCCGCCGAGAACGTCAGCGCCACCTCGCTCGGCGCGCTCGCGAGCTGCTCACCGATGGATGGCGTGCTGGCGATCAGTTCGTCGTGCGCGGCCGCGGGTGAGGCGAATCCGAGCACGCCCACGACTGCAGCGAGGACGGCGATAGCGAGAGAACGGGAACGGGACAAGGGGGTACCACCTGTCGATCGCGCGCCCGTCGGGCGCGCATGCGGGCGCCTCCCGCGTGGGCGGGAGGGCAGGATCAGAGCGCGATCGAGAGGGGTGGCCCGCGGCGCCGCTGCACCGTGAGATATGCGGCCGGAAGAGCGGACGGTGCGACACTGGTGCACGCGTGCCGCACGGGGGAAGGCCAGGAGATGTCGAAGGCGCCGCGCGAAACCGTTCGCTGCGCCCACGCGCGCAGCTCCCGCGCGAGCTCGAGCAGCACACGGACGGCGCGCTCTCCGTGGTACAGCGCGACGATCGTGACCACCGCGGCGATGCCGTGACCGATCCACATCCACGGGTCGGCGCACAGCGCAGCCACCGTGGGATCGGCGCCTTCGGGCAACGCCGTCATCGCGCCGTGCATGTGATCGTGCATCGTCATCGACGTGACCCCCGCGGACGGAGCGCCCATCACGAACAGCGCGTGGAAGAACAGCTGACTCGCCCCGACGCTCAACGCCAATCGCACACGAGAGAGATTTCGGCCCGCCAGCAGGCTGCTCACTGCGACGGCGAGCACCCACGGCGCGAAGATTCCGACCCAGCCCGGAACCACACCCCCTGCGATCACATGCGAAAGCAAGGCAGTGAAGGTGGCGATGGAAGCGACCACCGCACCGCGCGCAACGCGTGGTGCCCGAGATGCTCGCATACCTTCAGTCTGCCAGCAGATCGGCATGAGTCCGACCGTCGGATCACGACGCTTCCTCGCGACGATCCACCGCACCGGAGACGGAGGGATTCGCGGTCTCGGTCTAGCTCTCAGGTGACCGAAACCGCGCAGAGGACGAGCGCGCATCGAGCAGAACGCTCAGAAACTTCCCGCATGACCGCAAGACTGCTCAACGTCGAACATGTCGCGATCGTGGCAGGAATGGCGCATTTCATGGCAGAAGCGAAGAAAAACAACCTTTGACCAGGGCTTTGTGGCGGAGACGGAGGGATTTGAATTCGCGCCGTTGGTAATCGAGGTCAACTGAAACCGCGTGATCCTACGGGTTCTGACATCGCCGGCATCCGCTTCGATCAGGTCAGTTCGGTTCGATTCGTGGCAGAAACGTGGCAGTGATCGACGGGCGTTGCTGTGGCCGCGGGCCGCCTTCAACGCGCGATCCGAGCCTACGCCGACTCGGCTTCAGTCATCATGTCGACGGCTTCGATCATTCCGTACCTGTCTCGCAGAGTCTCGAGAATCTCGCCGACGGCGAGCGTCGCGCCGTAGCGGCCAGACCGGCTCGCGATCTCGTGCACCGCGGCGAGCGCGAGCCGCGGGTTGAGCGCGACAGTGTTCTTCGCGAACTCCCTGGCGCTGAGCACCTGGATGCCCGGCGGAATCCGGTCGGCGGGGAAGTCCTTGAGATTCTCGGTGACGATCGCGCCGGCTCCCGCGATGACAGCCGCAGCGAGCACATGCTCGTCGTCGGGATCGGGCAGCCCGAAAGTACCCTCGAGCGGTTGCCACCCATCAACTTCTGCGTCGGCGAACTCTCGGCGCATCGCGGCAATGAGGGTCGCGGCGCGGCGGGCAGCCTCCGCTACAGGCATCCCACGCTTCACAAACTTGGCTTCCTCGTGGAACCGGAGTTCGTCGAGAATCGCCGAACTCCATGTGGGTCGGTAGGTGCCCTCGATGGCGAGGGAAAGAAGGAAGTCGCGCTGCAGGCTCGGCCACAGCACGCTCGTGTCGAGAGCGGCCGTGAACATAGCGCAATCCTGTCAGGCGACGATCTCAGGCTCGGACGGCCCGCTTCGCTGCGACTGCCTTCCGGGCCGCTTTGAGGTCCTCGAGCGTCTGCTCGAGGTTGTCTTCGTCGAGGGTGTCGCGCGTGGCGGCGAGCATGTCGTACTGGCGAGCGCGGCGTCGCTCCCGGTACGCGAGGAGATCCGCGAGGATGACGCGGCGGTGCGTGCCGGCCTTCTCGAACGGGATCTCACCTTCGTCGAGCAGCTTCACGACTGTCGGGCGGCTCACGTTCAGCAGATCCGCCGCCTGCTGGGTGGTGAGCCGTGTCGCCTGCGGCACGACGGACACCGCCAGCCCGCTCTGCATCGCGTCCACGATCTTGCGGAGCGCGAGGTAGACCTCTTCCGGAAGCTCCACCTGGTCTCCTGGGCGTGCGCCCGCGAGGAAGTACCGCGGTTCGGGAAGAGCTCGACCGGCGGCCTCGTGAGCGGTGAGGAAGTCCAGCACAGGAGCGAGCTGGTCGCCACGTGACCGGTCGGCCAGGATTGATCGTCCGCTTTCAGCCGATAGATGACAAGGCGGCCATCGGCGTCGTCCACCAGACCGGCCTCATCGATGACGTCTTCAAGGCCGCCGCCACGAAGGTAACCGTGCGCCATGTCCGATCGCCCGACCAGATGCTCTCCCAGCGCCTCGAGCGCCGACCTGGGCGGATCGGTGTTGCTCCTCGGGGGTCCGGCACATTCCGGCCCCCTTACTCGCGCCTGCCTGCGCGTGCCACTTGAGAGAAGCGGCCGCCATCCGGGCAGATCGCGGATGAGGATCGCGCGGTGGCATCCTGGACTGATGTCTTTGGCTCGCGACATCCCGAACGTCCTCGCCTCGTTCCGCACGACCAGACGCGACATGTGGGACTGGGGAGCAGTGAACAGCTACGCGTTCGAAGCCGAACTCGGGGCGTCGCTGCTGGCGGACATGGCCGACGACTACGGCGCCGAGGGTGTGATCCCCGTCGTGCAGAAGGCGATCGCGAGCACCCTCCGGGTCCTCATGCGCTCAGACGACTCCGGCGGACTCATCCAACTCGTCATCCGGCAGCTACTGAACCTGCACGCCGAGCTGTGCACGCAGAGCCCGCCCGCCCCGGCGGCGCTGAGCGGGTGGATCCAGAAACAGCAATTCGGCGAACTCGGCGAGTACTTCTCGGTCGACGTCGTCGACTACGCGGACGCCCTCGGCGCCGCGGGCATCGCAAGGTTCGAAGCGCACCTCGACAAGCGGCGCCACGCGCTGACCACACCCTTCGACGGGCGCCCAGACGCGGAGTTCACCCACGATGACGAGTGGCACGCCCGCCACGCCGTCCTCTACAACCTGCAACGCCTCGCCGTCCTGCACGGTGACGAGGAGGCGATCGTCCGCACCCACGGCGGAGACATGCCACGCGCACACCTGCACGCCGCCGCCGCCGAAGCACTCCGCGAGGCAGGACTGCCGGCCCGCGCGACCGTCATCGCACACGAGGGCATGACCCTCCCCGGCGGAGCGCACCAACAGCAGGAGTGCGGCGAGCTCTGGGCGGCGCTGGCCATCGAGACAGGTGCAGACGCCGCGGACGCGGCATCCGAGGTGTTCGAACGATGGCCCACAGCGAGCAACGCGGAAGCGTTGCAGGCAGCCTCAGGACAGAACTGGCCAGCGATCCGCGAGCACGCGATCGAGCGGATGCGCGAACGCCCCTGGGAGCTGATCGCGTACCTGACAGATGCCGACGACCTCGCGCGCGCATGGACCGAAGCGCTCCGAGCATCCGCGAACAGCAAGTCTCTCCACGCGTCGCAGTGGGACGACCTCGTCGGCCGATACAGCAAGATCGACCCCGTGGCCGTGCTCCCCGTCATGGCGCAGCTCATCGACGACCGCCTCATCGAGGCGAACACCCGCGCCTACCCCGGCGCCGTGCGAAGGATGACGAAACTACGCGCCGCGGCCCGCGCCGCCGGACGCCCCGAGATCGCCGACGACTACCTCGCTGACGTACGCCGCCGCAACGCCCGGCGCCCGTCCCTGATCAAGCGAATGGATGCCGCCGGACTCTGACCCATCAGACCCGTCGCGATTGCAACCGCTCGGAGGAGACGGAGGGATTTGCACTCTCCGGCTCGCGCTCACGCGGGAGAAACGGCGAGTCGAACGACCGCGCGGCGAGCAGAAAGCTACGTAAGACCGCACATGATCGCCAGAATGCTCAACACCAACCACGACCGCAACGCGGCAGAAATGGCAGATTTCGTGGCAGTACCGGAACGAAACAGCCTCTGATCAGGCATTTTCAGAGCGGAGACGGAGGGATTCGAAATCGCGCCGATGGCAATCGAGCTGATTGAAGTCGCGTGAACTCCGGCATTCTGAGCTCGCGACCATCTGGTTCGATCAGATCAGTTGGACTCAGTTCGTGGCAGAAACGTGGCAGGGTCTGCCCCGAGTCTTGTTGACAGTCGGGGTTTGGGGTGATCAGGCCGCTTCTGCGTCCTTGTAGATCATCTCAAACTCGGCGGGGGTGAGTTTGCCGAGGCCGCGCTGCCGGCGCCTTCGGTTGTACTTCGTTTCGATCCAGGTGACGATCGCGAGGCGGAGATCGGCGCGGGTGTCCCAGCGTCTCGTGTTGAGTACGTTCTTCTGGAGGAGACTGAAGAAGCTCTCCATACTCGCGTTGTCCCCGGCGCCGTAGGATCTGCCCATGGAGCCGACGAGCCCGTTGTTGCGGAGCAGGTTCTGGGTGCGTTTCGCGCGGAACTGGCCGCCTCTGTCGGAGTGGCAGATCGTGCCGTCAGGTGAGCGCAACGCGATCGCGTTGCGCATCGCCGCGCGGGCGAGAGATGACTTCATGCGGGTGTCGATGGAGTAACCGACGATCTTGTTCGACCAGACGTCTTTGATCGCGCAGATGTAGAGCTTGCCTTCTCTGGTCGGGTGTTCTGAGATGTCCCAGAGCCAGACCTTGTTCGGCCCGTCGGCGATGAACTCGTGCCGGATGACGCCGTGCTCGTCGACGACCGCGAGGAGGTCATCATGCGGCGCAGGTCCCGTGCTGCCGGGTTTGCTGCGCTTGCGGTGGTGCGACGCGTGGATGCCCGCGATCCGGCAGAGTCGGTGCACCCGGTTCTCGCTCGCGGAGATCCCGTGCTCGGACTCGAGCTCATCGGTGAGGAACCTGTAGCCGAGCGTGACGTCGTCGGCATGGAGGTCGTAGAGCACATCGATCAGGTGCGCGTCGTCCCAGTCCCGCTGGGAGACCGGGTCTTTGAGCCACTGGTAGTACCCCTGCCTGGACAGGCCGAGGACCCGCAACGCCACCGCGACCGGCACCCGCACGGGAGCACCGGCCGCAGCCATCTCGTGGACGAGCGGGAAGACTATTTTCCCGGCAGGTTCGCCTGCGACAGATACGCCGCGGCCCGCCGCAGCACCTCGTTCTCCTGCTCCAACAACCGGATCCGCTTATTCGCCTCACGCAGCTGCTTGCGCTCGTCGTCGGTCAGGCCGGCACGCTTGCCGTCCTCGACGTCGGCCCGCTTCATCCAGTTGCTCAACGAGCCTTCGGAGATACCGAAGTCCTTCGCGATCTGCGCCAGCGGCGCCTGACCCTTCCGGGCCACGGCCACGACATCATCGCGGAACTCTCGGGGATAAGGCTTTGCCACAAGAACATCCTTCCAGCGAGGACGAATCCTCACAGTTCAGATGTCAACCAAACTCGGGGCAGACCCCGGTGCCGGTAGTCGTTGCGCTGGGTGACACGGTCGCTGGAGCGTTGGCCCCATTCCGCGCCGACGACGGCGTCGGCGTCGGCGTCGGCGGACAGCAACGCGTTGATCATCGTCTGCAACAGGGAGCGCATCAGATCAGGCGACGCGTCGGTCAAGGCTTCAGCGAGCACGCTCGCAGGGTCGACAATATGAGGAGCAGTCATCGTGATGATGCCTTTCGAGTGGAGGTAAGAGACTTCTCGAAGGATCACACGGTGACCGCGCCTACGTCGCGAACGACGAGCCGGCCACCGCGGGCTACACCACGCTACGGGGCACTACTCAGCAGAATCCCGCAGAACCGCAAGATTGCTCAACGTGTCATGTCTCAGGACATCGGTAACGGATCGGCATCAAGACATCGGTGACGCTTCGGGTTCGTTAGGTGGTGACACTTCTCGGGCATATCCGTGAGGGATGAGCCCGGTTCAGCCCGTCGATCCCCGTGTCCGTCTCGCTATCGCGCAGTGGCCACCCGACGCGCCGCGTGGAGCGGTGAGTACGTTCTGCGCCGAGCACTCCATCTCGCGGAAGACGTTCTACGCGATCCGCAAACGCGCGCTTGTGGAGGGTCAAGCGGCGGCGCTCGAACCGCGCTCTCGGCGCCCGAAGTCGAGTCCCACGACAATCGCCGACGACGTGAAGAGGCAAGCCGTCGCGGTGCGCGCCGCGCTCGAAGCGTCTGGTCTGGACCACGGACCGATCAGCGTGCACGACAAAATGCTCACGCTCAAGATGACCCCGGTCCCCTCGATCGCGGCGCTCGCACGAATCTTCCGGGAGACCGGAGTCGCCCGGAACGAACCCCGCAAGAAGCCGCGGGCCGCCTACCGCCGGTTCGTCTACCCGGCGCCGAACGCATGCTGGCAACTGGACGCGACCGAATACGTCCTCGCCGGCGGCCGCAAGTGCGTGATCTTCCAGCTCATCGACGACCACTCCCGCTACGCCGTCGCCTCCCGCCGCCATCGGCGAGACCTCCCGCGACGCGATCCGCGTCGTCCGGAAAGCAATCAAACGCCACGGCGTCCCGCAAAGACTCCTGTCGGACAACGGCGCCGCGCTGAACCCGTCCCGCCGCGGAATCGTCGGGCAACTCGTCGAGTACGTCACCCGACTCGGGGTCGAGCCGATCACCGGGAAACCCTACAAGCCGACCACGCAAGGGAAGAACGAACGGTTCCACCAGACACTGTTCCGCTACCTCGACAAGCAGCCCATCGCCGCGAATCTCCGCGAGCTGCAGGCGCAAATCGACCAGTTCGACCACATCTACAACACCGAGCGCGGACACCAGGCGCTGCCGGGGAGGATCACGCCGTTGCAGGCGTGGGAAGCGACACCGAAAGCGGCGCCACCCCGCCCCCGACCGATCAAGCGGAAGCCGAACGACCCCCTGCCGCCAGCACCGTCACCGAACGGCCGGGTACTCGACGGGATCCGCGTCGCGACCGTTCACCCGAACGGATCGATCAAAGCCCGCGGCTGCATCTTCAACGTCAGCTACCCGATGCGCGGCAAGGACGTGTTCGTCGTCTACGAAGGACTCCGCACCGACGCACTCCTGCCGGGCTACGGCCGCGATCACCTTCGCGTTCGACGGGTACTCTGACCGGTGCTCCAGCACCAGCCTCACGGCCCGCTCACGCAGAGCGGGGTCAATCTTCTTCGGCATGACGCCATCCTCTCAACTCGAAAAGATGCGGCACCAAACCTGGGACGGTTCAAGCGGCGCTAGACGAGTCTGATTGCTGCGTCGATCTATGGGGTGAGGGCAGTGGCCGACATCGCGGTCCGAACTATCGCGGTCCGAACTATCGCGGTCCGAACCTACCGGAGTCCGAAAGTACCGCGGTCCGAAACTATCTGATGCGCATCTTCTACAATGAGGATGCGCGTATGCACATGCATACGCACACGCACACTCCTTGGACGCCGTAGCGAGCTTCCGGGCAGACGGTCGCAGACGTCGTCCCCCTGGCTCGTTTCCCCGCCCATCAAAAAATGAACGACCGCGGACTAGCTCGGATCAAGGCGACATCCCCTCAGCATCATGACGCGCTTGTGATGCAACTGAATATAGGAAGCTTGGAGATGACGCAACCAGGACAGACCACCACGACTTCGCACGAAGCGATCGATGCGTTCAAGAGAATCGTCGGCGACGAACATGTACTGACCTCTGAGCGTGCCACGAGGCCATTCAGCAAAGGCTATCGATTCGGCGGAGGACCAGTCTTCGCCGTGGTGCGCCCCGGCACGCTGGTCGAGATGTGGCGGGCGCTGCAGGTATCCGTCGACAACAACCTCATCGTCATCCCGCAGGCATCGAACACGGGCCTGACTGGTGGATCCGGCCCCGGCTTCCAAGACTACGATCGCCCCATTGTGATCATCTCGACTCACCGCATCGATGAGGTGCACCTCATCAACGACGCGCGCGAGGCGATCTCGCTCGCGGGCACCCCGCTGACACACCTGACCGACGCGCTCGCCAAGCACCAGCGCGAGCCGCACTCGGTGATCGGGTCGACATCAATCGGCGCCTCGGTCATCGGCGGCATCGCGAACAACTCGGGCGGCAGCCAGATTCGCAAGGGTCCGGCATTCACGCGCGAAGCGATCTTCGCCCGCGTCAACGACGACGGCAAGGTCGAGCTGGTCAATCACCTGGGCATCTCGCTCGGAGACGACCCTGAGGTCGCACTCGACCGTCTACAGCGCGGCGAGTGGTCTCCCGAGGATGTCACCCCAGCTCCCGAAGACTCGAACGAGACCGAGTACGCCGAGCACTTGCGCAAGATCGTGCCTTCGCCTGCTCGCTACAATGCGAACCCCGAGTACCTGTTCGAGGCATCCGGCTCGGCCGGCAAGCTGATGGTGTTCGCGGTGCGCACCCGCACCTTCCCCCGCGAAGTGCACCCGACCGTGTTTTACATCGGCACGAACAACACGCACGAGCTCGAAGAGATCCGTCGGTTGTTCCTCGAAGCCGACATGCCGCTGCCTATCTCTGGTGAGTACATGGGCCGCAGTGCCTTCGACTTGGCCGAGAAGTACGGCAAAGACACCTTCGTCTTCCTGAAGTTCATGAGTCCAGCGCTGCAGACGCGCATGTTCTCGTTCAAGACGTGGGCCAACGGCTTGTTCTCGAAGATTCCCGGCATTGGTCCGACCTTCGCCGACACGGTATCGCAAGCCATGTTCAGCGTGCTGCCCAACCAGCTGCCCAAGCGCATGATGGAGTACCGCAACCGTTTCGAGCATCACCTGCTGCTCACCGTCAGCGAGTCGCAGAAGGCCGCGAGCGAGAAGATGCTCAAGGAGTTCTTCGCAGAGCCCGAGCACACTGGTGAGTTCTTCATCTGCACGTCTGATGAAGAAAAGAGCGCGTCGCTCAACCGGTTCGGCGCGGCCAGTGCCGCCACTCGCTACGCCGCGTTGAAGCGCCGGCACATCGCAGGGCTCATCCCCATCGATGTGGCCCTGCGTCGCGACGATTGGAACTGGCTCGAGGTGCTGCCGGAGGAGATCGACGACCAGCTTGAGGTCAAGGCGTATTACGGGCACTTCTTCTGCCATGTGATGCACCAGGACTATGTCGCCAAGCAGGGCGTGGATCCCGAGGCGCTGCACGACCGCATCCAGCACCTGCTGGAGGAGCGCGGCGCGAAGCTGCCCGCCGAGCACAACTACGGTCGCATCTACAAGCTGCCGGAGTCCATGGAAGAGCACTTCAAGGAGCTCGATCCGACGAATACGTTCAACGCCGGTATCGGCGGCACGTCGCCGCACAAGGACTGGGCCTAAGTCCCCAAGGTAGCGCGACGCCGTGAGAGCCTGAGCGATGTCTTATCCATCTCGGGTGGACCTAGGGCTCGACTCCCTAGGTCCACCGGGACGGATGAGTCGAGACATCGGTCAGAGGCTGGGCAGGCCATAGAATCGCGTGGCGGCGAGGGCCGCGCCCGGTCCGAGAACGGGTCATCGCCTCACGCCGTCAGCTGACCCGCGACGGCCGGCACACCGGCGAAATCCTCGCCACCGGCCACATCGACGAGCCCGGAGGCTATTGCTGAAACACATTGCCTGAACATATTGGTGGAGCTGAAGGTGTGTAGGTTCAGGACATCGTTCATAGGTGAGTCGGGACATCGTTCATAGTGGTCCGTGTCGGCGGCGCTCGAACTCTGGACGCTTTCGGCGCTCGAAAAGTGAACGGTTGCGGGCAGTCTAGCTAGGTGTTTCGTCGGTGGTGGTGCGGATGCTGGGGAGGCTGTCGATGCCTCTGCCGCGGAGTCGGTAGCTGGCGCCTTTGAGGGTGAGGACGTCGGCGTGGTGAACGATGCGGTCGATCATCGCGGCGGCGACGGCCTGGTCGCCGAAGACCCCTCCCCAGCTGGAGAACGGCAGGTTCGAGGTCAGGATCAGTGACTCGCCCCGGCGTGTCCGGAGAGCGTTTTACTGGTGTCAGCCGGCTTTTCCGACCGGTTCGTTGCGAGCGTAGTCGAGCTGCTCGACCTCAAGGGGTGTGAGGTCGTCGATGGAGCCGTGGGTGCGCTCCGTGTTGAACCACAGCACCCAGGACGCGGTTGCCGCCTCGACCTGGTCGATGTCGCGCCAGGGCCCGTCGTGGTGGATGAGCTCGGACTTGTAGAGCCCGATCTGCGATTCCGCGAGGGAGTTGTCGTAGGCGTCGCCGACGGACCCGACCGAGGGGTCGATGCCTTCGTCGACGAGCCGGTCCGTGAAGGCAATCGAGGTGTAGACGCTGCCGGCGTCGGTGTGGTGCGTGAGCCCGGCGAACCCGGTGACGCCTTCGCGGCGGCGGGTGAACAGAGCCATGTCGAGGCAGTCGAGCACGAGCGGAGTTGTCATCGAGGTCGCCGCTCTCCACCCGATGATGCGGCGGGAGTGCGCGTCGAACACGAACGCGACGTAGACCCATCCGGACCACGTCCAGACGTAGGTGAAGTCGGCGACCCAGAGCTGGTTCGTGCGGAACCGGGCGAAGTGCCGGTCGACGAGGTCGGCGGGCCTGGTCTCCCGCAGATCCGCATCCACGGGACGCTTCCGTTTCCCGCGGACGACACCGGCGATCCCGAGCTCGCGCATGAGGCGTTCGACCGTGCAGCGGGCGATGTCGTGCCCGTCGCGACGCAACCGCAGCCAGAGCTTCCGGGCCCCGAGCACCTTCCGGTGCGTCTGCCACGTGGTCAGGATGATCGGCTTCCACCTCTCGTCCGACACGATCCGCGGTGACGGACCGCGATCTCTCGCGTCGTAGTAGGTCGATGGGGCGATCTTCACGCCGTGCTGGGTGAGCACGGCGCAGATCGACTCGACACCCCATCGGAGCCCTCCGTCGGCGCGGTCCTTGTGCGCGTCGATGAAGCCGACTATCGCTTGTGTGGCCGGTCGAGTTCGGCCGCGAAGAAAGCCGAGGCCGCCTTCAAGATCTCGTTCGCCCGCCGCAGTTCCGCGTTCTCCCGCTTTAGTCGCTTGATCTCCACCGCGGCGTCGGTCGTGACTCCGGGCCGGTCGCCCGCGTCGACCTGCTGCCTGCGGATCCAGGTGCGGATCGTTTCTGGCGACCCGACGCCGAGCATCTGCGCGACAGCGGTCATCGCGGCGTACTCGCTCGGATAGTCGGATCGCACCTCGGCGACCATACGGACAGCGCGCTCACGAAGCTCGCGCGGGTACTTACTGGGACGTCCCATGAGACAGATCCTTCCAAGGAATCCTGTCTCCGGACACGCCGGGGCGAGTCACAGCGACGCGTGCTCGTAGCGACTCGAGACGAGTTGGAAGAACAGGTTCGCGGCGTCTTGTTCGAACGGGAGGTAGCCGACTTCGTCGACGATGATCAGTCCGTAACGCCGCAGCCGGGCGAGCTCTTTCGGGAGGTTGCCTTGCCGGTGGGCGTCGGTGAGGCGGGTGACCCAGTCGGTCGCGGTCGCGAACAGCACTCGGTGCCCGTGGCGGGCGGCGACGATTCCGAGCGCGGTCGCGAGGTGGGTCTTCCCCGTCCCGGGAGGGCCGAGCAGCACGACGTTCTGCGCTTCGAGGAGGAACCGTCCTGAAGCGAGCGCGGCGATCTGCTGCCGAGTGGCCGGTTGCGCGTCCCAGTCGAAGTCTTCGAGGGTCTTCCGGGCGGGGAACCCTGCCGCTTTGAACCGTAGCTCCGCGCCGGAAGCGTTGCGGGCGCTCACTTCGCGTTCGAGGACGGCGGCGAGGTAGTCCTCGAACGACCACCCCGCATCCCTGGCCTGGTCCGCCATTCGTGCGGCGGCTTCGGTGATCCGGGGTGCTTTCAGCGCGCCGGCGAGGTAGGTGATCTGCTTCACCGACTCGCTGGTCTTCGAGGTAGTCATCAGGCGACTCCTTCGATCCCGAACGCCCGGTCGTAGTCCGCGAGATCACGCGCCAGGTCATCAACGGGAGCAGGACGTGGGGTCTGGAACTGTTGCCGCAGCCGTTTCGCGGCCTCCAGATGTGCGGGATCGGTGATCGTGGAGCCGCGCGCCCAGACGCGCGCGTGGTCAGCGACCAGCCTGCCCTCCAGGCGCACCCGAACACGGTCGAGATCGGCGATTACGTCGACAAACCGGCCTATCGCGGCGGGATCGACGGAGTAGTCGCTCGCGTCGAGGCGGACGTAGTAGTCCCGCCCGAGGCGGACTCGTTCTCGCCAGCCCAGCTGCAGCGGGATCGGCGGCAACGGGAGCATCCGCGCCCGGTCGTGGCCGATCAGATCGACCGGGCGTGCCTTGATCGTCCGCACCACCCGGCTGTTCGCCCTCTCGAGCCAGTCCTGCAGCTGGGCGTTGAAGTCCGCCGGGGAGGTGAAGCTTCTGCCCGGCATGAACGACGTCTCGAACCAGCCGTTGCGGCGTTCCACGATCCCTTTCGATTCCGGGTCGTAGGGCCTCAGCTGCACGACCTTCGTCGCGAGGGTCCCCGCGAACGCCGCAACACCTTGCGCGAGGCGGCCGCGCTGCCCGATGCCGGACTCGTTGTCCCAGATCAGCCGCCGCGGGACCGCGCCGAGCCGTTGGATGAGATCCCAGTGCCCGAGCAGCAGATCCTCCGTCTTCCTGGTCGGGATCATCCGCGCAGTCACGAACCGCGAATGCGCCGCGACGATCACCAACACCGGCAACAGCGCCGTCGTGCCGTCCTCGAGCGGGATCTTCCGCGGCGGGAACCAGAGATCACATTGAGCCGCATCGCCCGCCGCCCACGAGAGCCGATCCGCCGGGTCGACTGAGTGATGCTCAGGTCGCAGTCTCACGACATTGTCCCGGAACCAGCGGATCGAGCCCTCCCAACCAACCCGCTCCGCGAGCACCGTCGCCGGCATCCGCGGATGCTCGGCGAGCAGCGTCCGCACCCGCGCCTCGAACGGCGTGAACGACGTCGGCCGCGGCGACCGCTCATACTTCGGCGGCCCGTCGGAGTTCACCGCCTTGATCACGGTCGTCCGCGAGATCCCCAACCGCGCCGCGATCTGCGCTTTCGGCACCCCGTCCGAAGCCAGCCTCCCGATCAGCGCCCAGTCTTCCAAAGTGATCACTCTCCAATCGTTGAGTGTCCACTTTTCGAGCGCCGCTATCGATCAGTTCTCAAGCGCCGCCGGCACCCACCGCCTACATGCGGTGCGCGGCCCTACGCTCGGACGCTACCGCGATCCAGCCGAGACGCTATCTGCCTGCAGCCTACGAACCTTGATGACGAAACAGTGGTCGGCCTTATCTCGGCGATGCCGGCCAGGTGCCGTGGGAGCATGCCGGCCGATGCCTACCGCAGTTCGGAGCCATCGCGAGGACCCCGCCGCGCCGGTCTGCGATGTTCTGAACTCACGGCAGGTCTTTGAACAGGATGGCCTGGCGCTCTCTACCCTGCCTGCATGAACTTGTTCACTCGGCGATCACGCAAAGAGCCTCCGCCGCTCATGATGCCAGTGCCGCCATCCGCGCCGCCCAAACCGCAGCCCGCGGCAGTCGTCAGGGCAGGGGGACGGTACTCGCGAGCCGTCGCGGCAGAGGGCGCGATCTTCAATCCCGGCGAGGGCTGGGTGGATCTGCCGACCGTGATCTCTCTCCTGGCCACGGAAGCGACGGCCCGAGGGGGGCGTCGATCGTCGAGGATGCGGGCCGCTCGCACCCGCTCATCGAAGGAGGACGGGCCGTCGGAGTGCGCACCGCCGGCGGCGATGAGGTGCGCGGGGACGCGCTTCTGCTCGCGACCGGACCTTCCGTAGCCGGGCAGCTCGGCGAGCTCGGCATCGAGATCGGCACGTCCAGTCCGCCGGCCTTCGTGGCGTTCACGACCCCCGTGGACACCGCTCTGACGACGACGCTGAACACCCCGCATGTGGCGATCCGCCGCACGGTCGATGGCGGGCTCGCCATGGACTCCGGGTGGTCGGAGCGTTCCATCGAGGTCGGCGACGACGGCACGCTGCGGATCCCGGACGACGTCGTGCCGAGACTGCTCGATGAGGCTCGACGCGTGCTCTCCGGCCATCCTGAGCTGACGCTCGCGCGCATCGGATCCGGGTACAAGCCGGTGCCCGCAGACGGCGAGCCGGTGTACGGCCGGATCTCCGAGATCCCCGGCCTGTACGTGGCGTTCAGCCACAGCGGCGCCACCCAGGGTCTGATCGCCGGCGAACTGGTCGCCGACGAGATCGCCACCGGGTTCGTCTCGCCGCTGCTGTCCGCGTTCCGCCCCGACCGATTCACATCCGCCGCGACGGCTCCCGCCTGATTTGGAGGCGCCTTCCTGCTGTCGGCGCCGGAATCCAATGCGACGTCGGTGCGTGCGTCCTTAGTACTGCCCCCGGCCGTGATGTCGACCGGACTGGAGGCTCGAGATGATCCAGTCGAACTGGACGCTCGTGGCGTCGATCTTGATGCCTATGAGCTAACCGGCTGCCTTCCACAACGTGGCCTCGACACCGAGGAACTGACCGTTCTCCTCGGAGCCCATCGGTGGGCGATCGAATCGACCGCCATGCTGCGCTTGTCGGGGAGGGCCATGGGAACGAGCGCCTGGACGTCCTTATTCACCGCGAGTGTTCCCTGTCGTCCGGTCCGTCGTGCGGTCGTGGAGGACTGCTGCCCGATCCGCACGGTCGCGTCCGCGTCGATCAAGTCCCGCAACCTGGCTTGCAGCATTCGCCGGACACGTCCGAATGTGCGAGGTCGGGGTCGGCGAGGATTACTGCGATCAGCGTCGTCGAAGCAGACCGGATGTGGGGCATCGTGGGATCTCTTTTTGCTTTTGGCGGAGACACGCGGACTCTTCCCCTACGATGCCCCATCTACATCAACACCCCCGAGGATCAGCAGGAGTTGGACACCACGCTAAGAGACGCTCCCACGGCAGGAATTGCCTATCCGCAGTCCTGAGACAGCCCCGATCGACGGCGTCCGCCAGTCTACATGGATCATCCGTCCTGGGAATGAGGCCCCCGAAATGGCCGTAATCGTTCAGGTCGGCACCAGGAGACCGCAGCAGTCTCGCTGCTAGGCGTCAGCTCGGGCAACGACGTTGAGCGAAACCCGACTTGGCACGATCTTGACCTTCGATGTGTGGACCACTTCGCCTTGCGTGCCGAGAGCGACCTTCCGGACGAGCAGAAGGGGGTCGCGGAGGGGGCGTTCGAGCCAGCCCGCGGTCAGCGTGTTCGTAAATCCAACGCTGATTTGACGATCGATCTCTGAAAACTCGACGCCATACTGCTCACGAAGCACCCGGTAGGTCGAGGTGCCCGCTGTGATGTGTGTGTCGAATCCGGGGTACCTCGTGAGCGAGTACCTGCTGTCGTCTATCGAGAGAGGCACGCCGTCAAGTGCGAACACGCGGATGAGGCGGAAGATCGGATCACCCACCTCCACTTCAAGAAGCGCGGCGCGCTTGTCATCCGCGGGGATTATCTCGGATCGCATGATCCGGCTTTCCTTGACGCCCTTCCCTACGACTTTGTCTGCGAACCCGCTTACGGACATCGTGCCCATGATTTGGTGCCGCGTCGACACAAATGTGCCACGTCCCTGTTGGCGGCGCACGAATCCAAGCCGCTCCAGATCTGCGACAGCGCGCCGGATGGTGATTCGACTCACTCCGAATCGCTCGCAGAGCTCAGGCTCCGCTGGGAGCCGCTCACCTTCGGTGAAATGCTCTGTCTCGATCTCATGCATGAGCAGGCTGCGTACCTGCTCATGCAGAGGTGTGGACCCTTGTGTGTTCACGGGGCGCTTCCCCTCCTAAACGCGATACCGTCGCTGCTTCTACGCGCTTTTATGCCGTCGCAGCATCTGCCGTTGCGCGTCCTCGCCCGCCTCAACAGGGTAGCCGAATGCCCCGCGCAGCGTGCAGGCGAGCGCGCCCGCGGTTGCCGCCGTTTCGAGGCACGCAGCGATGTCGGCTCCCGACGCCCGGGCCGCTAGGAACCCCGTGATGAACGCATCCCCTGCCCCGAGCGCATCCACGACCTCGACCGCGCGCACCCCGACCTCGTTGCGGACGCCTGGAGTAAAGGCGTGAGCGCCGCGCGATCCCTGCGTCACGACAGCGCACCCCATGCCGCTACCCAGCGCGAGCTTGGCGAGGTCTTCGATCTGTGTGTCACTGAGCGTCCCGCCGGAGAAGAAGCCGATGTCCACATGTGCGGCGGTACGGCGCACGACATTGACGGGCACGTCGTCCGAGTAGTCGTAAGAGATCCTCGCGCCGTTCTCCGCGAGCCGCGCCAACTCTCCGTCCAGAGCCGAGTAAACCGAAGTGTGCACACGCGTGAACCCGGCGATGTAGGCGAGGTCGTCGGCCCCGAGGCGCAGCCGCAGCCCCTCCTGCACTCCGCCGCGGTTCGAGGCCACGAAGCGGCGGTCGCCGTCGGCGTCCAGCGACACGAACGCCATCCCGTTCGCGCCGTGGACGGTGCGGGCGCGGGAGCGGTCGACGCCGATCTCGTCGAGCACGCCCTGCAGGTGGACGCCGAAGCGGTCGTCGCCGAGGATGCCGAGGAAGCCCGCCGTGCCCCCGAAGAACAGCCGGCTGTAGGCGGCGACGTTCAGGGCGTTGCCGCCGGGATACGCGAGGTCCTCGTGCAGGTAGCAGTCCAGCACGTTGTCGCCGATGCCGAGCAGCGAGGGCGCCGGGGTCGCCGCCAGCGCGGCCTGCAGTTCCTCGGTGGTGTACATGGTCATCCCTTCACGCTTCCCGCCGCCACCCCGGCGACGAAGTACCTCTGCATCATGATGAACACCGCGACGATGGGCAGCGCGGCGATCGTGAGGCCGGCCAGCAGCACGCCCCATTCGGTGGACAGCGAATCACGGAACGACATCAGCCCGGCGGGGATGGTGCGCAGCTCGTCCGCGTCGATGTAGACGATCGCGAACAGGAACTCGTTCCAGGCGAAGTACGCCGTCAGCACGGCGGCCGTCGTGAGCACCGACCGACTCAGCGGCAGGTAGACGTGCCTCAGCACGCCGAGCGAGCGGCACCCGTCGATGGTCGCGGCGTCCACGAGCTCCCGCGGGATCCCGAGGAACATCGACCGGATCAGAAGGATCGCCATGGGCAGCCGGAAGGCGACGTAGGGCAGGATCATCGCCGCGTAGGTGTTCAGCAGTCCCATCGCGTCGAGCAGGCGGTACAGCGGGATGAGGCTGACCTGAGGGGCCACCACGAGCCCGCCCATCGCGACGACGAGGATCGCGTTCGCGACGCGTCCCGGGAGCCGCACCATGCCGTAGGCGCACAGCGCCGCGATCACGACCGTCGCGGCGGTCGAGACGATCGTCACCACGAGCGAGTTGAGGAAATAGGCGGAGATCCCTCGATCCCACGCCTGCGCGTAGTTCTGCACCAGCCAGACCGAGGGCATCCCCCACGGATCCGCGAAGATCTCGGTCGACGACTTGAAGGACGAGATCACCATCCACAGCAGCGGGTAGGCGATCACGATGGCGTACACGAGCAGCAGCACGTAGACCGGCAGCTGCCGCACGCGCTCCACGGGTCGCATCATCGAAGAGCTCATGTCAGGACCTCCCGCTGCGGAACGACAGCATCTGGACGACGGACAGCACGAGGGTGATCAGGAAGATGAGGCTCGCGATCGCCGAGGCGTAGCCCATCTGGTTCTGGAAGAACCCCTGGTTGTACATGTAGGTCGCGAGCACCTGACTGGCGTTGCCCGGACCGCCCTTGGTCAGGATGTACGGCTCGTTGAACACCGTGAACGCGCCGGAGACCGTGAGGATCATGGCGACGAAGATCATCTCCTTCGCCTGCGGCACCGTGATGCTGAAGAACTGGCGGATCCGGCCCGCGCCGTCCAGCGACGCCGCCTCGTAGTACTCCTGGGGGATCTGCTGCAGGGCGACGACGTAGAGCATGCACACGTAGCCGATGCTCTGCCACTGCGAGACGGCGATGACGGATCCGAGGGCGGTGTGCGGATTCGCGAGCCAGGCGGTCTGCAGCGCGCCGAGACCCACGTCCTGGAGCAGCTCGTTGAGAAGTCCGCCGCGCGCGTTGAACACGAAGGTGAACAGCAGGGCGATCACCGTCATCGAGATCACGGCGGGCAGGAAGTACACCGATCTCAGGAACGCGCCCATGCGCCGCCCGAGCAGATGCGTGAGCCACGCCGCGACCACGAGCGCGCCGCCGACCTGGCACACGACCGAGACGACCGCGTAGACGAGGTTGTTGCGCAGCGCCGTCGCGATCACGGGGTCGGTGAAGAGCCGGGTGACGTTGCCGAGGCCGACCGGATCCATCGCGCCGCTGCCGGCGCGGAAGGAGAAGAAACTGAACACTATGTTCGCGCCCAGCGGGTAGTAGACGAACAACCCGATCAGGGCGATCGCGGGGAGGACGTAGAGCGCATTGCCGATGGCGCGCCTGGTCGATGACATAGCGGGGGGATCCCTCCGACGAGAGGTGCCGGGGCGGCCGTGCCGCCCCGGCACCGATGGGGTCAGGACGCGTCGCGCACGCGCTGAGCGGCCTCCTGCACGGCCTTCATCACGCCTTCGGGCGTCTGCTGGCCGCTGAGCATGAGCTGGGTCTCGGACAGGTAGGCCTGCACGATCTGCGGATCGTAGGCGTTGTCCAGCCAGGTCGTCATGGCTGAGGCGTCCACGATGCCCTTCGCCAGCTCCTTCGAGATCTCCGGGACCTTCGCCTCCTCCACGGCCCCCTTGACCGGGCTCAGCTCCCCCGCCTTCTCGGCATAGGCGGTGCCGTTCTGCTTGCTGAGCAGGAACTCGAGGAACTTCTTCGCCTCGGCCGGGTGCTTGGTGTTCTTCGAGATCGCGAAGCCCTCGGGCGCGCCGGTGAGCTCGCCCGCGTCCCCCTTCCCGCCGGCGACCGACGGGAAGTTGAACGTGCCGTAGTCGAAGGTCACGTCCTTCAGGTAGCCGACCTCCGCGCTCTGCAGGTACATGATCGGGGCGTCGCCGGCGATCCAGGCGTTGCGGGCGACCTCGTGCCCGACCGCCGTCATGTCGCTGTTCATGTACCCCGCCAGCTCCTTGAAGCGCTCCAGCGCCTCGACGTAGCCGGGATCCGTGAAGGTGCCCTTCTTCGGATCCTGGTCGGCGGCGAACACCTTCGGATCCACCGTTCGCTGGTTCAGCGTTCCGACGTAGTGCGCGATGGTCCACTGCTCCTGGGCGCCGTACTCGATGGGCGTCTGCCCCGACTTCTTGATCGTCTTGAGCACGGTCATGAACTCGTCCCAGGTCTTCGGCGGCTGCAGGCCGAGCTTGGCGAACGCGTCCTTGTTGTAGAAGAACAGCTTGGACTGCATGCCCACGGGCAGGCCGTACTGGGTGCCGTCCACCTGGAACGGGGTGAGCTGGCTCGGGTAGAAGCTGTCGGCGAACTGCTTGTCCTCCTTCAGCCACGGGCCGAGATCCATCAGGGCGTCGCTCTTGACGAGCTCGCCGACGAAGGATCCGCTCCACGTGAACATCACGTCCGGCGCGTTGGCGGATCCGGCGACGACCTTGATCTTGTCCTTGTAGGCGTCGTTCAGGACGTTCTCGACCTTGACGGTGATGTTCGGGTTCTCCTTCTCGAACTCCGCCACCACGTCGGCGTAGTACGAGTGCTTGGGCTCGTTGGGCCAGCGGTGGAAGAAGCTCAGCTCCACGGTGCCGTCGCCGGATCCGGACGAGCCGGATCCCGCGCAGGCCGACAGCGGGAGGACGAGGGCCGCGGCCGCGAGAGCGGCGATCGCGATCCGGGAGGTTCTGCGCATCGTTGCGTGTTCCTTTCCTGAGGGAGGGATAGGGCTCAGTACTCCATGCGCCACATGTAGCGGCGCACGGACAGGGGGTGGCCGCGGTGGTCGGCGAGGGCGTCGGCGTAGGTGCGGAGCACGACGTTGAACAGCAGGTGGGCGAACACGCCCTGCACTTCGGCGGCCACGCCGTCCAGGCCGAACTCCTTCGCGTCGATGACGAGGGCGCGGTCGGTGTGCTTCGTGAGGAAGTCGACGGCGCGCTGCTCGACCGGGCGCGTCTCGTCCAGGCCCAGCAGGGCGATGAACGGCACATCCACGTCGGTCACCTCGAAGGGGCCGTGGAAGTACTCGCCGGCATGGATCGCGGCGGAGTGCACCCACTGCATCTCCTGCAGCAGGCAGATCGCGAAGGAGTAGGCCGTGCCGTAGTTCGAGCCCGCGGCCATCGTGTAGATGAGCGGCTCGCGGCGGGTCTGGAACGCCCAGGCGTCGGCGGCCTCGGTGTGGGCCGCGCGCGCCGCGGGGACCAGGACGGGAAGCTGCGCCACGGCGGCGTCGATCGCCGGCGACAGCGATGCACCCTCGCGCTCGTCGAGGATGGCCGCGACGAGGCGCAGGATGAGCGCGCCGCCCACGTACGACTCGCTCTTGCCGTCGCCGTGCTGGTAGGCGATCACGTACTCGGCCTCCTGCGCGAGCGGCGAGGCGGGATCGAAGGTGAAGGCGACGGTCAGGGCGCCGCGCGAGCGGGCGTGCGCGGCGGCCGCCACGGTTTCGGGGGTGGTGCCCGAGTGCGAGCAGAGGATCACGACGGTGTCGGCGTCGACGCGGGACGAGCCGCGGGAGGTGAACTCGGCGGCGTTGAGCGCGACGCTCTCCAGCGTGGTGGCGCGGTTGCCGAGGAAGTACTCGTTCGGCTGCATGTTGGCGAACGAGCCGCCGCATGCGGTCAGCACGACGCGCGAGACGGTCTCCCGGTCGGCGATCGCGGCGCGTGCGGTGGCGAGCTGCTCCTCGATGGTGGCGGAGTCTACGAAGGTGGAGGCGACGGTCACGTGAGGCCTTTCTTTGGGGCATATTCGACTGAACTGTCATTATATGACGTTCTATGATGACTGTAGAGCATGGCATGCTCGTTGTCCAGGACATCCACTCGCATGCACCTTGACCAACGCAGCGTGCACGCACGCGGCCGTGACCTGAACCTGGCGGCTCCAGTGGGCGCGGCCAAACTACTCTCGGCGCTGCCGACAGCGTGATCTTCATGTTCCGGCCGGGCGTCTAGGGCGTGTCAGCCAAGGTTGACAATCGGTTGAGAGTCTGGAGCGGTGTCCCAGCTCCAGCTACTTTCGGATGTTCAGTGGTCTCTGATCGAGGGGATGTTGCCAGGACCGACGGGCCTGGGCGGAAGTTCTCGGATGCGAGAACGATGCTCGAGGGCATCAGTTACCGGTACCGGTGCGGGAACGCGTGGCGTGATCTTCCGGAGGCGTTCGGTCCCTGGCAAACGGTTTGGACATGGCATCATCGCCTCGCGACTGAGGGAACGTGGAACGCGATAACGCAGTCGTTGATCGCGCAGGCTGACGCCGAGGGTCTTGTCGATTGGATGGTGTCGGTGGATTCGACGATGGCTCGCGCGCATCAGCACGCGACGAACACGACTCGTCTCACAGGGGGCTGGATCGAATTACATGAATCCGGGCGTCGAGCCGCCTCCAGCTCCGTGGCTCCTACTTTCGGCGCGCCGTCGCGTGGACGAAGACGTCGCCGGATCACACCATTCACGATCTGAGGCACTACGCGGCCAGCTCCTGGCTTCGCCAGGGGATCCCGATCAACCAGGTCGCCGCATGGCTGGGCGACGATCCGAGAACAGTCCTGAAGGTCTATGCTCACGTTCTCGGCGAGGCACAGGACATCGAAGCACTACGCCGCCTGAACGCGCCGCTCCCCTCACACTCCCCTGACAAGGCATCGGGAGACGACGCGACCGGGGAAGAGGAACCAGAGAAGCCCCGCAAATCGGGGTCTGACCAGGAAAAACGTGGCGGAGACGGAGGGATTTGAACCCTCGGTCCCCTTGCGAGGACTCCACCTTAGCAGGGTGGTGCACTAGGCCTGACTATGCGACGTCTCCAGGCATCCGACCGCGAAACGGCGCGGATGCACCCGGCAATCATACCCGGTCCGCGGTGGCATTCCGAACCGTCGAGCGACCCTAGCGCTGTGCGACGGTGCAGGTGACCTGCTTGGCCGTCTGCCCCGTGATGGTGCTGGGCAGCTCCACCGCCGACTGCGACGGCGCCGGCGTGCTGGGCGCTGCCGTCTCTGCCGGAGCCGCCTCCCCCGTGGGCGCCTCGGACGGCGCGGTGGTGGAACCGGGACCGTCGGCCTCGCCGACGACCTCGGTGCTGTGACCGTCGCTGGTGCCGCCGCTCAGCTGCACGGGCTGGTTCGTGGCGAGCGCCTGGAACAGCACGTCCGCGGCATCCGTCAGCGGCACGACGCGCGACCCACCCGACGCGTACGCGGTGGGGTACTGCACGAAGACGATGTCCTCGTAGGGCACGCTGCGCATCGCCATGGCGATCTGCACCATGCGCTGCGGGTTCGCGAGTGACGAGCTCAGCACGACCTGACCGCTGGTCACCTGACGGACCGCCGTCGTGGCGAGGTTCAAGAGCGTGGCGGGGTTGCCCAGCACACCGTCCGACTGGAGCTTGCGCACCATCGAGCTCATGAACTGCTGCTGGTTCGAGATACGACCGAGATCCGAGCCGTCGCCGATGCCGTGGCGGATGCGCAGGAACTGCAGCGCTTCGGCCCCCTGGAGCGTGTGCGTCCCGGCCGCGAGGTGAATGCCGGTGTGATCGTCATCGATCTGGTCGGCGACGCAGACGTCGACGCCACCGATCGCGTCGGACATGTTGATGACACCGGTCCACCGCGTCGCCGCCGCGAACTGGATGTCGACACCGGTGAGCTTCTCGACCGTCAGCACGGTGCACGACAGGCCGCCGTACATGTACGAGACGTTGAGCATCTGCTCGCTCATCGACGAGTACTGCGTGCCGTCCTGACCGGTGCAGGCCGGGATCGGCACGAGCATGTCGCGCGGGAACGAGATCACTGTCACCCGGCGCGGCGCATCGGAGATGTGCACGAGCATGGTCACGTCGTTGCGCTCACCGTCGGTGTCGCCGTTCTCGCACGCACCCGAGAGCGCAGCGTTCGGGCCTTCGCATGAGTCGGTGCCGGCGATGAGCAGATTGACGCCACCCTCGATCTCGCCGATCGCCGGCGGCAGCTGCGCGTCATCCCCACCGATCGACACACCTGCCGCCTCGACGGCGCGCGCCGAGTCCCACACGGTGAACGCGCCGATCGCGCCGACGCTGAGGACAACGACTCCGACGATCGCACCGAGCACGGTGAGGACCTGGACGAAGGGGTTCGGTGAGCGAAGGATGCCGTGCCGCGCGACGGGGGTACGCCTCGACCGGTCGGTGCGTGCGCTCACTGGTGTCCTTTCGAAGGGCGGCGACCCTTCGAAGGCGTCACCGCCATCACAGCGGAGGGTGTGGGATTCGAACCCACGGGACATTGCTGCCCACTGGTTTTCAAGACCAGGTCCATCGGCCGCTCGGACAACCCTCCCGGCGGTGCGCATCACGCAGGATGCGGCACCGTCGAACAGGCGTCGAGTCTAGTCGAGAGACGGCCCCATCTTGCCGCGCCCGCCTGAGCGGGCCCTGATAAGGACCCGTTCGCGGGATCAGAGCGCGCGGAGCACGTCGGCCACGCCGCCCGCGTGGACGGATGCCGTGATCTCCCCCGCCTCACGCCGCACCTCGTCGGGCCCCTGCCCCATCGCGATCGCGCGGCCGCCGTGGGCTTGGGCCCAGCGGAACATGCCGACGTCGTTGCGACCGTCACCCATGACGAGCACACGTTCGGGCGCGATACCGAGCCAACCGCGCACCCGCTCGAGCGCCGTCGACTTGTCCACGCCCTGAGGGGCGATGTCGAGCCAGGCCGACCAGCCGACCGCGTACGACACCTTGTTCAGCCCGATGCGGGCGACGAGGTCCACGAAGTCCTCGTCGGTGTCGTCCGGCGAGACCACGACGACGCGGCAGACCGGCTGCGCGACCAGCTCGGCGAACTCCACGCGGCGAGCGTGCACGAGGTTCCAGTCGTCCATGAACTCGGTGTACAGCCGCTCGCCGTCGGCCAGCTCGACCAGGTACTTCGCGTCGGGCAGGTGATCACGCAGCAGCGCGACCACCTCCGTGGGATCGAAGGTCTCGATGTGGAAGCGTTCGTACGCGATGTCCTCGTCGCCCGTGCCTGCGCCGTCCACGCGCTTCATGATGACGGCGCCGTTGGAGCAGACCGCGTACTCCGGAGCGAGTTCGAGCACGTGCTGGATACCGCGGGTCCCCTCCCACGACCGTCCGGTCGCGAGCATGACCTCGTGCCCCGCGCGATGCGCGTGGGCGATGGCCTCGACGATCCCCGGGCTGAGCGTCTCGTCCTCACGGAGGACGGTGCCGTCGACGTCGAGCGCGATGAGCAGGGGCACCGTGGGGGTGGCGGGGTTCTCGGCCTCTTCGGCCAGGTCTTCGACGAGGTGCGCCGCATCGACCGGGGCGACCACCTCGATCGATCCCGTCGCCGGCAGCATCGCCTCGTCGGAGCCGTCGCCGGCGACGTCTGCGGGTGCGCCGGTCACGCGATCGGCTCCGCCACCTCGAGGCCGCCGAGATACGGGCGCAGCACCTCGGGGATCACGACCGACCCGTCGGCGCGCTGGTGGGTCTCCAGCAGCGCGACGATCCACCGCGTGGTCGCGAGCGTGCCGTTGAGGGTCGCGACCGGCGCCGTCTTGCCGGGAGCGCCGCCCTCGACAGCGGGGCGGTGACGGATGTCGAGGCGACGCGCCTGGTAGGTCGTGCAGTTGCTCGTCGAGGTGAGCTCGCGGAAGGCATCCTGCGTGGGCACCCACGCCTCGACGTCGTACTTGCGGGCCGCGCTCGATCCGAGATCGCCGGCCGCGACGTCGATGACCCGGTAGGCGAGCCCGAGGTCCTGCAGCATCTGCTCCTGGAGTGCCACGAGGCGCAGGTGCTCGGCTTCGGCATCCTCAGGGGTCGTGTAGACGAACATCTCGAGCTTGTTGAACTGGTGCACCCGGATGATGCCGCGGGTGTCCTTGCCGTACGAACCCGCCTCGCTGCGGTAGCACGTCGACCAGCCGGCGTAGCGCTTGGGGCCGGATGCCAGGTCGATGATCTCGCCCATGTGGTAGCCGGCGAGCGCCACCTCGCTCGTGCCGACCAGGTACAGATCCTGCGCCTCGAGGCGGTACACCTCGTCGGAGTGCTTGCCGAGGAATCCGGTGCCGCGCATGACCTCCGGCCGCACGAGCGTCGGCGGGATCATCGGGATGAACCCGGCATCCACCGCCCGCTGCAGCCCGAGCGACATCAGCGCGTATTCGAGGCGCGCCCCGATGCCGGTGAGGAAGTAGAACCGCGCCCCCGACACCTTCGTGCCGCGCTCCATGTCGATCGCGCCGAGCTTCTCGCCGATGGCGAGGTGATCGAGCGGCTCGAAGTCGAACACACGGGGCTCGCCGTGCGTGCGAAGGGTGACGAAGTCCTCCTCGCCACCGGCGGGCACGCCGTCGATCACGATGTTCTCGATACGAGAGAGAGCCTGGTCGGCGGCCTCCTCGGCGGCCGTGACGGCCTGCTGCGCCGCTTTCACCCGGTCGCTGAGCTCCTTCGCCTGCGCGACGAGGGCGGCCTTCTCGTCCTTCGGCGCCTGGGCGACGGTCTTGCCGTGTGCGTTCTGCGCCGCGCGCAGCTCTTCGAACGCCGTGATCGCGGCGCGACGCGCCCGATCGGCGTCGAGAGCAGCATCGACGGTGTCGGGCGACTCGCCGCGCGCCTCCTGCGAGCGCTTGACGAGGTCCGGGTTGTCGCGAAGGAGAGCCAGATCGATCACCAGGTCAGTCTAGTTAGCCGGACTCTCCACAGCGTCGGCCCGGGCCCCACCGTCCACGACCGGGCAGTAGGGTGGCCGCATGCCGCCTGTCGATGCCCCCTCCTCGAACCGGGACGAGGCATCCCCCCGCCGCGCCGCGCTCGTCTACAACCCCACCAAGGTGGATGCGGATGCACTGCGCGCGCTCGTCGCAGCGAGCGCATCCGCCGCCGGGTGGGACGAGCCTCTCTTCTTCGAGACGACGGTCGACGACCTCGGTGACGGCGTCACGCGCGACGCGCTCGACGCCGGCGCCGCCGCCGTCCTCGTCGCCGGCGGAGACGGCACCGTCCGCGCCGTCAGCCAAGCGATGGCCGGCACCGGCGTGCCGTTGACGATCGTCCCGAGCGGAACCGGGAACCTGCTCGCCCGCAACCTCTCCCTTCCCCTCGCCGACCCCGCCGCGATGGTCACGGCGGCCTTCGACGGTGACGTCCACGCGATCGACATCGGCTACGCGAAGCTCGTCCGCGAGGGCGGCGAGCGCGAGGAGCACGCCTTCGTCGTCATGGGCGGCATGGGGCTGGATGCCGCGATGATCGCCAACACGAGCGGCGATCTGAAGAAGCGGGTCGGCTGGGTCGCCTACGTCGACGGCGCGGCGCGCTCGCTCGTCAAGGCCAAGCCGTTCCCGATCATGTACCAGGTGCTCGGCCACCGGATGCATCGGGCGCACATCCAGAGCGTGCTGTTCGCCAACTGCGGCTCGCTGCCGGCCGGACTCGAGCTGATCCCGGAGGCATCCGTCGCCGACGGCGACCTCGATGTCGTCGTCTTCCAGCCGAAGAACCCCATCGGGTGGATCGCGGTGTGGCGCCGGGTCGCGTGGGACAACAGTGTGCTGCGCCGGTTCCGCGCGGGGCGACGGATCCTACGACTGCGGACGAAGGACAACTCGGTGCGCTACGCCAAGGGGCCGGGCCTCGAGCTCGCCGCCTCAGGCCCCCAGCCGGTGCAGCTGGACGGCGACGAGTTCGGCCAGGCGAAGTCGGTCAGTGTGCGCGTCGACGCGGGCGGTCTGCTGCTCAGCATGCCGCGGGGCCACCGCTCGCCGGTGATCTAACCCGCGCCGCCGACATCGCGAGAGATGTCGTCGAGATGCCGCGCCAGAATTCCGGCCGCCCGATCGGGAGCCACCGCCGCGACATCCCACACCAGCTGCAGCGCGACGCCGTCGATCAGCGCGTGCAGACGGTCGGTCTCGACGTTTACGTCTCGGCCCGACCCGAGCGCGCCGGCGCTGTCGAGGATGCCCAGACATGCTCGACAGGCCTGCCCGACCGCGTCATTCAAACGCGTCGTCGAGGCACGCAGACGAACATCCGACAACGCAAGCACACCCAACTGGATCTGGGCGACGAGCTCGCTGCGACGCTCCGCGTCGAGAGGCAGCAGCTGCGCGAGGATCGCCTCGACGAGCGCCCTGCCCGCGGCTCCGCCACGCACGTCGGCGATACGCGCGGTCACACGCTCCTCGATCAGGACGAGGCAGTACTCGCGCAACGCGTGCTGGGTGGGGAACGCGCGTCGCAGCGACGCCGCGGCGATTCCCGCCTCGTCTGCCACGCCGCGAACCGACAAGGCACCGAGCCCATCGCGTTCCAGCACACGCAACGAGGCCGCCGCGATCTCGCGATGACGGGCGTCGTGGTCGATGAGCCGAGGCACGCCCCTCAGCTTTCCACAGCCGCCGAGGCCCTCGGCGACCGCTTCGGCCAGATCGTATAGCTCAGCGCCCACACGACGTCGACGACGAGGATGACGCCCAAGATCCGGGCGTTCACAAGAAGCTCGGCTGTGCTCACGGGGTCGTTCGCCACGACGATCAACCCCCAGGTCAGGCCGCCGGCGATGACGACCATGAGGCCCGTGCGTGCCACGTCCTTCCAACAGGCCACCGTGTACGACACCCCCGCGAGCCGCACCGGCGCGGGTCCGCCGGCGAATCGATGGGCGAATCGGACGTCGGCCCAGGCGATGACCCGGTGCCCGAACGCCACCGAGAAGCCGATGTAGATCGCTGCGACACCGTGCTGCCACGAGGCGGTGCCGCCGCGGAGGAGGTCCGTGGCGACGAGCACGAGCAGCACCACGTCGATCACGGGGGCGGAGACGAGCAGGGCGGCCCCGAGGCGCGGCCTTCGCAGCGGGTAGCGGACGACCAACCCGGTGAGGATCGCCATCCAGAAGCCCACCTCGCACGCCACGATCAGTGTCAGGATCACGGATTCCCCACCTCTCGGTCGCCGTCGGCGCTCGTTTTATTAGTACGAGTGTACTCACAAAGTCTCTTCAGTAGCCATCGGCGCCGGCGCCGCGCAAGCCCTCGCGACGATCCGGAACCGGCGGCACGATGGGAGCATGACGACCACGCCCTCCCTCGTCTGGTTCCGCGACGATCTGCGGCTCGCCGACAACCCGGCTCTGCGCGCCGCGGTCGATCGCGGCGCGCCGGTCATCGGCGTCTACCTCCTCGACGAGGCCTCCCCCGGCGTGCGCCCGCTCGGCGGAGCCGCGCGCTGGTGGCTGCACCACAGCCTCGCCGAGCTCGGCGAGCGCTGGGCAGAGAAGGGGTCGATGCTGGTGCTCCGCCGCGGCGCCGCGGCCGAGGTCATCCCTGCGCTCGTCGAAGAGACCGGGGCGGGTGCCGTGTTCTGGAACCGGCGCTACGGCGGCGCCGAGCGCGAGATCGACACGGCGCTGAAGGCGTCGCTGCGCGAGACGGGCATCGAGGTGTCGTCGTTCGCGGCATCCCTGCTCTTCGAGCCGTGGACCGTCCGCACGGGCGCCGGCACGCCGTACGGCGTGTTCACGCCGTTCTGGAAGGCGTGTCAGCAGCTCCCCCCGCCGCGCGCTCCCCTCCCCGAGCCGCGTGAGATCTCGGGCCCGCCCCGCAGTCCCGCATCCGACAACCTCGATGAGTGGGCGCTGCTGCCCACGACGCCGGATTGGGCCGGGGGCCTGCGCGAGCGCTGGACGCCGGGCGAGCGGGCAGCGAAAGCGAGGCTGCGCGAGTTCCTCACCGACGATGCCGACGACTACGACCGCGCGCGCGACGAACCGTCGGCGGGTGCCACGTCGCTCCTCTCGCCTCGACTGCGCTGGGGCGAGCTGAGCCCCCACGAGGTGTGGCACGCGGCCGTCTCGTCGGGGCAGCCGCTCGGCGGGTTCCTGTCCGAGCTCGGCTGGCGCGAGTTCGCGTGGCACACGCTGTTCCACTTCCCCGATCTCGCCACGAAGAACCTCCGCTCCGCGTTCGATGCGTTCCCCTGGCCTCGCCTGCGCCCGGCGATGCTGCGCGCGTGGCAGCGGGGCGAGACGGGCATTGCGCTCGTGGATGCCGGCATGCGCGAGCTCTGGAGCACCGGATACATGCACAACCGGGTGCGGATGGTCACGGCATCCTTTCTCATCAAGAACCTGCTGATCGACTGGCGACGCGGTGAGGAGTGGTTCTGGGACACCCTCGTCGACGCCGACGAGGCGAGCAACCCGTTCAACTGGCAATGGGTCGCCGGGTCCGGAGCCGACGCAGCCCCGTACTTCCGGATCTTCAACCCGGAACTGCAGGCGAAGAAGTTCGATGCGGGCGGCCACTACGTCCGCGAGTGGGCCCCGGATGCCTCAGGCCGCGACCCGATCGTGGACCTGGCCGAGACGCGTCGAGAAGCCCTCGACGCCTACGAGGTGGTCAAGCGCTCGGGCTGAGCCGGGCCGAGCCGTCGCCCCGAGCCGGGCTCCGCGCGCCCCGGAATGCGAACCGGCGGTCGCGCGTTCGGTAGGAGTGATGTCTTCTCCCGCTCTCTCCGTCCTCGATCTCGTCCCGGTGCGCGCCGGTCAATCCAGCGCACAGGCGATCTCCGCGTCCCTCGACCTCGTGCAGCGCGCCGACGCGCTCGGCTACCGCCGGTACTGGTTCGCCGAGCACCACAACATGCCCGCCGTCGCCTCGACCACGCCTCCCGTGCTGACCGCGGCCGCCGCGGCCCGCACCCAGCGGATCCGCGTCGGGTCGGGCGGCGTCATGCTGCCCAACCACTCGCCCCTCGTCGTGGCCGAGCAGTTCGCCGCGCTCGAGGCGATCGCGCCCGGCCGCATCGACCTGGGCATCGGACGCGCGCCCGGCAGCGACCCCGTGATCACGCAGCTGCTGCGGATGTCGGGCACGACGAGCGACGTCGATCGGTTCCCCGATCACATCCGAGACATCCTCGCCCTCGCCTCACCGGACGGTGCCACGCTCCGCCTCACCGGGCGCCCGAGCGGCGACGACCGCTACACGGTCCACGCCACCCCCGCCGCCGGCGGCTCGCCCGAGCTCTGGCTGCTCGGCTCGTCGGACTACTCCGCGCAGCTCGCCGCGGCCTTCGGCCTGCCATACGTGTTCGCGAACCACTTCACGGGCGAGGGCCTCGAGCGCGCCCTCGGCCTCTACCGACAGGCGTTCCAGCCTTCGGAGCACCTCGACGCGCCGCGCACCTTCCTGACGGCCAACGCGGTCGTCGCCGACACCGCCGCCGAAGCCGACGAGCGCATGCTGCCGCAGGCACGGATGATGGCGCGGCTGCGCGGTGGCCGCCCGTTGACCGCTCTCGAGACCGTCGAGCAGTCGGCGGATGCGGAAGGCTCCGATCACCTGGCCGCACCGCTCATCGACGCGCTGCGCCGCCGCTGGTTCGTCGGCGATGCGGGTTCGGTGCGCGAGCGTCTGGACGCCTTCGCCGCCACGCACGGGGTCGACGAGATCATGATCTCGCCCGTCGCCGGCGCCTACGACGGCGAGCCGCTGGACGCCGCCTCCGGCCGCACGCGCACCCTCGAGCTGCTCGCCGCCTGATCGGCTCGCCCCGGTCGCTTCCGGGCGAGCGGAACAGCGGAACCGCGCGCGCTCAGCCCTCGGGCTCGCCCGAGATGAGCCCGCGCAGCCAGTCCCTCGCCTCGACGAACACGTCGTCGGAGTACCGATCGGGATAGTGCACGATCGCTCTGTCCGCCCGAGGGTACGAGCCGAGGAAGAGCACCTTCGGGCTGAACCGACGCAGCCCCAGCAGCGCGTCGGCCATGCGCTCGTCACGGACGTGCCCGTCGGCGTCGATGACGAAACGGTACCTCCCGAGGGCGTCACCGATCGGCCGCGAGGCGAGCAGCGACAGGTTGATCCCCCGCGTCGCGAACTGCTCGAGCAGTTCCAGCAGTGCGCCCGGGTACTCCTCGGGCAGTTCGACGATCAGCGACGTCTTGTCGGCACCGGTCGGCGGCGGAGCCACCACCGTACGGCTGACGAGGACGAACCGCGTCACGGCGTTCGCGTTGTCGCCGATGCCCTCCGCGAGGAGCTCCAGGTCGTAGTGGTCGAGGATGCCCGGTGGCGCGATCGCGGCATCCGCATCGCTCACCCCGTCGACGATCCCCACGGCCGACGCGACATTGCTCGCGGCAGGCAGGTGGGCGTGTTCGGGGAGGCGGGCGGTGAGCCACTGCAGGCACTGGGCGTAGGCGACCGGGTGAGCGGCGACCAGCGCGACATCGTCGAGGCGCGTTCCCGGGCGGCCGACGAGGACGAAGTTCACCGGCACGAGGTACTCGCCGACGATCCGCAGGCCCGGCATCGTCGCGAGGGCGTCCTGCGCCGTCGAGACTCCGCCGTCGACCGAGTTCTCGATCGCGATCATGGCGGCATCCGACCGCCCCTCGACGACGTCCGAGAGCGCTTCTCCCACGTTGCGGACGGGCCGCCAGATCTGATCGCGCGCCTCGGGCACCTGGCTGAGCGCGGCCTCGGTGAACGTCCCTGCGGGACCGAGATAGCTGTAGGTGCGGCGCGCGGGCGAGGGCGCCTCTGCCGAGTCCGCGTGATCGTCGGAGGAGCCACCGGAGTGGTCGGGCGCGAGAGTC
The DNA here is from genome assembly GCF_016907295.1 of Microbacterium dextranolyticum. NCBI lineage: Bacteria > Bacillati > Actinomycetota > Actinomycetes > Micrococcales > Microbacteriaceae > Microbacterium > Microbacterium dextranolyticum. The sequence continues at coordinate 2,859,873 of NZ_JAFBBR010000001.1, forward strand.
ACGCGCCTCAGCCTAGTTGCGTCCGCCGGGCGGATGGACGGGCGGACGGATGACGGTGGACGCACCTACTGTGGAGACATGATCCGTCGCGCCGCCCCCGTCGCCGCTCTGGCCTGCGCCCTCGCCCTGACTCTCGGGCTGTCGGCATGCGTTCCCGAGAGCGCACGCCCGCAGACGAGCGCGAGCGCGACCCCCACGGGAACGAGCGGCGCCGTCGGTGTCACGCCGTCGCCGGATGCCTCGGCGCCCAGCGTGCCGTCGACGCCGGCTCCCGGCGCGACCCCAACCGGCCCGGCGGTCGACCCGGCGGCGTGCCTCGCCGGCACGTGGACGATGGATCAGGCCGCGCTGGAACGGTTCTTCACCGACGTCAACACCGCGATGGCGGGGACGGGCGCGACGTTCGCCCCGACGGGATCGGCGACGCTGACGCTCACCCCGACCGGTGGATTCACGTGGTCGCCCGCCGCGTCCATCGACGCCGCCGTCGCCGGCACGACGGTGCTCATCTCGGTCGGCGGCAGCGCGCAGGGGGTGTTCACCGCGACATCCGACCGCATCTCGACGGGATCGACCTCGACGGACGGCCTGACCGTCACCGCCACGATCAATGGATCGGCGACCGATCCCGGCCCCATCGCCCGGCAGATCGTCGAGCCCCCTGTCACGGATGCCTCGTACACGTGCACCTCCGACACCCTCACCCTGGTCTCCGCGATCAGCGGCGGCACTGCGACGAGCGTTCTGCACCGCTGAGCAGCGCCGGACGGGTATCCCGACGCCTCTCGACGGGCTCTCACGGCATGACGCCAGGAAGGACGCCCTACCCTGGGAGAATGATCCGCCGTCTGCTGCCCCTCACCGCCGGGGTCACCGCCGTCGCCCTGACCCTCGTGCTGAGCGCCTGCTCGCCGGAGAACGCCGAGCCGGCCGGTGCGGCGTCGCCGACGCCGAGCGAGACGGCATCGACCGCCCCCTCCCCCACGCCGAGCGCGGTGTCTCCCACGCCGAGCCCGTCGCCGACGACGGCGGCGTGCCTCGTCGGCACCTGGACGATGGGGCAGGAAGACCTCGTCGGCTACTACGACGATGTGAACCGCCTGATGTCGAAGTCGGACGGCACCTTCCTGCCCGCCGGCAACGCCACCCTCACCCTGAACGCCGACGGGACGTTCGTGTGGGCGCCGGAGATCGCCGTCACCGGCGAGGTGTCGGGCCAGACGATCGTGATCTCCTTCGCCGGCCAGGTCACCGGTTCGTACGATCAGAAGCGCTCCAGCCGCGGCGACCGCATCTGGGCGCCCAGCCAGTCCACCGAGGCGCTGCGCGTGCTCGCGACCGCCAACAGCAAGCCGACCGATGGCGGCGCCCTCAGCCAGCAGATCGGCGCCGTGCCGATCGCCGATGCCCGGGTGTCGTGCACGAGCGACACTCTCGTGCTGGTCTCGACGTTCTCGGACAGCATCGCGACCTCGATCCTGCACCGCGGCTGACCCGGGCCGTCGCACGGAAGGCAACCCGGCGATGCGAACGTGGCGGCGCGGTGCCAGACTGGCCTCATGAGCCGCGCAGGATCCCCCGCTGAAGCATCCGACCTCATCGACATCGATGAGCTCATCGCCGCGTATTACGACCGCAAGCCGGATGCCTCGGTGCCGGCCCAGCGCGTCGCGTTCGGCACGAGCGGCCACCGCGGCTCGTCGCTGAGCACGAGCTTCAACGAGGACCACATCCTCGCCACGACCCAGGCGATCGTCGACTACCGCGCCGCACAGGGCATCACCGGTCCCCTGTTCCTCGGCCGCGACACGCACGGGCTGTCGCTGCCGGCCGAGCGCACCGCGATCGAGGTGCTGGTGGCCAACGGCGTGGACATCCGCGTCGATTCGCGCGACTCGTGGGTGCCGACGCCGGCGCTCAGCCACGCGATCCTGGCGTACAACAGGGGGCGCGCCACGGATGACGCCGGTCGCGCCGACGGCATCGTCGTCACCCCCTCGCACAACCCGCCGCGCGACGGCGGCTTCAAGTACAACCCCCCGCACGGCGGGCCGGCCGACACCGACGCCACGGGCTGGATCGCCGATCGCGCCAACGCGCTGATCACCGCGGGCCTCGAGGGCGTCCACCGCACCCCGTTCAAGGACATCGACGGCGACACGCTGGGCACCTATGACTTCCGCGAGGGCTACGTCGCCGACCTCGCCGACATCATCGACGTCGCCGCGATCGCGAAGGCGGGCGTCCGCATCGGCGCCGACCCCCTCGGCGGGGCATCCGTCGAGTACTGGGCGCTCATCGCGGAGCGCTACGGCCTCGATCTCACGGTCGTGAACCCCGAGGTCGACCCGACCTGGCGTTTCATGACGCTCGACTGGGACGAGAAGATCCGCATGGATCCCTCGTCGCCTTCGGCGATGGCATCCCTCGTCGCGCGACGCCACGAGTACGACATCCTCACCGGTAACGACGCCGACGCCGACCGCCACGGCATCGTGACCCCCGACGCCGGGCTCATGAACCCCAACCACTACCTGGCCGTCGCGATCGACTACCTGTACGCGAACCGCCCGCAGTGGCCGGCGGATGCCGCCATCGGCAAGACCCTCGTGTCGTCCATGATCATCGACCGCGTCGCGGAGGCCCTCGGCCGGACGCTGCTCGAGGTCCCGGTCGGGTTCAAGTGGTTCGTTCCGGGACTGCTCGACGGCTCGGTCGCCTTCGGCGGCGAGGAGTCGGCGGGGGCATCGTTCCTGCGCTTCGACGGCACCGTGTGGACGACGGACAAGGACGGCATCCTGCTGTGCCTGCTCTCCGCCGAGATCCTCGCCGTGACGGGCAAGACGCCGTCGCAGCGCTACGCCGAGCTCGAAGCCCAGTTCGGCGCGTCGGCGTACCAGCGGGTGGATGCCCCGGCATCCCCCGCTCAGAAGGCGGCCCTCGCGAAGCTCGCCCCCGAAGCCGTGTCGGCGACGGAGCTCGCCGGCGAGCCGATCACGGCCAAGCTGTCGCACGCGCCCGGCAACGGCGCGGCGATCGGCGGCCTCAAGGTGCAAACGGAGCACGCCTGGTTCGCCGCGCGCCCCTCGGGCACGGAGGACGTCTACAAGCTGTACGCCGAGTCGCTGCGCGGCGAGGAGCACCTGCGCGAGGTGCAGGCCGAGGCCCGCGCCGTCGTCTCTGCGGCGCTCGGCGGGGTCTGACCCGC